>CAJVZH010000001.1 GCA_913020715.1 uncultured Gammaproteobacteria bacterium
GGATAGGATTTGAACCTATGACCTTCGGGTTATGAGCCCGACGAGCTACCATGCTGCTCCACCCCGCACTAAAGAGGGGCAATTATACGCTTAAAAGAGCTCTCCAATAAAAAACTTTTAGTGCCAATAATATTGATTAACAAATCGTTTACTTTGCTCAATAGTTTTTTCACAAGTCAACAAATGGCGCTTTAGTAAATATGCCTTGCAAAATGAAAAATATCCACCATCAAATCTAAAATTATTAATGCAAAGGTCTCTTATAATATTCACATGAAGAAAATAGCTCTGGCTGTGCTGATGGACGACATCGCTGGCATCAACCCAACAAAGGATTCATCCTTTGCAATGATGCTGGAAGCACAAAGTCGTGGCTGGGTTGTATACACCTTCGATAGCAACGATATGTATCACCAAGATGGCGCGGTTTTTGTCAATGCCCGCAAAACTTTTGTTGAGGATTCAAACGTCAACTGGCATTGTCGTGAAGACCCCAAAACAATTGCATTGAGTGATGTTGATGTCATCTTCATGCGCAAAGACCCGCCGTTTGACATGAATTACATCTACGCCACTTATCTTCTTGAGCAAGCCGAAAACAGTGGTGTTTTAGTGGTCAACAAGCCGAGCTCACTGCGCGATGCTAATGAAAAATTATTCGCTCTAAATTTCCCTCACTGCATCCCAAAAACGCTGGTGAGCGCAGATATTGAGCAACTTTGCAGTTTTATTGAGGGCATGGGGGTGGGTGTTGTTAAACCACTAGACGGCATGGGCGGTACGGACATTTACAAGCTGCACAAAGGTGATGACAACATCGCTGACATCGTCTCAAGGCTGACCAATCAAGGGCAAAGGTTTATCATGGCGCAAGAATTTTTGAGTGAAATCAAAGACGGCGATAAGCGTATTTTGCTCATTAATGGCAAGCCAGTTGATTACGCTTTGGCGCGCATTCCTGCCGAGGGCAACTTTAAAGGCAATCTAGCTGCAGGCGCAACGGGGCGAGGCCAGCCACTCAGCGAACGCGATCGATACTTGTGCAAACAAATTGCACCGTTGTTGATTGAAAAAGGATTGTTATTTGTGGGTCTCGATGTCATTGGTGACTATATCACCGAGATCAACGTCACCAGCCCGACTTGCATTCGCGAACTGGACAAACAGTTTGATCTCAATATTTCTGCGCTACTTTTAGACGAAGTCGAGACAAAACTAGCTTTGCGTTAAGTCAAAACCGTATTTTGCCAGCATCACACCGAGTGCTGCAGCGAGTAACGAAAGGCCAACATTGAGCAAGATGTTTAATAGGGCTTGCGAATAATGACCGCTACTGAGCATTTCCACCGACTCAAAAGACAGGGTCGACATTGTTGTCAGCGAACCTGTGAGCCCCACTAAAAGCATTAGGCGATACGTTTCGTTCAGCAGCGCCTTTTCTAGAATCATCACCACCAAAATACCGGCAATCAGCGAGCCCAAAACATTCGAAATTAATGTACCGTAAGGCAGCGCCTTGCCCAGCCACTGCAGCGACAAAACACCCAAATAATAGCGGCAGCTAGCGCCGATAGTCGCGCCAACGCCAATTGCTAAAACTGTACCCACAGCGCTCATAATTTCTGCCTAAGTTGTTTCAATTTTTCCCCAATTTTAATCTCTAGGCCGCGATCGGTGGGCTGATAATAAACCTGTTCGCCCATTGCTTCAGGAAAATACGTTTGTCCAGCACTAAAACCACCGGGTTCATTATGCGCATAGCGATAACCCTCGCCATAACCCAGTTCTTCCATCAACTTGGTGCTAGCATTGCAAAGATGCGCCGGCACCTCTAGATCGCCCGTTTCCCGTGCCGCTTGCATCGCCTCATTAAAAGCCTTATAAACCGCGTTGGATTTCGGCGCGCAAGCACAAAAAACCGCTGCCTGTGCAATCGCCCTATTACCCTCTTTGTCGCCAACTCGTTCGTACACATCCCAGGCATTAAGGGTAATTTGCAATGCCCTTGGGTCGGCATTGCCAACGTCCTCCGATGCGATCGCGAGCAATCGCCTGGCAATCACTTTCGCATCGCAGCCAGAAACCAACATTCTTGCCATCCAGTACAAAGCGCCGTCTGGCGAAGATCCACGAACCGCCTTATGAAAAGCAGAGAGCTGTTGGTAATAAATATCACCGCCTTTGTCGAAGGCGCTAATTTTTCCCTGTAAAACCTTGCCAACGTCTTTTTTATTTAACGGTTTATCATCGCCCTGAGAGAGCTGCTCAATGATGTTAATCAGTCTTCTAGCGTCACCACCGCTGGCTGCAATAACACTGTCCAGTGATCCGTCGTCTTCAAGTGCAATTTTCCTGTGCTCGATTGCTCTTGCTGCAACCACGCCGAGCTCCTGCTCATTTAATGAATTGAGGACATAAACCCTAAGTCTGGATAACAAAGCCCGATTAAGTTCAAACGAAGGATTCTCAGTGGTTGCGCCGATAAGCGTAATCAAGCCAGATTCAATGTGAGGCAAAAACGCGTCTTGTTGCGACTTATTAAAACGATGAATTTCATCAACAAACAACACTGTGCTTTTGCCATGCTGTTGATAGCGTGCTGCGTGATCCAAGACAACCCTTAGCTCTTTGACACCATCCAAAACCGCCGACATTTGCTCAAAATGCGCGCCCACTTGCTTACAAATAATGCGCGCTAAAGTGGTTTTTCCCGTGCCAGAGGGGCCCCACAATACCATCGAGTGGAGTTGGTCTTCATTAAGCGACTTACCAAGTGGTTGGTCCGCACCAAGCAGATGTCTTTGCCCAACAAAATCCGTCAACGAATCTGGGCGCATAATCTCTGCTAGCGGCTTATAGGTAGACATTATTCTGCAAGATTAATTCTCTTTATTTGATAATTATCATCTTTTATCACTATCAACAAAGCAGACAATTGTAATTCGTTTGCCAGCTCGATTGCCCTCTCGCTACCCATGGCCATCATGGCTGTGGCGTAGGCGTCAGCAAGGGCGCTTCGAGGGTGAATCACACTCACAGAAGCAAGATCGTTATTGGCTGGAAAGCCGCTTTTGGGGTCGAAAATATGCATGTATTTCTCGCCCTCCCAAATAAAATAATTGCGATAATTGCCGGAGGTGGCCACCGAGGCGTTATTAAGTGCAATTGGAATGGGCCGCTTATTATCCGGTCGCTCTACGCCAACAATCCATTCATCACCCTCATTTGTGCCTGAAGCATAAACCTCGCCACCAACTTCAACCAGGAAATCCTTCAACCCGGCTGCTTCAATAAGGCGCGCCACTTCGTCCACGGCATAGCCTTTAGCAATCGCCGAAAGATTCAAATGAATGTCTCTGGTTTTTTTAATTTGTCCACTGCCAAACTCGACATACTTTATTGAGGAATTTTCGAAAGCAGCACCAACATCATCACGCTGTGGCACACTCGTGCGCCCACCCTTTGCACCAAACCCCCAAAGATCGATCAAGCGACCAATGCCCGGATCGAAAAAACCGCTTGTTTGAAGATAGATCGCCTCAGAGGTTTGCAATAACTGGAAAAACTCGTCAGAAACTTTGAGCCACTCACCAACTGGCGCCACGTTCAATCGTGAAATTTCCGAATCTGGCCGCCAAGTCGAAAAAAGCGCATTTATCTCTAATAGGCGTCGCTCAATTGCCTCGTGTTGCACGCGCTCATCGCCCAAAACATTGATGCTATAGGTCGTGCCCATGCTTTCGCCAAGAATGTGCTCTGCCTTGTCCGTTTCGAGGCAGCCACTGAGCAGAAAAAATATCAGAATGAGACAGGTTTTACGCATTATAATTTGCCCATGTTTTTACGCTTTATTTTCCTTGTTTTACTCTCTTCGAGCGTTTTAGCTAGCTCTCACTCTTTTGAAGACTTTCTAAACAATCTCCATCAACTTGCTACCGAGCAAGGCGTCTCAAAAGCCACTGTTGATCGGGCGTTTTATCAGCTCACGCCTAATCTCGATATATTGGAGTCCGACCGCTCTCAAGCGGAATTCAGCCAAAACTTTTGGAATTATCTTGGCAAAAGAGTCAGTCAATATCGCCTGGACAATGGTTATGATACATTAAAACAAAACCGCTCATTACTTAACAAAACCTATCAACAGTACGGTGTTCCAGCGCACGTTCTAGTGTCTTTTTTGGGACTTGAGAGCAACTACGGCAACAACACCGGTAGCTACAGTTTGGTGCGCTCTCTGGCGACGCTTGCTTACGACCCTAGGCGGTCTGTTTTTTTTACCTCCGAGCTTATCGCACTGTTAAAACTTATTGACGACGGCAAGGTGCCGCTGGAGGCAACAGGCTCTTGGGCGGGTGCAATGGGCGCTGTGCAGTTTATGCCAAGCAATGTTATCGCCTACGGTGTTGATGCGGATAATGATGGCAAAATTGATTTATGGAATAATCAGGCCGACATTTTGGCCAGTGCTGCCAATTTCCTTGAGCATCTCGGCTGGAACCGCGGTGAAAAATGGGGTCGTGAGGTCACAATTTCTGAGGACTTTAACTACGAGTTTGTTGGATTAAAGACCAAGAAACAGCTTGATGAATGGCAGACGCTCGGCATTCGAAGCGCCAATCGCTCTAACTTGCCTGAGTCGAGTATGGCTGCTTCTCTGATTTTACCGATGGGCTATAAAGGGCCGGCTTTTCTTGTTTATCAAAACTTCCGCTCAATACTGGGCTGGAACCACTCCACTTTATACGCCCTGGCGGTTGGACACTTAGCTGACAGATTAAGTGGCGGTGGATCGTTATTGGCGACACCAATTGATGAGCCGTTGCTCAAAAGAGACGACGTAATGGCTATTCAGCAAACGCTAAGCTTGCTCGGCTATGACGCGGGCGAGGCTGATGGTATTGCGGGTCCAAAAACACGCGCCGCAGCTAAAGATTTTCAAAAAGATATCGGCATGGTTGCTGACGGCTACGTCGGCTACGAACTGTTTCAAAGATTGCAATGACCATTCAAACCTATTTGGGTTTTGATGTGGGCACAAAACGCACCGGTATAGCCATTGCCAACAGCTTAACAGCTCAAGCGAGTGGCATTGATACGGTAAGGCACAATAAAAATGGCTCCACTAACTGGGGCGCAATTGAGCAAATTATCGCCAAACACCCCGCCAACTTATTTGTTGTTGGCATGCCTTACGACAAAGAAGGCAAAGAGCAAGAAATGACTTTTATTGCGCGCTCGTTTGGCAAAAAAATGAGTGAGCGATTCGATACAGAAGTTGTCTTCGTAGACGAGTATTTATCTTCTTCAGAAGCAAAAAACCAATTAAAATGGCACTACGCGCACAGTAACGCCGATAGGGGCGATGTTGATATGCGCTCTGCTCAACTCATATTACAAACTTGGCTCAATGAATCCCGAATCGATTAGCAACGACCCACAGCTAGACGCCTCAGGAAAACTCATTCACCTATTGGGCTTAAAAGGCCTTCCAAAAACAAAGCTCGAGCACATACTTGATGTTGCTAACGACCTATTGGACAGCAAGGGCAATCTAAAAAAATCAAAGGCGCTTGACGATATGTCGGTGGCGAATTTATTTTTCGAGCCCTCAACTCGAACTCGAAACACCTTTGAAATTGCCGCCAAACGCACCAGCGCCAACACCATCAACGTTGATCTTGCCAACTCAGCAACCAAGAAAAACGAAACATTGATGGACACCATGCAAACGCTTAAGGCGATGCAAATCGACATGTTCGTCATCCGCCACAAAGAAAGTGGCTTGCCACACCGCATTGCTAGCAACATTGATGGTGTTGCCATTATTAACGCCGGTGATGGCACAAACGCCCACCCGACACAAGCACTTCTAGACATGCTGACCATTCGCCAACACAAAGGCTCATTTGATAATTTATCGGTAGCAATTATTGGTGATATTCGCCATTCACGTGTGGCACACTCAGATATGCAAGCATTAAGCGCCTTGGGTGTTAAAGATATTCGCTTAGTTGCACCTGAAAACCTGCAATTTAACGGTGAGGCGCCCGAAGGTGTCAGCTGTTTTGATAACTTACAAGAAGGCATTGAGAATGTTGACGTGGTGATGGCGCTTAGACTGCAAAAAGAGCGAATGATGTCAGCAGACATCCCAAATGAGCAAGTCTATTTTGAGACTTTCGGACTAACAGACAAAAAACTAAAGCTCGCCAAACCAGATGCCATTGTTATGCACCCTGGCCCTGTCAATCGTGGCATCGAGCTTGACTCGGGCGTTGCAGATGGGCCTCAATCGGTTATTCTACAGCAGGTAACTAACGGCATTGCCATTAGAATGGCGGTAATGGTTGTATTAGCGGGCAAGGCGTAACTTATGAGCGAAACAATTGACTACGATATCTTTAAAGACGTATTGCACGGCCTTAATACTGACGACACGATTAGCTCTGCGCACGGCATTCTCTGTGGCTTTGCCTGCGTTAAACCCGATGTCACTATCGATAACTGGCTGAGCGAAGTTTTAGTCAATATCGATCTTAATAACCTTAGTGAAAAAGAGGCTTTTGGGCGCCTTGCTGAGATCTTCAACAACACCAACGAACAACTTGCCGATCCAACACTGAATTTTTCATTGTTGATTGCGGACGACTCGCATACACTTCGTGAGCAAGCGTACACATTGGTTGAGTGGTGTCAAGGTTTCTTGGTTGGGCTCGGATTAAGCGAAGTTCAAGCCAGTGATGAAGAGGTGCTGGAAATGATAAAGGACATTAGTGAAATTTCGCAGCTGGACGCCGAATTGCTAGAAAACGAAGACAACGCTGAAGATCTAAACGAAATCGTTGAATTTGTGAGAATGGCGGTGTTACTGATTCAAGAAACACTACAGCCCTCAAAACAAGACTACATTAGTCCTGACTTACTGCACTAGTTCCACCAGTCGCCAAAACAAGGCTCACTCGTATACTCAACACAACCAAGCTCGTTACTTGCTGTGCACCTGACACTTTGCCCGCCAGAAGGGCTTTCTACACAGCGGCCATAGTCATAACTTTCGCCTAAAAACTGTTCAGCCCAATACCAGCCAGGGGCAATCTCTTTGCCGCTATAGGACGTACACGATTGCAATAGAAGACAGCACAAAATCAATGCCGAATTAAACAACTTCAAAACCCCCTCCTTTACTGGTTGTACTTGTGCAACAAGCGCTCAAGAATATCGACAAACAAGTATATATCTTCAAATGAGTTGTACAGCGGCACTGCTGCAACTCGTATGACACTCGGATAGCGCCAATCACAAATCACCCCGTTTTGCTCTAATTCGTCAAACACCTGCTTGCCATCAGCTATCAACATTTTAAGAGAAAGTTGGCAGCCTCTTTCTTCTAGGTTTTCAGGAGTTATCAACATTGCTTTAAATAAAGACTCGCAATTATTGACTTCATTGAATTGTGGGCTTGATATGATGACATGGCATCATACCAAAAAAAACCGAGTTAAAGCAATAGAGCTCGAACTCGGTTTTGAAGATGGTGGCCAAACCTGGAATTGAACCAGGGACACAGGGATTTTCAATCCCTTGCTCTACCAACTGAGCTATTTGGCCAAAAACGTGAAATTATACACAAAATACAATCGAACTTTTCTCTCGATAATGCTTTGTTATTTATAAATTATCCAAGAAACGCTCGGCGTCTAAGGCTGCCATACAACCCGAGCCGGCAGACGTGACCGCTTGACGATAAATATGGTCAGCAACATCACCCGCAGCATAAACACCTTCCACGCTCGTCTGCGTTGCATTGCCTTTAATGCCACTCTTGACTTGAATGTAGCCGTTTTCAATATCGATTTGCCCTTCAAAAACACCGGTATTTGGCTTATGGCCGATAGCAATAAAAACGCCGTGAACATCGATTTCTTTGGTCGAGCCATCGTTGCCTTTTAGACGCAAGCCCGTCACACCCATCTCATCGCCCAGAACCTCATCAAGATTTTGATTCCACTCAATAGAGATATTACCGTTTTCGGCTTTTTCCATGAGCTGATCCGCAAGAATCTTCTCAGAGCGGAACTGATCACGACGATGGATAATAGTGACGTGGTCAGCGATATTAGATAAGTACAGGGCCTCTTCGACCGCTGTATTGCCGCCACCGACAACGGCAACCTTTTGCCCGCGATAGAAAAAGCCATCGCAAGTTGCACAGGCAGACACGCCTTTGCCCTTAAACGCCTCTTCAGACTCAAGGCCAAGATACATCGCTGTGGCGCCTGTAGCGATAATTACCGCATCAGCCGTGTAAGTTGTTTCGCCACCTTGCAATGTAAAAGGTCGCTTAGAAAAGTCCACCTCAGTAATGTAGTCGTTTATGATTTCAGTGTTAAAACGCTCGGCATGATCTTTCATGCGCGCCATCAAATCTGGCCCTTGAACGCCGTCATTATCGCCCGGCCAGTTGTCAACATCCGTTGTTGTCATTAATTGACCGCCTTGTTCAAGGCCGCTGACCATCACTGGATTTAAATTTGCGCGCGCTGCGTAGACAGCCGCCGAATAGCCGGCAGGGCCTGATCCAACAATCAAAACTCGACAATGCTTAATATCACTCATTTGAAATACTTTATACTGTTTAACGAACGGAATATTATAAACTATTCACACAAAAATCTCTAAACCACCTTGAAAAAAAATAACAAACGGACAGTCGCACCGAAAAGCAAAAATAGCCGTTCTCGGGTGACTAACGAAGTCATTTTTATTTTGCTGGCGATGCTAGGCGTTGTTTACTTTATTGCCCTTGTTACCCATCTGCCCTCAGAAGACCCATGGACCGGCGACGTCGTTCTATCACAACCTGTTACTAATGCTGCAGGTGTGGTTGGCGCTTGGTTGAGTGACATCTCCTTTGCCGTTCTGGGCTATGTTGCCTATGTCATTCCAATATCTATTTTATGGCTGGGCTATAATTTTCATCGAGACGCAGCAATAGAAGATAAAAGTCAGGCTATTTTTGTTGTTCGTCTGTTGTCGTATTTGGCGATGTTGGTTTTTACCACCGCACTCTTTAATCAATACATGCCAAGACCTGGTATTGGTGGTGGCTGGATTGGTGAAATGATGCATGAAATGCTTTTTAAAGAGCTTTTTGGCAATGTCTCCGCCGTTATCTATGTCGGCATTATTATGGTTGGCTTTAGTATTGCCACCAAAGCCTCTTGGGTCAAAATTGCGGGCGTTGTGTTTGGCGGGGTAAAAAACCAACACAGCAAATCCAAAGATCGTCGCCAACAAGCGACCCAAAAGCGCACTGCCAAACAGGCGCTCAGACCTGCTCGACCGCCAAAACCCGTAAAAATTAAGGCAGCAAAGCCCGTTAAATCCAGGGCGACAGCCGCCTCTAAAGCGAAACCTGTCAAATCAAGCGAAACCAGCAACTTATACAAAGCCAGTACTAGCAGCGGACTGCCCGATCTTAACCTTCTTAACGAGGCGAGTGATGTCGAGGTGGGCTATAGCAACAACGAACTAACCTCTATGTCAGAGCAAGTTGAGCTAAAACTCAAAGATTTTGGCTTTGATGTTGCTATTACTGCGGTTACGCCAGGGCCGGTTGTCACTCAGTTTGAAATTTCTCTAGCGCCGGGCGTAAAGGTTAGTCAAATTATGAATCTTAACAAAGATTTGGCCCGAGCCTTATTGGTTGAAAGCGTTCGAATAGTTGACGTTATCCCTGGAAAACCTGTCATTGGCCTTGAGATCCCAAATAACGAACGCGAGATGATTAGCCTCAAAGAAATACTCTCTGCGGACGTCTTTACTAAATCCAAATCCATACTTTCTATGGGGCTTGGTAAAGACATTAATGGCAACCCGGTTGTTGCCGACTTATCCAAAATGCCTCACTTACTTGTTGCCGGCGCAACCGGCATGGGCAAGTCCGTTGGCCTTAATGCAATAATTTTAAGTATTTTATATAAGGCCAAGCCCGAACAAGTTCGACTCATTATGATCGACCCAAAAATCGTTGAGCTGGCGTGTTACGCGGGCATTCCTCATCTGCTCGCGCCAGTTGTCACCGATATGAACGAGGCAGCCAGTGCGCTTTGGTGGTGTGTTAATGAGATGGAGCGTCGCTACACCTTGCTTGCCAAATTTGGCGTTAGAAACATTGAGTCGTTCAACGACAAATTACTGAAAGCAAAAAAAGCTGGCAAACCTTTACTAGATCCGTCGTTCAATCCAAACACGGCAGCTGAGGGAGAAAAAGCCCCAGAGCTAGATGAGCTGCCATTGATTGTTATCGTCATCGACGAATACGCCGATATGCTAGGCGCACTCGCGCAAGAAGACCGTAACAAATCGAAACGTGTTGAAGGCTTAATTGTCCGAATTGCGCAAAAAGCGCGAGCCGCTGGTATTCATTTAATCATCGCAACACAACGTCCAAGTGTTGACGTCATTACGGGATTGATTAAATCTAACGTGCCAACGCGTATTTCGTTTAAAGTCTCATCGAAAACCGACTCGCGCACGATTCTTGACCAGTCTGGCGCAGAACAATTACTCGGCATGGGCGATATGCTTTATATGGCACCGGGTGTTTCGCATTTAAACCGCGTTCACGGTGCGTTTGTCGACGACGCTGAAATTTCTCGAGTCGTTAAAAACCTTAAAGAGAACTCAGAAACCAACTATCTATCTGGTGTGCTTAACCCCCAAGAGGGTCTTAGCGGCTCTGCCAGTGATGGCACCTCACCATCGGGTGAAATGGATCCGCTTTACGATGAAGCGGTACAAATTGTTACCTCAACACGCAGGGCTTCGATTTCAAGCCTGCAACGCCGAATGCGTATCGGTTACAACCGTGCCGCACGTATTATCGAAGACATGGAAGCCAGCGGCGTAGTAAGCACTATGAATAGCGCTGGTAACCGCCAGGTGCTAGCACCGGAGCCAATTGATTCCGAATAAGCCGACATCCATTTCTATATCATAAAATAATAAGTGTTTTGAATACTGGTTAATAAATATTGTATATTGGCAGATTATCTAACGATGGCGATTTCTAGAAGGGGGCGACAAAGTGCCAAATAAAAAACTAGTTGATCAGTTTCAAAATGATGGTTTCGTTGTTATTGAAAACGCACTAAGCGAATCTCAGCTATCATCCGTAAAAAAGGATTTAGGCGTGTGGGTGGAAGAAAGCAAAAAGCACGCTCAGCCCTTTGGTGAAATAATGGATGGCAGGCCGCGCTTCGATATAGAGCCAGTCACTCACACAGCTGAAAAGCCGGCTTTGAGAAGGATTACCTCTCCGGCTGAAATTTCCGAGGGCTGCCTGAACGTTGTAAAAGACAACCGTGCCCTAGATATAGTGACCCAGTTTTTTGGGCCAAACATTAAACACTGGGGCAACAAGATTAACCTCAAACTTCCGAGCTCTGGCACAGAAGTCAGATTTCATCAAGATTTCCCATTTGAGCCTCATTCGAATGAAGACATTGTTACAGTGTTGTTTTTTCTTGACGATGTAACACTTGAAAATGGCCCCCTAGAAGTGGTGCCAGGGACGCACAAAGGCCCACTGTATTCACTTTGGCATAACGACGTATTTACCGGCGCTGTTTCAGAAGAGGTTGAATTAGAGAATAAAAGCAAGGCGGTGAGCTGTTATGGCAAGGCAGGATCTGCATGCTTAATGCACTCGAAATTACTGCACGGTTCGGCCGCCAATAATTCCAGTGTGGCACGCTGCCTATACATTGTTTCCTACTCCGCAGAAGATGCAGTCTCTCTGGTGCCCAACCCCTTGCCAAGTAAACTTGACGGCATGATTGTTCGTGGCAAGCAAACCGGCAAGGTTCGATGTACAAACTACAGCGTTGAGCTGCCAGAATACCCCAAAGAGGTGTCGTTCTTTGGCCAGCAAGATAAGACGAAAAATATGTGATTGGTCGTCAGCGAGGCCGCCCATACAAAAGCCTTCTTTACCCTTTAAAGCAATTAAGAAATTTTCAATTTCACATCGGCGTATAGTTGTCATTTTAGAATCAAAATGAATTTTCATGCTTGTGTTTAAACCAACAGCAGCACTGCTATGTTTGCTGCTTGCACTCACTGCAACCACCCCTTCCTATGCCAACACTCGTGACATATTTCTTGACGGAATCAGCGATGTAGTAAAACTCCATCTGTCAAACGGCAGTGTATACGAAGGACAGGTTGTGGCGTGCATCATAAACGACAAACAAGATGTCTGTTTTGAAGGAAGAGGTGTTTTTACCCTCGCCAATGGCTACCGCTACGAGGGGGAATTTAAAGACAATAAGCCCAACGGGAAAGGTGTATTTACATCACGTGGCGGCGCACGCTATTCGGGTGAATTCAAGGGTGGTACGTTAGACGGCCAAGGTGTTAGGCTTTATGCTGATGGCAGACATTATAAAGGCCACTACAAGGGCAGCCAACGGCATGGCTTCGGCGTGATGGTCTACCGAGACGGGTCTCAATATAGTGGTGAATTCAAAAATGACAAGCGTGATGGCCAGGGCATTATGACCCACCCAGACGGTAGGCACTACGAGGGCAGCTATAAAAACAATAAGCGTGACGGATATGGTGTTATGACTTACCAAGATGGCGGGCTTTATCAAGAGGGATCGCGCTACGAAGGTGAATTCAAAAACGATCAGCGACACGGTCAAGGTGTTATGGTCTATTTAGATGACGGAAGACGCTTGGCAGGCGAGTTTAAAGAGAATGTATTTATTGGCATGCAATAAAAAAAGCTCGCTTTGCGAGCTTTTTTTATTAAATATGGTGCCGACACGAGGACTTGAATAAACCACTACAACACTTGGTACCAAAGGCTTTTTTAAATCACTATAATAAAATTGTACTGATGTTTGTACTACTTGATTGTATTTGCTTCTTGTTTCAACACTCAATCAGCAAGATGAATTGTGCCGAATCAATGGCTTAGTTAGTTATTTACTATATTTTTAATAAAGATTTAATAGGGCTACTAGACCGTGTCCTGTAAGTCATTGATTTAACAGGATAAATAACCATAGTAAATGTATGGGTATTCACCACCCCTCACATATTTATTTACACTTTTAGACCGAAGGCAACACCTACTATTCCTTAGCAATAAAAACACTTTAAACGCAGTCGTACTAACTCTTATGGCATGGTTTGAGCCTGTTTCTACCCGTTAACAACCCCTTGTTTTGGGTGGCTTCGGGGATACATGGGGGCCCATCCAGCAGTGTTTGTTACTATTGTTATACTATCCCTCACACATCAGAAAGGTTTGGGTTCTTATGTATACTTGAATTCCAATTAACAATCAATCTTATATTACATGGCCTCAATATTGTGTAACGGTGAGAGTATTCAAAGCATTACCGCTCAATATGCCTCAAATACCACTACACCACTACTTCTCACTTTTCCACATAGTGGTGGAAATTATCCAGATGATTTTTTACCTAACCCCTCTTTATCGTTTGAGACAATAGATTTTCCAAATGATAAGTACGTTGATGAGCTTTTTGATTCTCATAGCTCATTAGGGCTTCCAGCTATAAGGGCTAATTTCCCTCGTACATACATCGATGTTAATCGTCATCAACACAATATTGACCCTAGCATGATGGAAACCCAAGAATCATGGTATGGCCATTTTTTATCTACCGATTCTCAAAAAGAAAATGGTGCAACATTGTTCTGGTCGAAGACAAAATTAGGTCGTTATGATTTGTATGACCGTAAATTGTCTCAAGATGAAATGAAACAACGTATAGCAACTTGTTATGTGCCATTTCATCAAGCGCTAGCATCTAGTATTGAAGATATGAAAAAGAAATTCAAGATGGCATACATTCTGGATTGTCATTCTTATGCTGAGTTTAGCTCTAAATTTCGAGGTGGTGCGAGGCGACCGCAAATTGATGTTTTGAACCGCCACGGTCAATCCTGTAACCCTCAGTTTACTGAATGTGTTGCTGATGCTTTTTCTGATTGTGGCTATGACGTAACGCTTAATAATATTTACACAGGTGGTGAAATGTTACTTCGCTATGGTTGGCCACAAATCAATCAGCATGCTTTGCAATTTGAAATAAGACGAGATTTATACATGGATGAAGAGTCTCGACAAAAATCAGGCCAATTTACTAAAATGCAAAATGATTGCACCAAGGTTTTAAGCTCAGTTAAACAGCATATTGACAATTTGTGTGGCGCCTATTAATAATTCATGTTTAATAAGTGTTGTTATTATTGGCTAACCATTAATAACCCCCTCACACAAGAAAAAAACTTTCAGAAACTCCATCAATTGTTGAAAATTCTAACCGCATGAAGTGGTGTTTGTGTGTTGCTCAAGATTTATGAAAAGTGAAAATTAAACTAGCTTGAACTACCTCAGGGGAATAACTCAAGAGCTAACTCGGGCAAAGCCAAAGACAGGAAGGCAACCACCTCGTCTTTACTTGTAATTCTAGAGTTTCTAGGAAACTCAAAATGAAGGGCTGGTTTAATCTTACTGAGAGAGCCCCTCGCCTTAGATGAGGTGGCATGGTAGTAAATATAGTCAATATTTTCAATAGCAATTGATTGTGTTAGTTTTGTTGAGGATATGGCGTTTTGAAGTATTAGTTTAACTCGCTTCGCTTGATCGCCATTAATGCCGACTGTCGCAATTTCGATTCTGTTTTTACTTTCGTTTCTACTATTTCCATGAACTTCCACGTAGAGTTTGGGCGCCTTATTTAACAAATATATTTGACTTAAATACTCTTCATATACGTGCAAAGCACGAGTGGTGGGAGCTTCTTTGTTGCTTGTGCCACTGAGCTTTTCTGTTGGTCTGGTGACATTAATATAGTGGCCTTTAGAGCGAAAATCTTGAGCAATAAGGCAACTCCACAAGATATTAGTGCAGACCTCACGAACAATAATTTCGGTCATTAGGTCATACCCTCCGTGGGGTGCTGTAATTATGTAATGTGAATTGTTGTTTTGAGCAATAAACTGCCCAAACGATAAGGCCTCTTCGTGTGCAGAAACAAGGTTGTTAGAATCCGCAACAGCCTCAATCACAAAAAAGAGAGAGTAAAAAGCGGCTACCGTAAACGCTATAAATCTAGGCCGCCTTGAGTGAGACGAAAACTCCGCTAACTTTTTGACAAACATAAAAAATTGCTGTTAACGATAATTGTATTGTCCTATGGGTTAAACACCGGCATGGCTGACAGAAGAGATTGAGTGTATGGGCTTTTTGGTTGCTTGAAAATATTTTCGTTTGTGTTCATTTCCATAGACTCGCCATCTTTCATAACAATCACTTGGTCGCACATTTGACGAATTACCGCTAGATCATGACTCACAAATAATAAAGTTAGTGAGAACTGCTCTTGAAGATCCTTTAGTAAATTAAGCAGACTCGCCTGCACAGAAACATCTAGGGCCGAAGTTGGTTCGTCACAAAAAATAAAGTCAGGCCTATAACTTAGTGCCCTTGCAATACCTATTCTTTGCCGTTCGCCACCAGAAAAGGCATGGGGCAACTTGTCGGCATCTTGTTTTTTTAGGCCAACCAGAGACATAAGGTCTTGAGCTAATGACTTGGCTTTATTGCCATCAATTAGCTTATGTGCTTTTAAACCATAAGTAATATTTTCTCCTGCACTCATGCGCGGGTTAAGGGATGAGTATGGGTCTTGAAAAATACATTGCATTGACAGACAATGTTTCTGACGCTCTTTATTATCTATTATTGATTTAAGGTCTTTGCCTCGGTATATGACACTGCCCTCGGTTATGTCTTCCAGGCCTAGAATCATGCGTCCAATGGTTGATTTTCCAGAGCCTGACTCTCCAACAATTCCAACTGTTTCTCCGCGATTAACCGTAAAACTTACATTATTAACAGCTGTAAACAAGTCTTTTGGTTTGAACATACTAGAGGGAGTAATAAAGACTTTTGAAAGATTACAAACCTCTAATATAGGGTCCTTAGTTAAAGTCTCTGATTTTTCTTTTGCGCGTAAGTATTGAAGGCCTGCGGATGTGTCCTCTGCGTTGTCTTGTTGATTTAATGCGAAACGGTGAAGGCGTTTTTCTATAAGAGGCACTGATGCCATTAAGGCTTTAGTGTAGTCCTGTGTTGGCCTCTGAAGCACGCTACTTGTTACCCCTTGCTCAACATGTTTGCCATTCTTTAAAACGTAAACATAGTCACATGTTTCGGCTACAACACCAATATCGTGAGTAATCAGAATAATCGCCACTTGCTCCTGTTTGCTAAGCTTGATTAGTGTTTGTAGCACCGATTGTTGCACAGTAACATCTAGAGCAGTTGTTGGCTCGTCTGCAATAATAAGCTTTGGTTTGGCGGCGATAGCTATGGCAAAAACTATTCTTTGGCAAAGCCCGCCCGACAATTGATGCGGGTACTTCTTTAAGCGATCTTCTGCAAAGCTAACATCTGATTGCTCTAGCAGACCAATGGCGTGTTTATAAGCGCTTTTCCCGCGCATACTGGTGTTTGCCTCTATGGCCTCTATAACTTGCTCACCTATTGTAAGCACCGGATTAAGAGCGGTCATCGGATTTTGGTATATGTAACCAACCTCTTCGCCGCGTATAGATGTATATTGCTCCTCACTAAGACCAATAAGAGGCTTGTCGAGTAATGTGATATCGCCGCTTACCACTTTTGCCGGTGGATCCAGAAGCCCGAGAACGGCTTTACCAATGGTTGATTTACCAGCACCGCTTTCACCGACTATTCCTATAATTTGGCTCGTGCTTAAGTTAATTGAAACTCGATCAAGAGCCTTAAACTCGTCCTTTCCCTCGGGCCCACAAGGATAAGTAACCGTTAAATCCTTAATTTTTAGAAGAGGTGTCTTGCTCATTGTTGATCCTGAGATTTTAAGTATGGGTTGTTGTGTTCACGAACACGGTCAGCAACTACGTTAATACACAGAACTAACAAGACCAAAACTGTACCTGGAAAAATACTAATCCACCACTTACCAGACAACAGGTAGTCGTTTCCGTTAGCAATCAACAGCCCCAATGACGGCTCGGTGATTGGCACGCCCACACCGAGGAATGACAACGTTGCCTCGGCACCTATACAGCCAGAAAGTGACATTGGCACCATAACTAACACCGGTGCAATACTGTTTGGGAGAAGAAAATGCAGCATAATTCTCCAGCGTGGAAGTCCTGATATTTCCGCCGCGTCGATGTACTCTTTTTTCATTTCCGAGAGGGCGGAAGAACGAGTTAGTCTTGCTTTGCTAGCCCAAACACCAATAATAAGTGCGTAAATAATCTTGTCTACTCCGGTTCCGAGTATGGCCAGCATCATGAGAGCCAGCAAGATGCCTGGAAAACTAACTTTTAAATCAACGGCACGCATAATAACACTCTCTACCCAGCCACCTTTGAGCGCCGCTAAAAGTCCAAGCACTACGCCAATTGAAGTTCCAATGGCTACAGCCATAAACGCAACAAATAAACTTAATCGCAAACCGTACATCACTGTTGACAGGATGTCGCGCCCCACTGCGTCTGTACCAAGCCATGCAGTTGTACCGTTACCAAGCTTGGATAATGGAGGCAGAAGGCCGTCCATGATATCTAAAACCATCAAATCGTAAGGGTTTTGTGGAGCAATCCAAGGCGCAAAAACGGCAATAAATACAAACAATATAAACCCAATCAAACCGGCGATAGCAATTGGGTGGCCCGAGAAAATTGGCTTGAGCGTCTCGCCCAATATTGATAATTTTTCTATAAATTTACTCATAGTTAGCTACTTTTGGTGGCGAATACGTGGATCTAGAAATGCATACATGACATCCACAATAAAATTAATAAAGACAAACATCAAGGTAATTAAGATTAGATAAGCAACAACAACGGGTCTATCCACCATATGAATGGAGTCTAGTAGTAATTTACCAATACCTGGCCAAGAAAATATTGTTTCAGTCACAGTAGAGAACGCTATAAGCCCTCCAACCTCTAAGCCAGTGATGGTAACAATTGGAATTAAAATATTGCGCAACAAGTGTCGTCTAATGATTCGACTCCTACTTATACCCTTTGCTCTGGCATATACCATGTACTCTTGATACAAAATCTCTTGAGTCCCAGACTTAGCAAGTCTTTGCTGCATACAGATTTTGTAAATCGCGAGATTAACTGCCGGGAGGGCCATGTGGCGCAAGCCGTCAAGCGATAACAAAGACCACTCGATACCAAACATTGTGTTGGTGAGACCTCTGCCAGAGGCTGGCAGCCACTGCAAAAAAACTGCAAACACCATGATTAAAATTATAGCTTGCCAAAAATTGGGTGTCGAATAACCCACCGTTGTGAAAAAACTTATTACTTTTGAGGCTCGAGAGTTGCTTTTTATGCCTGAAAATATTCCAAGAGGAATTCCAATGCCCAGGCCAATAACCATTGCCAGAAGGGCGATTTCTAGGGTCGCAGGAAGACGCTCAGTAATGAGATCTAGCACTGGCCTATTGTAGACAAACGAGGTGCCAAAGTCCCCTTTAACTATATCGCTTGCAAAATTAAAGTATTGCTCAGGAAGTGGCTTGTCAATCCCCAGCTCAATAGCCAAGTCGATTTTGTCCTGCTCGGTCCAATCCTCACCCGCCAACATTTCAACTGGATCACCAACTACGTACATACCAAGAAAAACGATTAACGACATGATGACTGCCAATATACAGCTTTGCCAAAGACGCTTACAAATGTATGTAATCATGAACTGTGTGTACCTCTAACTATAAATTTTTTCATATAATTTAGGCGCCAAAATGTGCGCCGAAGTTTTGTTTGTTCATTTTATAAAAATGATTGTAACTCTTCTTTATTAAACTTTAGGTTTAAGCGACTCATAAAAAACCCCTCACAAATGTATCACGACACTTGTGAAGGGGCTTGTTGTTAGATACCTTGTTACAGGCCTCTAGTTTTTGCTCGCCATATCAGCAAACGTGCGTTCATCCGGGCGACCAGCAACAGTTATGTCGCTTGTATGAGCCCAGGTGCTATGCTGGTAGTACAGAGGGATTCCTGGTAAATCCTCAACCGCAACACGCATGGCTGCTTGGTTATACTCCAAGGCTTTGGCCTCGTTTGTTTCCACTGCCCATGCCGTCATAGCTGCATCAAACTCTGAACTAGAGTAGTTAGAGTAGTTACTACCACCTAGATTTAGAGGCTTATTCTTAGTACCAAACGCATAGGAAATCATCTGTGCAGGACCTTGAGGGTGACCCCATCCATACATAAATACACCTAACTCACGAGCTGAGCGGCCCTTTCTAAATAAAGACCAAGGTTCAGCCACCAAATTCACTGTGATACCAATTCGAGTGAAGTACTGAGCTATAGCCTGACCAACTCGGGTGCCGTTTTGATACTTTCCAGATGGCATTCTGAGGTCGATAGTTATACTGTCAGCGTAACCAGCTTCAGCTAGTAATTTCTTTGCTAACTCAGGATCGTACGCCATATCTGGCATTGAGGAATCTGCGCCATCTTGATAGCTTGGTGCAAACTGACTGGCAACGGTTGCATTGCCATTAAACAACTTGTCTACAATTGCCGCTCTATTGATAGATAATGAAAGTGCTTTTCTTACCCTTATGTCTTTCAGCGGGTTACTTCCGTCTGCTGTTGACACACCTGGTGCTACATCACTACCCACATCCAATATCAAGAAAATAGACCTCCAAGAAGGCTCAGTTGAGAAACTATAGGCAGGGTTGCCTTCCAAAGCCAGCAGGTCTTCACCAGTTGGGTTCTCAATCAAGTCGTAATCTCCAGCAAGCAATCCAGCCATACGGGCGCCAGAGTTCTCTACCGAACGAATTTCTACACGCTCCCAGTTACCTGGCTCACCCCAATACTCATCGTTACGCACCAAGTCGGCATCGCCGGTGATGGAGAACGATTCGTATTTGTATTTACCTGTTCCATTAGCGTATTTACCAGATTCAAACTCAGCTTTAGTAGGGTATCGAGTAATACCGCAGTCGCCAGTATTGTCAAACTTAAGTGTCGGCCCAAGATCGGCATCACCACTATCTAGGATAGACAGAGATTTAAGTTTTTGGATGAGTATTGGGTACAGGCCTACAGTTTTGAAGGCTACGGTATAGTCATCAATCGCCACCACGTCAGTTACTGGGCCCATCGCACTTGTGAGCATGTTTTTCTTTCCGTCGACCCTATACATCATACGGCACGAGCTATAAACAACATCTTCAGCAGTGAAGTCAGCACCATTATGGAATTTAACACCCTCCCTAAGGTTGACTACAAGTGTCGTGTCATCGGTCCAGCCGTAAGACGTGGCCAACAGCTTGTCATTGGTACGCGAAACAAGACCTTCATAAATGTGTTCATTTAATGAGGCAGTTGCAGAGGCGCTGCTTTTAAATGGGTCTATCGTTGAAGGTGAGACCTGAAACGCCATTCGTAACGTGTCAGCATAGACACTACTTGCCATCAAAGCGGTACAAATACCGGTGAGCCAAGCAGTTTTGTTAATTGTAAATTTCATTGTATTGCTCCTTTTTTTATTGTTATTGGCCCCAATGGCACTTCGAGTGTTTGGGGGCATTTTCGATAATAATCACTCAATCTTCATACTTCAATCTTATTAACCCAAGCTTTATTTATATAAGTTGTACTTATGAATTGACCAGATATTTAGTCATGCATTTTGCTCTCTGTAAAGGCTTTTATCTGTTTCAAGGCCTCCCCACAATCATTTTGTACTTTTTGAAATCTTGAATTTCTCTCTCTATTTTCTTCATTCATATATAGGTCACGACGAATTTCAACCTGGAGAATGTGTTGGTTAATTTCTGGCCAGCCATATCTTAAGATAACCTCACCACCAACAAAGCGAGTGTTAATTGTTACATCGTAACCTTGAGCGCTATAAGCATCGGCTACGCATTCCGTAAATTCCGAAGAGCAGCTTTGCCCGCGTCGATCTCCAATATCAATTTGAGGGCGTTGTGTGCCTCCACGCAACTTGCTGTCAAACTGCGTCATTGAATGACAATCAAGAATATATGCACAGCCATGATGCTTTTTCATTAGCTCAACTTGTTCTGTCATTTGTTGATGGTAAGGAACAAAACACTTTGCCAGTCTCTGTTTTAATTCAACATGCCTTAGGCTACGAGAGTATAAATCGTATATTTCTTTAGTCTTCGACCAAAACAACGTTGTGCCGGTTTTAAGGCCCGTTGGCTGTAGGCGACCGTACCAAGTTTCACCTTCGGCAAGCATCTTTTCATCAATATCGTGTTGATGGCGATTTACATCTATATATGCTCTAGGGAAATTTGCATGAACGGAAGCTAACTTTAAATCGCTTCGTGCTTGATACAGCTCATCAACATATTTATCGTTGGGGAAATCAAGCACCTCAAAAGGCAGATCTGGGTTTGGGTCAAAGTCGTCAGGGTAGTTTTCACCGCTATGGGGAAAGCTTAGCAGTAATGGAGAGCTGCACCCATTTAAAATAACATCACTATTTTGGACATTCACACTTTCAATGGCTTGACCACCAACTTGAATTGTTGCCACTAAGCACCTCTTTTATTAAACATTGCTGATAGATTAGTCTTTGATTTTAAGCTTCGCAACCCTATTAAAACACATTTACACTATATAAGATTAAGTTATATAGTAAAAAGTAAATATCTATTTATACATTATTGCAGCTTATGGCTAAAAATCAAAAAATTAATCGGTTTAAGTATATTGAAGCCTTCTCTGAGGTTATTTCAAGTGGTAGTGTTTCAGCTGCTGCGAAAAATCTAGGGGTCTCCCAACCTGCGGTTAGTCAGTTGATCAAAAAACTAGAAGATGCTGTTGGTGTGCCGTTATTCATACGCCGAAATGGCTTGATTTTCCCAACGGCTAGAGCTGACAGTTTGCGTGACGATGTTGAGCAATTATTAACGCAGCTCGATAAGATTCAAATGCAGCTCAATTTTGGGCGCTCGAATGAACTTACGCTTAACCCCCTTAGATTTACTGCAAGCTTGTCATTTGTAAACGAGATTATGCCTCTGGTAATTGCTCATATCCACAATCTCAAGCCAGAAATGTTGTTCTACGTTAACTCACTACCGGTTGCCGGCATGACGCAAGCACTATTGGGAGGTAACGTTGACTTTGCCCTTAATACTAAGCAGCCTGACCATTCAAACATCATTAGTAAAAAACTGCTTTCGGCCAGAGAAGTTTTTGTGATGCCCACAAACCATCCGCTGGCGGCCAAATCAAAATTGTCGTTAGAAGATATAGACAATGAAAAAATGATTCTTTCCTCCAAGACAGACCCTTCTTATGAGACGCACAGAGCCTTATTGTATAAACACAGAGTGCGCTTTCAGAAGGTCTTAGAATCCCCGTTTTCCACTCTATCCTTATCAATGATTCCTCAGTTACAAGCCTTATCAATAACCAATGTATTGATTGCAGAACTTGTGTGTCAACATAATGATGACATTACTTGGCGATATGTGGATGAATTCACACACGAAACAGATTTTTATTTATCAATGCCGCCATGGCTTAATGAATCAACAACAGAGAAACTCTTTTTAAGTAGTTTTAAAGACTGCTTAAAAGAAACAACTGACAAACTCGATATTGAAGTTATTGACACTTAACATAACGAAATCTAATGAGCTTTTAATATCAAATAATAATATTGCAATCCCCAAGATCATGCCTTAATCTGTCCGTTAACTCCTTAAAGCGATAGCTATCACCAAAAAATATGAAACTTTGTATTCTCCATATTGGCTTTGCAAGCACTGACATTACTAAGCGCCACTTACCCTCTCCCCTGCGTTTTCAAAACCTACTCAAGCCCTTCCTCCCAAAGGCAAGCTGGACAACCATTAATTGCCTGGAGGATGGCCTACCTACCGAGGTAGATGCCTATGACGGCTACTTAATCACGGGTGGAAAATACTCAGTTTTTGAAGATCTAGATTGGCAATACAGCTTGTTCGATTTTATTAAATCACTATTCAATGCCAGTAAGCCCCTTGTGGGTATCTGCTACGGCCACCAAGCCATCGCCCACGCACTGGGTGGACAAGTAGAAAGGTCCGGAAAGGGTTGGGGGGTTGGCGTTAAACAAACAAGCATTGTCGACCAGCCAAGCTGGTTAGAACACCCTCTTAAAGTTATTGATCTGCTTTCAATGCATCAAGACCAAGTTAGTAAAATACCTGTGGAAGCAAAATGCTTTTTAAGTGACCCGTTCTGTCAGTTTGCCGGCTATTATATCGATAACAGGATTTTAGCCATTCAACAACATCCTGAATTTACACCAGAACTTTGTAAAGATTTAATTGTTGGGCGCAAAGAACGGATAGGCGATCGCTATGAATCTGCCATTAAGTCACTAACTACTCAACATCAAGGCAAGATCGCAGGCCAATGGATAGCTAACTTTTTCAAGGAAGACACTTGATGTGCCAGATTGAGCGAATCATCACTGATTAACTTTTATCGCCTGATAGTGCTCATAAATTGACCGCCACACCTCTCCAACCATGCCTGATCCGACCTTAAGCCTGTCCACAAGAGTGATAGGAACAACTTCGCGCGTTGAACTGGTTACCCAAACCTCGTCTGCTTCAAGCAAGTCATTTTTGCTAAATTCTTTTTCAACTGTTTGTATACCGCAGGCAGTTGCACAGCTCAGAACAGCCTCTCGAGTAATGCCTGGCAATATGTAGCTACCTTTTGGGTGTGTATATAGGCACTCATTTTTTACAATAAATACGTTAGAGCTGGAGCATTCAGTAACAATCCCATTTCGACATAAAATAACCTCTTCTATCTCTAGATTTTTAGCCATCTGGGCATACATAATATTTGGTAGCAGTGAGGTGGCCTTTGTATTGCACTGACTCCAACGAATATCATCTTGAGTGATTGCTTCAGCACCTTTAAGAAGCTCTTTTTTGGATCGAGTATTAAACGCCGAGGATTGGATGTAGATTGTTGGATCAATATCACCATAAGTGTGCTTTCTATCTTGGTCACAGCCCCTAGTAATTTGCAAATAGACAGCTTGATTGTTGTTCTCTGGATTAAGCTCAATCACTTTATGAATAATGGATTTCCACTCGTTGAGAGAATAGGGGTTTTGAATTTGAATTGATTTAAGCCCTTTTTGCAAACGACTAAGGTGCGAGTCAAGACCAAAAACATGTCTATTGTACGACGGAAATACCTCGTAAACGCCATCACCGAATAGAAAGCCTCGATCCATAACGGAAACAAAAGCTTTGTTTTTATCCACAAAACTGCCATTTAAATAAACTTTAGGTTGGTTAGGCATATGGGCCACTTTAGTAAAACAAACGCCTACAGAATATACACAACAGGAAATACCTGCAATATTATTAGGGGTTGTTAGGGACATATAAGCTATTGTTATGCCCTCCCTCCCACAAGAAACGAAATCTGGATTTCTATGTGAACAGCTGTCAAGATTGCTCTAAACTAGCAACGGTATGAAAACAACCTCAGGATAATAATTATGGCTTTACGCAGTTTAAAAAACTTTATTATCTACTCGATCGGCATAACTGTTGTATCCGTTGCGTACTATGTTTATGCCTATCTTGTCTATCCCCCTATCGCAGAAAAGGGATTTCGGGCATAAAAAAGACGCCCTGAGACGTCTTGATTATTTAATGATGGTGCCGACACGAGGATTTGAACCACGGACCTACTGATTACAAATCAGTTGCACTACCAGCTGTGCTATGTCGGCATAAGGGCGAAATTATACAGCAAAGGGTTTTTTGACTGCAAATTTTTTTTACTTAAAAAACAATTATCTTTTACGATATTTTAGGCCCAGTCTAATACCGATACCCGCCAAAACAAGAGCCATCAAAAACCACTGTATTGCATAGCCAATGTGCTTGCCTATACTGCCCGTATAAGGCTTCCATTGTCTAACGAAGCCATGGTCACTCTCGGGGCTTAATAAGCCAAGCACAAGGGTAAAATCTAGATCTGAAAGGGCACTCATTTCCATCAAGTCCAGAGACTGCAATAATATTGGAAATTCTGTATCTATTTCGCTCTCACCCAGTTCCATGCGCTTAACTGGCAGGGATATTTGCACTTTAATTTCTGTCGTATCTGTTGACAGCTCAACATTGGTTAGCTTGTCGCGCTGCCCATACCACGGCATAAAGCCACGATTGATTAGAATCGCTGTACCAGAGTTATCAATAATGAAGGGTGTTAATACATAATAGCCAGACGTTTGTTGAACAATTTGGTTGTCGTAGATAAATTGTTTTTCTGGCAAATAATGGCCGTTTAGTCGCAGGTGATAATACTCTTTTGCCTCAAGCCCATCAAGCGAAGTGACCAGTTCAACAGCCCCCGTATTGGCGACCCCTATCGCTTTCTCAATAGCGCGTTTTTCGTCCGCACGATCCAACTGCCAAAAGCCTAATGAAGTTAAAAATACAACCATGATGGTAATCAAGGCTGCGGGCAGTAGAAACTTGAAGCTCATTACTGCGTTGGCAACATGGTAGTATTCGGCTCAATCCACCCCATAAAGCCGGAAAACATCAAAAGTGCAAACAAAAACACCGACAGGCCGATGCGAATTCGAAGCGATTTAAACATTTTCTCAGAGCCTTCTTTGCCACCCTTCACCATACCAATCAATGCCGAGCCAAGGCTAAACAAAATAACAACAATGATTGCAATAACTATATAACCCATAATTCTCTCAACTAAATTAAAAAAGGCCCCAGAAAGGGGCCTTTTATTGATCCACTGGCTAAATTATATCCAGTAAACAAAAACGAATAGACCCAGCCACACAACGTCTACAAAGTGCCAATACCAAGCAACGCCTTCAAAAGCGAAGTGGTTGTCAGAATCAAAATGACCTTTCTGGATTCTGTATAGAATCACAGTCAACATAATAACACCAATCGTTACGTGGAATCCGTGGAAACCAGTCAATAGGTAGAACGTAGAGCCGTAGATACCAGAAGTTAGTTTTAAGCCGTCGTGGTATGCGTGGCCGTATTCCGCGATTTGGAAGCCAAGGAATGCAGCGCCTAAAGCAATCGTAGCAAGCATCCAGAACACCAATGCATTACGATGACCTTTGCGTAGTGCATGGTGAGCGTAAGTCAGTGTTACGCCCGAAGTTAGTAGAAGGCCCGTGTTTAGTGCTGGCAACCCCCAAGTATCAACAAGCTTAAAGCCAGAAGAGAACTCAACACCGGATTGACCAACAGCGCCTGGCGTGTTGATTAAGGGCCAAGTTGCCTGGAAACCTTCCCAAATATACTTTGATGTTTCCAATGCTTCAGTAGCGCCACTGAACATGTTGTTGTCTGCACCGCCCAACCATGGAACACTAAGAATTCTTGCATAGAACAACGCGCCAAAGAAGGCTGCGAAGAACATGACCTCAGAGAAGATAAACCAACTCATGCCCCAACGGAACGACTTGTCTACTTGCTTGTTGTACATACCGTTAACACTCTCGTTAACTACCGTACCCAACCAGCCGAATAGCATAAAGACAATAATTGCCATGCCTAGACCCATTACTGAACCACCCCACTCAACGCCGTGCATTTGATTGGCAAAACCAACAAATAGCGTAGAAACACCGATTGAACCAATAATTGGCCAGTAAGTGCCATGAGGTACATAATAATCTTGATTGCTCATTTTTCTTCCTCTCTTTTAACTTTCTAACTTAAAAAAATTGTAGGACAGACTTACGTCTTGTATGTCCTCATCCATCTCTGGTTCAATCACAAAACGAAGTGTCATTTCGACCTCTTCGTGTGGCTTGAACACCTGCCTAGTAAAACAAAAACACTCTAATTTCTTAAAGTAAAGTGCCGCATCCGTAGGCGCAACACTGGGAACTGCTTGGCCGACAACTTCATAATCGGTGTTGTTTTTGGCAATATAACTTGTTGTATAAAACTTGCCGGGCACAACATCCATCGATGCCACCTTGGGTCCAAACTGTACCGGGAACCCCGGCATGGTCGATGCAAAAAAACTTACTTCAACCAAACGCTCTTCATCTACCTCGTATTGTTGCTCTGTCTCTACTGTGCCTGTTGTGCCATTAAACCCTGTGATATCACACAAGACCTCGTAAAGAGGAGGCATTACAAACACCGCAAAAAGAAGCATCAAAATGGGTGCTGAAACCAGCGTAATCCAAAACCGTTTTGTTATTTTCTTTCTTTCTAACTCGGCCATTAAGCGTTAAGCCAGATGGTCGCTGTATATATTCCTATGACAACAACGCCGACCAATACTGCGGTCAAGACGGCGCCGTTATTATTCTTCTTATCCGACATTAACTATGCTGTGACTCTTCAAGAATTACTGCACGAGCTGGCGGCGTATTAAAGCTGTGATAAGGCGCAGGAGAAGGTAGTGTCCACTCCAGGCCTTTTGCACTATCCCAAGGGCGTGCCTCAGAAGGCGTACCATTGCGAATACAGTCAATAACAATGTAAGTCAGCAAGATAAACGACAAACCGAATGAGAATGCGCCGATTGAAGAAATATAGTTAAAGTCCGCAAACTGTAGTGAGTAGTCAGGAATACGACGAGGCATACCAGCAAGACCCAAGAAGTGTTGTGGGAAGAACAATACGTTAACTGAAATCATTGCCCACCAGAAGTGGAATTTTGCTAATTTCTCGTTATACATATTGCCACACCATTTTGGCAACCAGTAGAACGTCGCTGCAATGATTGACCACAAAGCGCCCGTTACCAGTACGTAGTGGAAGTGCGCAACAACGAAGTATGTGTCGTGGTACTGAATGTCCGCAGGAGCGATACCTAACATCAAGCCCGAGAAGCCGCCGATTGTAAACAAGAATACAAAAGAAAGCGCCCAAAGCATTGGTGTCTCGAATGTCATTGAGCCTTTCCACATAGTGGCAACCCAGTTAAAGACTTTCACACCTGTTGGTACGGCAATTAACATCGTCGCGTACATAAAGTACAATTCACCTGCAACAGGCATGCCTGTTAAGAACATGTGATGAGCCCATACGATGTATGACAAGAAAGCAATTGATGCTGTCGCGTATACCATTGACGAGTAACCAAATAGAGGTTTACGAGCAAAGGTTGGAATAATATGAGAAACCACACCAAATGCCGGCAAAATCATAATATATACTTCAGGGTGCCCGAAGAACCAGAAGATGTGCTGGAACATGACTGGGTCGCCACCACCGGTTGCATCGAAGAACGCCGTGCCGAAGTTACGATCAGTAAGCATCATTGTTACCGCGCCAGCCAATACTGGCATCGCACCGATAAGAAGGAATGATGTAATCAACCAAGTCCATACGAAAAGAGGCATGTCCATTAATCTCATTTCAGGCGCACGCATGTTAAGCACTGTTGCGATAATGTTAATCGCACCCATGATTGATGAGAATCCTAACAGGTGAACCGCGAAAATAAAGAAGTCGGTTGAGTCAGGTGCAAACGTTGTAGACAACGGCGCATAGAACGTCCAACCAAATGCCGGCGCTCCGCCTTCCATAAAGAACGTGCTAAGCAGAATGCCGCCAGCAAATGGCAGAATCCAGAAACTCCAGTTGTTCATGCGAGGTAGGGCCATATCAGGCGCACCAACCATCATAGGAATCAACCAGTTACCCAAACCAACGAAGGCAGGCATAATCGCACCAAACACCATGATTAAACCGTGCATAGTCGTTAGCTGATTAAAGAACTGTGGATCCATCAATTGTAGACCCGGCTGTAATAGCTCTGCACGAATGCCCATCGCAAACGCACCGCCAATTAGTAGCATCGCAAAAGCGAACCACATGTAAAGCGAACCGATGTCTTTATGGTTTGTTGTCTTAACCCATCTTAACAGGCCTTTTTCGGGGCCGTGATGATCGTCGTGTGCTGCAGTATAACTCATATGTTTCTCCTTAGATTAGCGTGCAGATGTAACATCTGATGGTTGAACAATCGAGCCCGTGTTGCCAAACGCTCTTCTTTCGTAAGTAATCACGGCGGCCAGGTCAGAGTCGCCCAACATCTTGAATGATGGCATGCCGTTTTTACCGTTAATTACAATATTTAAATGTTCGTCAGCATCATTGCCGTTAGAAATGCTTGAACCTTTAATTGCTGGGCCATAGCCGCCGCTACCGTCGGTCATATGACAACCAGCACAGTTGGTGTTGTACAAAGTCTCACCCTGTGCCATTAGGTCGTCTTCAGACCATTGTTGTGTTGCGGCCTCGGCTGCAGCCGCTGCTGCGCCTTGTTGCTCAGCAACCCAGGCTGCGTAATCTGCTTTAGAGACAACATCAACCACGATTGGCATAAAGCCGTGCTCTTTGCCGCAAAGCTCAGCACACTGACCTCTGTAAGTACCAATTACCGTAGGCTTTGCCCATGCATCATTGATAAAGCCAGGATTAGCGTCTTGCTTAACCGCAAACGCTGGAACCCACCAATTGTGGATCACGTCGTTAGATGTAATTAAGAAACGAATTGTTGTGTCAACAGGCACAACCAAGTGGTTATCCACTGAAAGTAAATAAGTATCGCCATCTGCATCAAGCGCTTCGCGCTTGGCATCAGAACCTTTTTTACGGTCATCGATGGCGTCTTTTGATGATTGTGATAGGTTTGAAATAAAGCCAATGCCTTCTTCAGGGTAGTCATACTGCCACTTCCACTGATGGCCAGTAACCTTAATTGTCATGTCAGCCTTGTCTAGCACCTCAATTTCAATCAACGTCTTGGACGCTGGGATTGCCATTAAAACTAGAATTACTATTGGTACACCCGTCCAAATAAACTCAACCAGTGTGCTTTCATGAAAATGCGCTGCCTTGTGGCCTTTTGATTTTCTGTGAACAATAATTGCATAAAACATCGCGCCAAAAACCACTACGCCAATAACAACACACACCCAAAACACCATCATATGTAAGTCGTAAATATCCTGACTTACCTCAGTAATACCTTGTGTCATGTTTAGTCCGTACTCTGCTAATGCAGCCTTAGAACTCACCAGTGCAGCCAATGCACTTGTCAGCGTCAATAATCTTTTCATAGATCCTCCAAAAATAATCTAGCTTGCTGTTTCAATCAAAAAATGTGCTAAATGATACCTGTTTATTGCTATTTAACCAAGCCTTAATTCACTTTTTATGCCAATACCAGGTGAAGTTTTTTCATCAACAGTTGATTTTATTGAAGACAGAAGCCCGATGTGGGGGGTTTCATAAATAGCCCTTGCGCAAAAGCCCTGCTTCATTAAAATAATTCTTATTCGACAATCGCAATTCCTATGTATATAAAAACACTATCAATCGCACTTGTTTTAGCTCTCATTGTTGTTGTTCTTGGTGCTTACACCCGTCTCGCCGATGCTGGTCTGGGCTGTCCTGACTGGCCGGGTTGTTATGGCCAGTTAATTGTTCCTGACGTCGCCGATGGCACAACCATTGAGGGCTATGATCGCCCGGTCGAGGCCGCTAAAGGCTGGAAAGAGATGGTCCATCGTTACGCCGCATCAACGCTAGGCCTACTTATTGTTGTGTTGTTCTTTTTTGCCGCGTTTCGCAGATCGACAAGACCCCAATCGGCTGGATTGCCGGGGTTTTTGGTGTTGTTGGTTATTTTTCAAGGGGCGCTTGGAATGTGGACGGTAACCGAGCTGGTGCACCCTGGAATTGTTTCAATGCACCTTATTGGAGGCTTTTCAACCACTTGTTTGCTGCTTTGGCTGTTGCTTAACCAACAACCTCCGAGTCGACACCATCAGCACATCTTAAAACGGCACAAACTGATTTTGATTACAACTTTTGCGCTTCTTTGTCTGCAAATATTTCTTGGTGGCTGGACCAGCACCAACTATGCGGCGCTTTCTTGTGGCGAATTCTTCCCGACTTGCTTAGGCGAGTGGTGGCCAGGAAGCATGAACTTTGCCGATGCCTTCTTCTGGGGTCCGCTTGGGATTGACTATGAGTTTGGCGTTCTTGATCACGACAGCCGAAGCGCTATTCAAATGCTGCATAGAGTTGGCGCCCTTGTTGTTACCACGGCCATCGTAATCCTAATTGTGAGCATGAAAAACTACCCAAGACTAAAGGGCGGCCTGATGCTGGTAATGCTTATGCTGGTATTGCAGATAACACTCGGCATACTTAACGTTGTGCTTTCGTTGCCGATGGTTGTTGCGGTACTGCACAACGCTGTTGCACTTGGGCTGTTGTTGAGCTTTGTAGCACTTATGCATAAGGTTTTTAGAAAAACAATTAGCTAACCAGGACTCCCTAATGAACAAAATCACAACAACGCTTGCGGCTATCGCGGCAATTATCATACTAGCGCTTGTCGCTTTTTTCTTTACAAGCTCAAAAAATATTGACGAATTAAAGCGCTCAGTTGCGCCAACAGCCTCGCTTTACCCGGAGGCAAGAGTGGTTTCAAATGTGCTGAATTTTGTAGACGACAACTCAAACGCCGTTCACCTCTCTGAAGTGTCGAGCAATAAATGGGTGTTGATGTATTTTGGCTACGCCTCTTGCCCCGATGTTTGTCCGATGGACTTAGGCAAGATCAGCCAAACTCTGCAGAAAATGGAACAAAAGGATGACTTGCAGGTTGTTTTTGTGTCTGTCGACCCGAACAGAGATGTTGGCAAACTGAATTCGTTTGCCAAGGGGTTTAATGGGGGTTTTGTAGGGCTTAGCGCCTTTGAAGACGGGCTTAGAACAATAAGCAAAAAGCTGGGGGTTTATCATCAAGTGGTTGCAGCACAGAAAAAATCCAAATCGCATTCGCACGACGAACACTCAAGCGAAGAGCACGAGCATTACGAAGTGGATCACACCACCAGTTATCTGCTGCTTAATCCAAAATTGGCATTAACCGCAATTCTTTCTAGTCCGCACGAGCCCGATGCAATGGCAAAGGCGCTCGACGAGATCATAACAACGCTACGATAGAGCGAAACGGACAGCGGTGATAATAACGCCGATAAAAATTGCCACCATTATGAGGGCGACGACAATGTAGGCCAACGGCCCTTGTTTCTCTGTTTTTTCGAAGTCTTTGGTTAGGTTGTCTTTTTTGCCAACACCCACCATGGCAGAAGCGACCGCTTTAAACACTTGTAACAAACCCTTCACACCAGAAGCCTTTTAAAAGCTTACAAGCAAGTAGTGATCAACCAACAACGCCACAAACAAAATCATTAGGTAATTGACCGAGTACATAAATGTGCTGAAGGCAATTTTAGAGTTTTCTGGCTCACGATAAATCTTGATAGCGTATCCCAAAAAGATAAGCCCCAACACCACAGCTGACGCCAAATAAATGAGGCCGCTCATGCCAGTCAAATAAGGCAACAAAGTCACCACAAACAGTAAAGCTGTGTATAGCAATATTTGCACTCTTGTGTATTCAAGGCCGTGTGTTACTGGCAACATAGGTACCCCGACTTTTCTATACTCTTCAACTCGATGAATCGCTAACGCCCAAAAGTGTGGTGGCGTCCAGATAAAGACAATCAAAAACAACAACATGGCGTATTCGATACCGGCCGATCCCGCAACTGCTGTCCAGCCCAACACCGGTGGCGCAGCGCCCGCAGCGCCGCCAATGACAATATTTTGTGGTGTTGCGCGTTTCAGGTACATGGTGTAGATTACCGCATAGCCAATAAGGGAAATAAAAGTCAGCACAGCTGTCAATAGATTGACATACACCAGCAAAAGGCCAAGACCAACAACGCCCAAAAATATTGCCCAGATTAGCGCCTGGGTGCGGCTTACCTTGCCTTGTGGCAAAGGACGCTGATCGGTGCGAGACATCTGCAGGTCAATCTTCTCATCAACAATATGATTAAACACCGCGGCCGATGCGGCCGATAGACCAATACCTGCAGAAGCAACAATAACCAGTGCCAGGCTCGGCAAATAAGGCTGGGCAAGCAACATGCCGACAACCGCTGTTAACAAAATCAAGGCAACAACTTTTAATTTACACAGTCCCAGTAGGTCGCTTAAAGATGGCATGGGGGTTATCCTATTCTTGAGTATTTAAATAAGCGCTTTAAATCTTTAAGAACGCGCTTGATGTCAAAAGCGTTCGGCTGATAATGAAGCATAATGTTTCCAAGCGGGTCAATTAAGAAAATCGATCTTTGTGGATAGGCTTGCAACTTAGTTTTCACGGAGTCACCGATAATCGTTGCACTGATCAAGCCTTCGTCAATCTCGTTAGGGCCAGAACCGTCCGCAATAATAGCAATTCTTTGCAGGCGACGCATATCGGCATTCATCAAGATGCGTGTATCTTTGATATTATTAATGCTTGTGTTACAAGCTGCGTCACAGCTCTGGTCAACATAGGCCAAAGTCCATAACCCCTGCAACGTGTTGTCGCCTTCTAGGTCAATATCGGCTTGTTCGGTGGCAATGATGGGCTGCACAAGCTCACCATAATTAACCGTGCTATCAACGCCTTCATCGACAACATAATAGTAGGCCATAGTACCGAGCACAATAGGCAATACAAACATCGCCAACAACACCCACAATTCTTTTCTTGCTGTCATTTTTTCCCTTAGGGCTTGCGTAAAAAGAGTAATATTATACGTTGAATAGGCTTAAAACTCAAACACTTAGAGTCTAACCTCGATGCCGTGATCGCGCATCGCCTGCTTGGCTTGCGCCACTGTATATTCACCAAAATGAAAAATGCTTGCCGCCAAAACGGCGTCTGCGCCGCCTTTTAAGACACCCTCCGCAAGATGCTCCAAGTTGCCAACACCACCCGAGGCAATAACCGGTACGTCCACCGCATCGGATATTGCGCGCGTCAACAGCAAATCAAAGCCGTCTTTGGTGCCGTCTCTGTCCATCGATGTTAACAGTACCTCGCCTGCGCCGAAATCGCCTTCGGTCATTTTCACAGCCCATTCAATAGCATCAATGCCAGTTGTGTTGCGCCCACCGTGGGTAAAAATCTCCCATGTCGGCGGATTATCTGAGACGCGCTTAGCGTCAATGGCAATAACAATGCACTGCGAACCAAATCGTTCACTTAGCTCGTTAATAAGTCCAGGGTTAAATATGGCTGCAGAATTAACCGCAACTTTGTCGGCGCCAGCATTAAGCATCGCCCGAACATCCTCAGCTTTACGTATGCCGCCACCCACTGTTAAAGGAATAAACACCTGCTCAGCGATTTTTTCAACCATGTGCACCGTGGTATCACGGCCTTCATGCGAGGCAGTAATATCTAGAAAGGTAATCTCGTCTGCGCCCTCGCCATCGTAACGCTTAGCAACCTCAATAGGGTCGCCCGCGTCTTTGATATCAACGAATTGCACGCCTTTGACAACACGGCCATCACGAACATCTAAACAAGGAATAATGCGCTTTGCTAAACTCATGGGGCAACATTATACCCACGGAGGTGAGAAAACGGCATGGCGTCGTAGCAAAACCCAGCTAATAGGTATAATTGCGCACCATGAGCTCAGAAGACCAAGCACCTCTGAATACAAATTCAGCGCTAAAGCATATTGCCATCATCATGGACGGCAACGGCCGTTGGGCAAAAGCAAAACACCTGCCGCGAGCGCACGGCCACCAAAAAGGCGTACAAACGGTGCGTGAAATTGTCAAACACTGTGCCAAAATTGGCGTTGGTAATTTGACTTTATTTGCCTTTAGTAGTGAGAATATGAAGCGCTCATCAGAAGAGGTGGGGGTGCTGTTTAAACTGTTTCTTACCGTACTAAAACAGGAAACAAAAAAACTAAACGACAACAATATTCGCTTAAAAATTATTGGCGACATGTCTGTCTTTAGCGCAGAAATTCAAGCGCTCGCCAGTGATGCGGAGAAACTCCTGAGCCACAACACTGGCCTAACTCTTGTTATTGCCGCCAATTACGGTGGCCAATGGGACATTGCCCAAGCGGCCAAAAAAATTGCCACGCTGGCCTCTGAGGGTCAAATACAGGTTGACGATATCGATATCGACATTTTTGAAAAACACACCGCTCTTGCCGGCCTGCCAAAGGTTGACCTATTAATTCGCACCAGTGGCGAAATCAGAATTAGCAACTTTTTGCTTTGGGATATTGCCTATAGCGAGTTGTTTTTTACCAACACACTGTGGCCTGACTTTGGCCCCGATGAACTTGACGAAGCGATTCTTGACTTTCATTCGCGCGACCGTCGCTTTGGCGCACGAAAGGACGAGAACTAATGCTCATTAAGCGCATTGCAACAGCGGCTGTTTTGGTGCCTTTGGTTGTGCTCGGCGCTCTAAACCTTGACAACCATCTATTCAGTCTTGCTTTGGCGCTAATTGTGGCGCTTGGTGCCTGGGAATACTCACGACTCATCCAAATCAAACGGTCGCCTTTAAGGGCGCTCTATAGCGCGGTGGTTGTTTTGGCGGCACTTTCTAGCGCTCTTTGTGGGCCGCTGTTAATGCCCTTGCTGCTCGTCTCAGCAGTATGGTGGTTGTTCAATATTGCCTGGATTCTACTTTACCCAAAATATTCTAGCTGCTGGTATTCGAGCTGGGCCGTTCGCTTAGCAAACGGTTTTTTCATCTTTGTGCCGATGCTTGCTGCGCTTGCTGCAATGCAAAACGAAAGCAGTGAGCTAGTGCTTTTATTGCTGGCGCTCATTTGGTCTGCTGACAGCGGCGCTTTTTTTGTTGGCAAAGCCATCGGTAAACACAAGCTGTGCGTCAAAGTAAGCCCCGGAAAAACCATTGAAGGCGCTATTGGCGGAATCATCACAACCGTTGCAGTGATGATGATATATGTCGCCTTTCAAGTGGATGGCGCCTCGATGGGGCAATACTTCCAATACACTATTTTGGCCTTGTTGGTTGCAGTTTCATCGATTGTGGGCGACTTATTTGAAAGCCTCTTTAAGCGAATTTCAAATATCAAAGACAGTGGCAACTTGCTGCCGGGGCACGGCGGTATTTTTGACAGAATTGACAGCTTGACCGCAGCAGCGCCAATCTTTTATTTGGCCCACGAGCTGCTCATATGAAAAACATTACCATCCTAGGCGCTACTGGCTCAATTGGCCTTAGCACACTAAGTGTTGTCAGCCTCCACCCTGACAAATACCAAGTTTTCGCCATAAGCGCCAATACAAACTGGCAAAAAATGCTAGAGCTTTGTCATGTCCATAAGCCGCATTACGCAGTAATGGTCGACGTCGACGCCGCGGAGAAATTACAAAACACCTTAAACTCTGAAACAATTGTTTTAAGCGGCGAAGTCGCTTTGGCTGAACTGGCTGCCCACGAGCAAACCGACTATTTAATGGCCGCCATTGTTGGTGCAGCAGGCATGGCCTCTACGCTCGCTGCCGCCAAAGCTGGAAAACGAATCATGCTGGCCAACAAAGAGTCTTTAGTGCTGGCAGGCGACCTATTGATGGACGCAGTCAAGCATTCTGGCGCCGAACTTATTCCGGTTGACTCTGAGCACAGTGCTATTTTCCAATGCCTGCAGGGAGGCACAAAGGGGCTTAGCAAAATTCAGCTGACCGCTTCTGGCGGGCCTTTTTTGGGCGTGCCACTGGCAAAGCTGGCGGGCGTTACACCGGACGAGGCCTGCGCCCACCCCAACTGGTCCATGGGTCGAAAAATTTCTGTTGATTCGGCGACAATGATGAACAAGGGGCTTGAGGTGATAGAGGCGCATTTCTTATTCGGCCTCTCCCATGAGAATATAGATGTAGTGGTTCACCCACAAAGCATTATTCATTCTTTTGCTTATTTTAATGATGGCAGTGTGCTCTCACAACTGGGGCTGCCCGATATGCGTACAGCAATATCGTATGCACTCTCGCACCCTCAGCGACACAACTCCGGCGTGGGCACGCTTGACCTTACTCAACAAAAACCATTGCAATTTTACACGCCAGACTTAGCTTCCTTTTCGTGTCTGCGTCTCGCTTACGAAGCGTTGAAGACAGGGCAAAGTGCCGTGGGCACATTAAATGCTGCCAACGAAATAGCAGTCGATGCCTTCTTAAACAACAAAATCAGTTTTTTAGATATTAGCAGCACGCTTGAAAAAACACTAGAGGCAGTGCCGGTTGTCTCACTTGACACGCTTGACGACGTTATGGAAAATGACCAACTTTCAAGACAGGTGGCCAAATCCATCATCGAAGCAACTTGTGCTTAAAATAAACAAAAGCTTTTTACGTATCCTGTTGCTGGCCTTTCTTGGTGGCCTCAGTGCGTTATACGCCTTACCAAGTCACGCCGACGGCAAGCATGAGTTTCATTTTGAAGTGTCTCGTGGCGACGTCTTTTACAGGTTCTTTTTCACAGCTGGCCTTAACGGTGAATTGTTAAATAAAATGATGAAGTCGGACGAGCGCGCCTCTCGCCTTAGTCGCATCGCCCCTGGAGACAAGTTCAAAATTACCCTTGACGACAACCACGACCTGAAGAAAATTATCTTCCAGCCACTCGACGCCAACCCCCTGCTGATCACTTATAGCAAGCAAAAATTCCGTTTTGTCAGTGTCAATATTCAGCCAACCGAGCCTCTAACACACTCCACAATTGTGATTAGCAAGTCGCTCAATTACGACGGCAAAAAAGCCGGCATTGAGCCAGAGGTAATTGATTTAATTATTGCAAACTTCACCTGGGCAATGGACTTTAGTCGTGACCTGCAAAAAGGCGACAAGTTCATTTTGGCCTGGGATGGTGGCAGCACACCAAGCGCCATAATTTACGTTGGCGCCCGCAAAACCATTGCTCTTTTTGCTTACACCAGTGCGGTCACCGGCAAAAATTATTACGATATTAGCGGAAAAACACTTAACGACACCTTTGACTTTGCAGGTCTTAAATATTCTCGAATTAGCTCCAGCTTTACCAAAAGCCGCTGGCATCCAGTACTCAAAAAATACCGCTCCCACAAGGGCACAGATTTTGCCGCGCCCAAGGGCAGGCCGGTTTATGCTACCGCTAAAGGCACGGTTAAACATGTCGCTGTCGTTCGTGGTTATGGCAATGTGGTCTACTTGAGTCACGGCACCGAAATTGTAACGCTTTACGCCCACCTCTCAAAATTCGCCGCAGGCTTAAAAACTTCGCAAAAAATTAAAAAAGGCCAACTGGTAGGCTACGTTGGCAGCACTGGACTCGCAACCGGGCCACACCTTCATTATGAAATTCGTATTAACGGCGTTCACCAAGATGCTGAGAAGGTTAAACTACCAAAGCAACTCAGTATTCCAACCAATGCCCTCAGCAGCTTTAAAAACAAAGCCAAAAGCTTGCTCGAGCAACTGGGCATAAAATAACACCACAATTTATGCACTCTGCGCTCTGAAGGGGGCGACATTAAAGCCGCATTCGATTAAAATAAAAGCTTTATGTTTCACATGAATCATTATGCAAGCACTTCTTCAAGCCTCGATTGACCTGCCACTTTTGCACCGTGGAAAAGTTAGAGATATTTTTGCTATTGATGAGTCTACAATGCTCATGGTCACCACCGATCGCCTCTCGGCCTTTGACGTGGTTTTTGATCAACCGATTCCACAAAAAGGCGCGGTTTTAACATCGGTTGCTAATTATTGGTTCAACAAAACCGAGCATATTATTCCCAACCACTTGACGGGCATTGCCCTCGAAGACGTGCTTTCCAAGGACGAGGCTGAGCAACTTGAGGGTCGCGCCATAGTCGTTAAAAAATTGCGGCCAATAGCGGTTGAAGCGGTTGTTAGGGGCTACCTAATTGGCTCCGGCTGGAAAGAGTATCAAGCCACCGGTTCGGTTTGCAGCATTAAACTACCGAGCGATTTACAGCTAGCCCAGCAACTGACATCACCTCTTTATACGCCGTCTTCTAAGGCTGCGGTTGGCGAACACGACGTCAATATCTCTTTCGAAGAAACCGAAAACATGCTCGGATCGGAACTGGCCAATCAAGTGAAAGAAGTCAGTTTACGCATTTATCAATTTGCCGCAGAACATGCGTTTGCTCGCGGCGTCATTATTGCCGACACCAAGTTTGAATTTGGCCTCGACGAGGGCGGCCAGTTAACGCTAATGGATGAGGTGTTGACGCCTGATTCGTCAAGATTTTGGGCAAAAGACACCTACCAAGTTGGTCACAGCCCAAAAAGCTACGACAAGCAAATTATTAGAGACTACCTAGAAACCCTTGATTGGGGGAAAACACCGCCAGCACCCACCCTGCCTGACGAGATTTTGCAAAAAACCGCGGCAAAGTACCAAGAAGTTAAATCGATTTTATGCGCCTGAGCGGCCATATAGAAAAAATGGAAACATCGCTTTTGGGCGATGCGGCACAATATCAGCTTGCCTTTGACGACCAGATTGTTGAGTTGAATGCGCTTGTTGGACAACACATTGAGCTAACCTTCAACCAGACAATACAATGCTCTAACTGCGACAGAGTGACGCCTAAAAGCTACTCTCAAGGTTTTTGCTTTCCTTGTGCACGATCTCTAGCAAGATGCGACCTTTGTATTATGAGACCAGAAACTTGCCATTTTCATCTTGGCACTTGTCGTGAACCCAAATGGGGCGAGGCGCACTGTTTTGCGCCACACATTGTCTACCTCGCCAACTCTTCAGGCCTTAAAGTCGGCATCACCAGAAAAACCAACATGCCCGGTCGCTGGATTGATCAAGGCGCAATCGGAGCAATACCCATACTTGAGGTGAATACTCGATTGGAGTCGGGTCAGGTAGAGGTTGCTCTAAAAGCGCACGTTAGCGACAAAACGAATTGGCGCAAAATGCTCAAAAATGAAACCGAGAATGTCGATTTGGTCGAAGCCAAAAATACCTTATTGGCCGAAATTCCAGAACTGATAGACGAACTTGGCGCCACTCGCCTTAATGACGATGTCGTTAATATTGACTACCCTGTGCTACAATACCCCAGCAAGATTATCTCTTTAAACTTTGACAAGACGCCGGTGATATCGGGTATTTTGAATGGAATAAAGGGGCAATATTTATTGCTTGATGGTGGCGTGCTCAACATTAGAAAGTTCGGCTCATACCACGTAACTCTGTCAACTTGATAACCCGCATTAATTAAACAAGATTGTATGAACGAAGATTTCCCGCGAATTAAACGCCTACCCACTTATGTATTCGCGATCACCAATGGTCTCAAAGCAAAAGCCAGGGCAAAAGGCGAAGACATTATTGATTTTGGTATGGGCAACCCAGACCAGCCAACCCCCAAGCACATTGTTGATAAATTGGTTGAGGTTGCCCAACGCAGCGACACTCACCGCTACTCTATGTCTCGCGGCATTCCACGCTTAAGGCGTGCGATTACCAATTGGTACAAAGAGCGCTATGATATCGATCTTGACCCCGAAACCGAGGCAATTGTCACACTTGGCTCAAAAGAAGGGCTTGCCAATCTAGCCCAAGCGATGGTCGGCAAAGGTGATACAGTACTAGTACCAAGTCCAGCCTACCCAATTCACCCGTACGGTTTTGTAATCGCTGGAGCGGACATTCGTCGCGTGCCTTGCGGCCCTGGCTATGACTTTTTCTCAGAGCTTGAAAAGGCGATTAAAGACACTTGGCCGAAGCCCAAGGCTTTGGTTTTAAACTACCCATCTAACCCCACTTCGGAGTGTGTCGAGCTGGAATTTTTTGAACGCGTTATTAAAATTGCCAAAGAGCATGAAATCTGGGTAGTTCAAGACTTGGCCTACGCTGATATTGTCTATGACGGCTACAAGGCGCCGAGTATTTTTGAAGTGCCGGGTGCAAAAGACATTGCGGTTGAGTTCTTCTCGCTATCAAAAAGCTACAATATGCCCGGCTGGCGTGTCGGCTTTATGGTCGGCAACTCAACACTGGTTGGCGCACTTGCAAAAATAAAATCTTATTTGGACTATGGTATTTTCACCCCAATACAGGTGGCCGCCATTGAGGCGCTTGAAGGCGACCAAACTTGCGTATCTGAAATTCGTGACATGTACCAACACCGTCGTGACGTGCTCTGCGGGGGGTTAAAAAATATCGGTTGGGACATACCGCCACCGAAAGCAACCATGTTTATTTGGGCAAAAATTCCAGAATTTTATCGCCACATGGGCTCGCTAGAGTTTTGCAAGGAGCTTCTTAAACGAGCGAAAGTTGGTGTGTCGCCGGGCATTGGCTTTGGTGATTATGGCGATGATTATGTGCGCATCTGCCTCATTGAGAACGAGCAAAGAACACGTCAAGCCATTCGCGGTATTCGCGCCATGTTCAAGGAAGATGGCCTTTTATGAAGCTTGACAAAGCTCAATTCGGGGCGCTGAAAAACAAGCGCATCACCCTTCTTGGAATGTCGGGTGTCGGTAAGACGCACCTAGCTAGATTGATTGGTCAATCTGGCGACTGGTTTCATTTTTCCGGCGACTACCATATTGGCGCAACGCATTTAAAAGATGAAATTGTCGATAATATTGCGCTCAAGATGAAAAAAGACCCTTGGCTGCAAAAACTGCTGAACAATCACTCGATTAGCGTTAACTCACAAGTCACTTTTGACAATCTCGAGCCAATTTCGGCCTTTCTCGGCAAAGCGGGCAACCCCGAAGAAGGCGGACTGCCAATTAATGAATTTATTCGGCGCCAAGCTAAGTTTTGCGAGGCCGAAATTCGGGCGATGAATGATGTGCCAAAATTTATTGAAAGAGCGCTAAACCAAGGTCACGAACACTTTATTAATGATGCGGGTGGCAGCTTGTGTGAACTGGGCGATGAGCGCGTCTATCAAACACTTGCCGAGCACACTTTGATTCTTTATATTAAAACATCAAGCGCCAACGAAAAAATGCTTATTGAGCGCGCTCAGCGACGCCCCAAACCGCTGTATTATCAAACAGGGTTTTTGCAATCTGCGCTGAATGAATATCTTGCTGAAAACAAGCTTAGCTACGTAGCACAAATAAGCCCCGATGCGTTTGTTCGTTGGGTATTTCCAAAACTGGTTGCCAACCGCTTGCCGAAATATCAAAAAATTGCTGATCAATACGGCTATACCCTTAATAGCGACGACCTCTACCAGTGCAAAACAGCCGACGACGTGTTTAATTTAATTGACGAGGCACTCGACTGATATGCCATTAATTGCCCACTCCGACCTGCCATCGTTTCAACGCCTTAAAGATCAAGGGGAGACCATTCTTTCTAAGGACAGAGCCCAGCACCAAGTTATTCGTGAATTGCACATTGGTCTATTGAACATGATGCCAGATGCAGCACTTGAGGCCACCGAGCGTCAATTTTTTCGACTCATTGGCCACTCAAACGAAATTGCTCAGTTCTACGTGCACCCTTTTTCTCTTTCAAGCGTCGAGCGTGGCGAGAAGGCGGCAGAACACCTAAGCAAACACTACAAAACGTTTGATGAAATCAAGACCATTGGTCTTGATGCGCTCATCATTACTGGCGCCAACGTATCCCATCCAGATCTTCAGCTTGCGCCGTTTTACGAGCAGCTCAAGGAAGTGGTTGAGTGGTCTTATGAAAACGTTACTTCAACCTTGTGCTCTTGTTTGGCAACACACGCAGTGCTGGAATTTCGCTACGGACAGACGCGACAACCCATCGGAGACAAGTGCTGGGGGGTATTTCCGCACCACCTTGTCGACAGACACCACCCACTACTCAGCGGTGTCAACACGCGTTTTGACATCCCGCACTCGCGTTTTAATGCCGTTTCTGAGGCGCAGTTCGAAAAAGCCGGTGTGAAAATTTTAGCCAAAAGCACTGAAGGCGTGCACTTGGCGGTCAGCCCAGACCTCTTTAGACTGGTGTTCTTCCAGGGCCACCCCGAGTACGACACTGTTAGCCTACTAAAAGAATACAAGCGTGAAGTGATGCTGTATCTCAGTGGCGAGCGAGAGGATTACCCGCCAATGCCGGACAACTATTTGAGCGCACAAAACCAAGCCATTCTAAGTGAGTATCAAGCTAAGCTGGCCTCGGGCGAAATGACCATCAAAGATTTCCCCGAATCTCTCATTGCACAAACGCTAGACAACACCTGGCATGACAGCACAACAGCCATTATCAACAACTGGATTGGCTGTGTCTATCAGGTTACACATGAAGATATTGACAAGCCATTTATGGATGGCATCAATCCACAAGACCCTCTTAACTTAAAGGAGTGAGTGCGCTCGCCAAAGACTTACTCGCCTGGTTCGAGGTCAGTGGCAGAAAAAACCTTCCTTGGCAATCGAATCCGAGCAACATCTATCATATCTGGGTGTCGGAGGTCATGCTACAACAAACCCAAGTGGCGACCGTTATAAGCTACTTTAACACTTTTATTGCTCAATTTCCAACACTAAGAAAGCTGGCCGATGCCGATATTGATGAAGTGTTGGCGCTGTGGGCGGGGCTTGGTTATTACTCTCGAGCGAGAAACCTACACAAAAGCGCTCAAATTATCTTGGCTAAGTTTGACGGCGATTTCCCGCTGGTGTTCACTGACGTGCTAAGTCTGCCTGGAGTTGGCGAGTCCACTGCCGGGGCCATTTTGTCGCTTGGAGCAAAACAACGCCACCCCATTCTCGATGGTAATGTTAAGCGCGTACTCAGTCGCTACCGACAAATAGAGGGCCACTACAGTGCCGCATCGGTGCTTAAAATACTGTGGCAAGAGGCTGATTTTCACACCCCTAACAAGGCCAACGCAAAATACACACAAGCTATTATGGATTTGGGCGCAACCGTTTGCACTCGCAGCAAACCAAAATGCAACGCCTGCCCTATCAGCCAGCACTGTCAAGCCAATTTATGCCAAACACAAAACAAATACCCTCACAAAAAACCAAGAAAATTAAAACCAACCAAATCCACAGCGATGCTGATTTTTCAAAACGAAAAAGGTGGGGTTTTTCTTAACAAAAGACCAGACAAAGGCATTTGGGGCGGGCTCTGGAGTTTGGTTGAATGTGACGACAGCGACTCCGACATCACAAAAACAATAAAATCGCACAACACTTTGGCAAAGATTGAAAAAACACTTCCCCAGTTTAAACACAGCTTTAGCCACTACCATCTACTCATCAGGCCTGTATTAATCTCTTCGCCAGGCTTGAGGCGCGGCTATGAGAATCCAGACAAGTTTAACAAGGGCGTACCGACGCCTGTGAAAAAAATACTTTCACAGCTTTAATCGTTTAATTGACTCGATTTCCTATGCGTAAAATAACCCTATGCATTTAATTCGCGGCCTTCACAACCTTAAAAAGCTCAGTGGCTGTGCGCTCACCATTGGCAACTTTGACGGCGTTCACTCTGGCCACCAGGAAATTATTCGTCGCCTTACAGGCAAAGCCAAAGAGCTTGGTGTGCCTTCAGTTGTTATTTCTTTTTCTGTCACTCCGCAGACTTTTTTTGGGCGCCCAAAAGCACGGCTCAGTAATTTTAGAGACAAGCATATTTTGTTAGAGTCTTTGGGTGTAGACAAACACCTGCTGATTCGTTTTAACAAGGCCTTTTCTGAAACCAGTGCGAACTCCTTCATAGAAAAAATCATTGTGGAGCAATTAAATGCTCGCTACTGTTTAATTGGCGACGACTTCCGTTTTGGCAAGGGCCGTCTTGGTGATTTTTCCCTGTTGGAGGAGTATGCAAAATTAAGCGACTTTTCAGCCAACAAGCTTGGTGACATTCGAATAAAAGGTCAACGCGTTAGTAGCTCCGCGATTCGAAGCTGTCTTGCGCTTGGGGAGTTCGACAACGCTGAACAGCTTCTAGGAAGGCCATACTCCATTAGTGGCCTTATTGCGCATGGTGCCAAGCAAGGGCGCACCATCGGCTTTCCAACAATTAACATTGGCATTCGCAGAAATCTCAGCCCAGTACTGGGTGTCTTTGCCGTACTGGTTGAAATAAACAATGTCACTTATTACGGTGTTTGCAACGTCGGTAAACGACCAACCGTTGGCGGCGAAAAAACCCTATTAGAAGTTTTTCTTTTCGACTTTGACCAAGAGGTTTATGGCGAACACGCCACGGTAATATTCAAATGCCGAGTGCGCGAAGAAAAGAAGTTCGCCTCTTTTGACGAGTTAAAAACACAAATCGCTGAAGACGTCAAAAGCGCTAAACGCTTTTTTAATATTTAATCAATTCTAAGGCTGTATTCGCCAAGTAATTTCATCGCCTGAGAGAAAGGGCTGCACCTCTGAGCCGGCAAAATCATAGCTTTCTGGCACTGTCCAGGGCTGCTTTTTTAGTGTTATTGTTTCTGAGTTACGCGGCAAACCGTAAAAATCAGGGCCAAATTTCGAGGCAAAACCCTCAAGCTTTTCTATCGCACCAAGGCTATCAAAAGCCATTGCATAAAGCTCTATTGCGGCGTGTGCGCTAAAAATACCTGCACAACCGCAGGCCGACTCTTTGGCGTGCTTGTCGTGTGGCGCCGAATCTGTGCCTAAGAAAAATTTTGGATTTTCCGAGGTCGCCGCCTTAAGTAGGGCGTTTTGATGGGGCTGTTTGCGTTTAAGAATTGGCAAACAATAATAATGAGGTTTGATGCCGCCCACCAACATGTGGTTTCTGTTTGCAAGCAAATGATGCGGTGTAATTGTCGCCCCAACATTCCCTGGTGCGCTTAATACATAGTCAACCGCATCTTTTGTCGTGATGTGCTCAAGCACAATTTTAAGCTCGGGAAAATCTTTGACAATTTGCGCCAAGACTGTTTCAATAAATACCGCTTCTCGGTCAAAAACATCAATCTCTGGATCGGTCACTTCACCGTGCAACAACAAGGGCATGTCAGCCTTTTGCATAGCCTCAAGTGCTGGGTAAATGTGCGTCACGTCGGTAACACCGCTGTCCGAATTAGTGGTTGCACCAGCCGGGTAAAGCTTTGCTGCATAAACCTCAGGAGCAGCCACAGCCTCTTGAATTTCAAGTGCGCTGGTGTTGTCTGTAAGATACAAAACCATCAGCGGCTTAAAAGCACTCTCAGCAGGTAGCGCGCTAACAATTTCGCTGTGATAGGCCTGCGCTTGCGCCGCACTTTTAACGGGTGGTGTGAGGTTTGGCATTACAATTGCTCTGCCCATTTGCGCTGCACTCATGCCCACAACAGATCGCATCGCATCACCACTACGCAGGTGTAGATGCCAATCGTCCGGCTTAATAATGCTAATGCTTTCCATTGGTTTCAACTAAAGCACGAGTGGTGGGGCCTGATTATTTGGCACACTAACCGTGACATTGTTTAAATTTTTTGCCAGAACCACAAGGGCAAGGGTCGTTTCTGCCAACTTTGTTTACTGTTTTTGGCCGCTGTACAACTGGGGCTGGCTTTTTCGGCTTAGCGGCCTCAGCGGCCGGCTTACCTGTGGGCTCTTCCTTTGCGGGCTGGACGTTAACACGACAAAGGGCTTTCACCATTTCAATGTTAATCGTATCAAGCAATGCCGTAAACATTTCGAAAGACTCTCGCTTGTATTCTTGCACAGGATTCTTTTGACCATAGCCACGCAAATTAACGCTCTGCCTTAGGTAATCCATTGCAGCCAGATGTTCTTTCCAAAAATGATCCAACGCCCGAAGCATCACTGCCTTCTCAAAAGTTCGCATGGTCTCACTTCCCACCACATCTTCTTTCGATTGGTGCACTGCGGCCAGGGCGTCTAGAATTGTCTTTAGAATTTTGTCAACATCGTGGCCAGAGTCGATTGTTTTTTGCAAAGGCATGTCAACACCAAAGTCTGCCTTTAAGGCCACTTGTAGGCCGTCAACATCCCAGTCTTCCTCGGCTACTGCCGCTGAAACGTGGCGATCAAATAAATCGCCAATCACGCCCTTTCTGGTTTCGATAAAACACTCTTTGACGTTTTCGACATCCATCAACTCATTTCTAAGTCCGTAAATCACCTTGCGCTGGTCGTTAGCAACATCATCATACTCAAGCAGGTGTTTGCGTGCGTCATAATGCATACCCTCAATTTTGCGCTGAGAGCTTTCCATTGTCTTGTTTAGCATGCCATGCTCTAGGGCCGCACCTTCTTTCATGCCGAGTCCTTTCATAAACTTTGCCTGCCTTTCAGAGGTAAAAAGCTTCAGCTGGCTATCCTCAAGTGACAAATAAAAACGGGTAGAGCCCGCATCCCCTTGTCGGCCAGATCGACCTCTAAGCTGATTGTCAACGCGACGAGATTCGTTTCGCTCGGTGCCAATAATGTTCAAACCGCCGACTTTGATTACCTTCTCGTGCTTCTCAATCCACTCACTCGATTGCTCTTCACCTTCACTTGGTCTGCCGCCAAGCACAATGTCTGTTCCTCGGCCAGCCATATTGGTGGCAATAGTTACAGCCCCTGGTGCACCAGCATTAGCAATAATTTCAGCTTCACGCTGATGTTGTTTGGCGTTTAACACCTCGTGAGAAACTTTGTTTTTTGTTAGCAGCGAAGAAATAGCTTCTGAGGTTTCGATACTGCTTGTGCCAACCAAAACAGGCTGTTGCGTCTCTTGGCATTTTTTAACGTCGGCAACAATCGCCTCGAACTTTTCATCTGTTGTGCCAAAAACCAAGTCTGATTGATCAATACGAGCAGATTTGGTATTTGGCGGCACAACAACTACATCTAGTCCGTAAATCTCATGTAACTCTACGGCTTCAGTTTCCGCAGTGCCGGTCATTCCAGCAAGTTTTTCGTACAACCTAAAGAAGTTTTGATAAGTAATGCCGGCCAGTGTTTGGTTTTCTCTTTTAATACTAACGCCTTCTTTGGCCTCAAGCGCCTGGTGCAGACCCTCAGACCAGCGCCTACCCTCCATTGTTCGACCGGTAAACTCGTCAACAATAATAACCTCGTCACCTTTTACAATGTACTCGTCGTCGACATGAAATAGGTTGTGCGCACGCAAACCAGAAAGAAGATGCTGCATAAGCATAATATTGGCAGAGTCGTACAAACTAGACCCTTCGTCCAGCAGGTCAGCCGCAATAAGCAATCTCTCTGCCTTAATATGGCCGTCGTCAGTTAGGTACGCCTGTTTGTGCTTTCTGTTAAGGGTGAAGTCGCCTGGCGTGTTGACCACAACCTCTTTGCCTTCACCCGTCTCAACCTGCTCAGAGAACTGAGGGGCCATTTTATTGATTGCGCCATAAACAGCGGCATGGTCATCCGCCGGACCAGAAATAACCAGCGGCGTTCTTGCTTCGTCAATTAGAATAGAGTCAACCTCATCAATAATTGCGTAGTTGTGCTTTTTTTGTGCCTTTTGCTCTTCTGAAAAGGTCATGTTATCCCGCAGATAGTCAAAACCAAGCTCGTTATTTGTGGCATAAGTAATGTCACAAGCATAGGCGGCAACCTTGTCTTCCGGCGCCATACCAGAAACAACGGTGCCGACCGTTAGGCCTAAAAAGTTATAAATCTTGCCCATCCACTCAGCGTCACGAGTGGCTAAATAGTCATTGACCGTAACCACGTGCACGCCTTCGCCGCCAAGCGAATTTAAGTAGGCGGGCAGTGTTGCGACCAGTGTTTTTCCCTCACCAGTGCCCATTTCAGCAATACAGCCCTGGTTAAGCACCATACCGCCAATCAGCTGCACGTCATAGTGACGAATGCCGAGCACCCTTTGGCCCGCCTCCCTGACAACGGCAAATGCCTCTGGCAAAATATCGTCTAAAGACGCGCCCTGGGTCAACCTATCGCGAAAATCTTGTGTTTTGGCACTAAGCTCATCGTCTGTTAATGTTTGAAGTTTGGCTTCAAAAGCGTTAATTTCAGCCACAATATGGGCGTATTTTTTAACCACTCGCTCCTTGCGGGAGCCAACAACCTTTGTTAAAACTTTATCTATAATACTCATCTAACTATAAAAAATTCAAAAAACATACGCATTTTCTCACAGATGGCTTACAAACCTACAACAAACCTAACAAATTTTAAACCGGCGGGCGCTCTTGGCGGCTTGTTTGAAAAAGCCAGAACGCACAACCATCTAAATGACCAGCTTCAAGTGTTGCTGGAGGCGCAATTCAAAGGCCTGGCCCTGTGTCTGGTGAAAGGCGACTGTGTGACATTAATCGCACCCAATCAAGCAATCGCCTATCGGGCAAACAAACAACAGGCGGCGTTGTTGACTATTGTTCAACAGATTCAAGGCCTCGCAAACACGACCAAGCTGTTGATAAAGGTGAATAAAAAAGGGGTGTGAGGCACTGGTATGTAATTTTTTACTTTAAATCAGAGGGTGTTTACTTTATAATTAGACGGTTTTTTACTTAAAAATCGAGCAAAACCCCTATGTCAGAACAAACTATTGACCTTAAGAAAAGGCGCTTTTTAACGCAGGCAACAAGTGTTGTTGGTGCCGTTGGTGTGGGCTTTGTAGCCTGGCCATTCATCTCGACTTGGAAGCCTTCAGCGAGAGCAAAAGCCGCTGGTGCGCCCGTTGATGTCGATATCTCAAAATTAGAAGCGGGGCAATTAGTGCGTGTTTTGTGGCGTAAAAAGCCGGTGTGGATTTTCAGACGTGGCACAGAAGCCAATGCAGCACTCAGCTCGCCCGAGCTTGAGGCGATGTTAGCCGATCCAAGTAGCTCGGAAAACTCAAAGTCTCAACAGCCTGCTTACGCAAAAAACACTCACCGCACAATTGAGGGCAATGAAGAGGTGGCTGTTATTGTTGGTGTTTGTACACACTTGGGTTGCTCGCCTACGTACAGACCCGAGCCGGGCGCTGCCGACCTGGGTGGCGAAAGCTGGAAGGGCGGTTTTTACTGCCCATGTCATGGCTCAAAATTTGACCTTGCGGGTCGTGTTTACGCGGGCGTTCCTGCACCGACTAACTTGGTTATACCACCATATCATTTTGTCTCTGATACGCTTATCCGTATCGGTGTAGACCCAGCCGCATAAGAGGAAAAATCATGAAAAACAAACAAAGTTGGATCGACCAAAGATTCCCCCTTACGAAAGTCTGGAACGAGCACTTAGCCGAATACTACACACCAAGAAACTTTAATTTCTGGTACTTTTTTGGCTCACTAGCCATGTTGGTATTAGTCATGCAATTGGTTACTGGTATTTTCCTTACAATGCACTTTAAACCTGATGCCGCCAACGCGTTTGCCTCGGTTGAATACATCATGCGTGATGTGGAATGGGGCTGGCTAATGCGTTATCTACATTCAACAGGCGCCTCTGCATTCTTTGTGGTGATTTATCTACACATGTATCGTGGCCTGCTTTACGGCTCATACAAAGCGCCGAGAGAATTAATCTGGGTTCTTGGCATGGTGCTCTACATTGCCTTGATGGCTGAGGCCTTCATGGGTTACGTACTGCCTTGGGGTCAAATGTCTTTTTGGGGCGCTCAAGTGATTATTTCACTGTTTGGCTCGGTGCCGGTGATTGGCCCAGACCTTTTGGTGTGGATCTTAGGTGACTACGCTGTTGGCGATCCTGCACTCAATAGATTCTTCTCCTTGCACGTTGTTGCGCTGCCATTAATTTTGGTGGTTTTGGTGTTCTTGCATATTGTTGCATTGCACGCTGTAGGCTCAAACAACCCAGACGGCATCGAGATTAAAAAGAACAAAGATAAAGACGGCATTCCTAAGGATGGCATTCCGTTCCACCCTTACTACAGCGTTAAAGACATTATGGGTGTTGTTGCCTTCTTGATGATTTTCTGCGCGGTGGTGTTCTTTGCCCCGGCAATGAACGGTTACTTCCTAGAAAACGCCAACTTTGTTTTGGCCAACCCACTGAAGACGCCAGACCATATTGCGCCGCTATGGTATTTAACACCTTTCTATTCTGTACTAAGAGCGATTCCACCAATGTTTGGTTCGCAGTTCCCGGGTGTTTTGGGTATGGGTGCAGCACTGGTTATTCTGGTGGCTTTACCATGGCTAGACAGAAGTCCTGTTAAGTCAATTCGCTACCGCAGTGCGCCATTCAAGTGGGCATTGGGTGTTTTTGTGATTAGCTTTATCATGCTTGGTTGGCTGGGTATGCAGCCTGTAAACGAGCTAAATGCGTTCTTGGCAAGACTGTTCACCATACTTTATTTTGCCTTCTTTATATTAATGCCTTGGTATACCTCAATTGGCAAAACCAAGCCAGTGCCAGAGAGGACGACGGAGTAAACCATGAAAACATTAAGTAAATTACAACTATCAATCGCCGCTATTGCGCTCTCTTTCAATGTCGTTGCTTCACCAAGTGTGCAACTGGAAGAGGCCAACACCGATATTACCGACACAGCCTCACTACAAAACGGCGCCAAGTTATTTATGAACTACTGTTCTGGTTGTCACGCCATTAGCTTTATGCGCTACAACCGCATCGGTTCAGACCTTGGTCTTAGTGATGCAGATATCGAGGCCAATCTCATGTTTGCCGGCGATAAGGTGGGTGAAAATATCACCACTACCATGCCTGAAAAAGGTGCTGCGGCTTGGTTTGGTGGCACGCCACCAGACTTATCTTTGGTGTCAAGATCCAAGGGTACCGACTGGATTTATAGCTACCTAAAAGGTTTTTATGCCGATGAGTCGCGTGTGTTTGGTGTTAACAACCACGTGCTTGAAAACGCCTCAATGCCAGACGCGCTTTGGTCGCTCAGAGAGGGTCAATCAGAGGAAGCTTTTGACAGTGATGTCAGGGACATTACCAACTTTCTAGATTACGTTGGTGAGCCGGCAAAACTAATCCGCACAGATCTTGGTAAAAAAGTTCTGTTCTTCCTTGCTATTTTATTTGTACTAGCCTACCTCCTAAAGAAAGAATACTGGAAGGATGTGAAGTATGGCATATGGCGCAAAAGAGATTAATTTCTGATACAATTTAACCTACTATTTTGCAGCAGCTCCTCGCGAGATGCTGCTTTACTTTTCTAAATACTATTATGCTAACAAAACCCAATCCAGCTTCAACCACTCTTTATGCTGCAACGCAGGAGTTAGAATCCCATGCGGTGCGTTTTATCATGGCGCACAAGTCAATCGAACGCGACGTCATCGAGCTAGAATTTGATGACATGCCCGAAGAGGTGTTAGAACTTAACCCGTGCCAAACAATGCCAACTCTTTTTGATAGAGGTATGGTTTTGTATGATCTGTCGGTCATCATGGAGTACTTGGATGAGCGCTTCCCGTTCCCACCACTTCTGCCTGTTGACCCAATTGAAAAAGCAGAAAAACGCCTATTAATCTACCGTTTCACGCGCGCAGAAGGCTGTTGGTATGAGCTGGTTGACACCATTCTTAATGGCGACAAAAAAGCGGCTGACGCGGCAAGAAAAACACTCAATGGCAACCTGATTGAGCTTATTCCTTTGTTTGCTCACCAGCCATACTTTAAGAGCGACACAATGACTTTGGTTGACGTTTGTCTAGCCCCTGTACTGTGGCGCCTTGGTATTCTGGGCATTAAGTTGGGCGATAAAGCCAAGCCAATCCTAAATTACGCCGCTAGACTTTTCGACAAAGAAGGTTTCCAAGAGGGCCTTACTTTTTGCGAGAAAGATTTTAACTAATAACCCCTGATGAATAACGTTGTCCCCTATCTCATTCGTGCTTATTGCGAATGGATGGAGGACGGCAACCTTACGCCGCACATTCTTGTTAATTGTGACATACCGGGTGTAGTCGTTCCCGAAGGATTGTCCAAAGAAGGGAAAATTGTTCTCAACATGTCCTCAACCGCAACAACAGATCGACTGATGACAAACGAGGCCGTTAGCTTTAAAGCAAGATTTGGCGGCCAGTCGCAAGAAATTATTGTACCCTGTCATGCGGTACTCACCATTTATGCTCAGGAAAATGGCGAAGGTATGTTTTTCGATGCCAAAACCGAAGATGTGCCTAAAGAGGATGAAAAGCCGAACCTTACCCTTCTAGATTAAGTTTTTAATATCAGCCCAAAACCGATCCAAAGCTGTCAACGAAAAGCCAACCAAGGGCACCTTTGTATAAGCTCTAAGCGCCCCAAGATTTGATAGTGTGTTGCTCTCAACCTGATTAAGCACTACACAGGCAACCCGAAGATTGTTCTTGTGGGCGGCGTCAATTGTCAATAATGCCTGCGAAATAGCGCCAAGCTCATCACGCACCACCACAATCAAGGGTAAATTAAGCGCCGAAGCCAAATCGGCATTTAACACCCGCTCTGCTATTGGCGAATAAAAGCCGCCGGCACCCTCAACAAGAACATAGTCGTCGCCGGTATTTTTCCTACATGCCACAACAAGCTGCTCCAGGCCTAACTTTTTTCCGGCCTCGTTACTGGCTTTTTCTGGGCTGGCCTCCAGTTCAAAACAATAGGGGCAGACAGTAGAGAGTGGCTCACTATTTCCACAAGCCTCAGACAGCGCTATTGCATCCCTTGGGGCAAATTTAGCATCAACAATAGGACAGTCGGATTCCACTGGCTTTCTAACCCTAACCTTGCGCTCTTCGCTTAATCGTCGGACGATTTCGACGGCAACGGTGGTTTTTCCGACCTCTGTATTGCTAGCAGTTATAAAGATACCGTTCATGGCAGCATTTTAGCCGAAGTTCACCGATGAATACCCATTCATAAAAGTATAATAGCCCCCATGCAAAGCAATCTAAAAGTAAACTTTTGTGGTCTCTCACTAAACTCGCCAATCGTACTTCTTTCTGGCTGTGTCGGCTTTGGTGAAGAGTACACCCGAATAAAGGGTTTTTCAAATGCCGATGTTGGCGCGGTCTGCCTTAAAGGTACAACGCTAGAGCCGCGTTTGGGCAACAAACCGCATCGAGTTATCGAAACCCCAAGCGGCATGATTAACGCCATCGGCCTGCAAAACCCGGGCACCGACGTTGTAATTAACGACATTATGCCCGCGCTTGATAAAACCGAGACAAAATTTATTACCAATATTTCCGGCTCTTCGGTGGAGGAGTACGGTGAAATTGCCAAGCGTTTTGATGATAGCGATATTGATGCAATTGAAATTAACATTTCGTGTCCGAACGTCAAAGAGGGTGGTGTGGCTTTTGGTAACGACCCAGACATGTCTTACCGAGTGGTTGATATTTGTCGAAAAAACACCACAAAACCACTGATTACCAAGCTATCCCCCAACCAAACAGATATTGCCAACAGTGCACAACGTTGCATTGATGCGGGAACTGATGGCTTAGCTGTGATCAACACTCTAATGGGAATGGCGGTTGACACCAAAACCGGCAGAGCCGTTATTGGTAATAACCAAGGTGGTGTTTCTGGGCCGGCAATTAAACCGATTGCGCTACTTAAAGTACACCAAGTGTACCAAGTCAGCAAAAAATACAATGTACCAATTATTGGCCAAGGCGGCATTGCCACGGTAAATGACGCTCTCGAATTTATTATTGCTGGCGCCACAACCATTGGCCTGGGTACAGCGCTTTTTTATGATCCACTTCTTTGCCCAATCATCAACAATGGCATCAGCCATTACCTTAAAGAACACAATCTGGCCAACATCGAAGCATTGGTTGGCACCCTCAAACTTAACTAACCAACCAACATTCGGCCCCTCACTATGCAAGAATATAACGCCAGTCAAATCGAACCGAGCGCACAACAATACTGGATCGATAATCAGTCTTTTAAAGTTGTCGAGGATCCAAACAAGGAAAAATTTTATTGCTTATCGATGTTTCCTTATCCGTCTGGCAAGCTCCACATGGGCCATGTGCGCAACTACAGCATTGGTGATGTTATTTCAAGATACCAAAAAATGCTTGGCAAAAATGTATTGCAACCAATTGGTTGGGATGCTTTTGGCTTGCCAGCTGAAAACGCGGCGTTAAAAAACAAAGTACCTCCTGCCGCATGGACTTACGAAAACATTGAATACATGAAGGGTCAATTGGTTGAGTTGGGCTTTGGTTACGACTGGTCTCGAGAGCTCGCCACTTGCACACCCGAATACTATCGCTGGGAACAGTGGTTGTTTGTTCGCTTATTCGAAAAAGGCTTGGTCTATAAAAAGAAAGCGGTGGTTAACTGGGATCCAGAAGATCAAACCGTACTAGCCAATGAACAAGTCATCGACGGGCGCGGTTGGCGATCGGATGCCTTAATCGAGAAGAAGGAAATCTCTCAATGGTTTATGAAGATTACCGATTACGCCGAAGAGCTTTTGGATGGCTTGGATAAATTGGACGGTTGGCCTGAAGCGGTTCGAACCATGCAAAAAAACTGGATTGGAAAATCCGTTGGCCTTGAGATTGATTTTAAACTACCCAATTCGGATGCCCTTAAAGTCTATACAACGCGCCCAGACACCCTGATGGGTGTTACCTACCTAGCCGTTGCAGCCGAACACCCGCTCGCCGTTGAAGCGGGCAAATCCGACGCCAACATTCAAGCCTTTCTTAACGAGTGCAAAACCATGGAAACCTCTGAAGCTGCGATGGAAACCATGGAGAAAAAAGGTATAGATTCTGGCCTAATCTGCACCCACCCAATCACTGGAGAGGCCACCCCTATTTGGATAGCTAACTTTGTTTTAATGGGCTACGGCACCGGTGCGGTGATGAGTGTTCCTGGGCACGATGAAAGGGATTATGACTTCGCCAAGAAATATAATATTCCAATGTTGGGGGTTATCTCCCCTGATGGCACCACAGTTGATATTGGCGAGTCGGCTTTTGTTGAAAAAGGCATCTTAATCAATTCCGGTGAATTTAACGGGCTGGATTTTGATGACGCATTCGAAGCGATTAGCAACAAACTCTCAAGCAAGGGTTTGGGACAAAAACAAACCAATTATCGCCTTAGGGATTGGGGGGTGTCAAGACAAAGATACTGGGGCTGTCCAATCCCAATTATAAACTGCCCGAGCTGTGGCTCTGTGCCAGTTAAAGCGGCGGATTTACCGGTCACTCTGCCAGAAGGTGTGGCTTTTGATGGCGTTGGCTCACCCATCAAAAAAATGCCAGAATTCTACCAAACACCCTGTCCAAAATGTGGTGAGGCGGCGGAGCGTGAAACCGACACTTTTGATACGTTTTTTGAATCTTCTTGGTATTATGCGCGCTATGCATGTGCCGATAACAACAAATCAATGTTGGATGAACGTGCCGATTACTGGCTCTCGGTCGACCAATACGTAGGTGGCGTTGAGCACGCCATTCTGCACCTGCTTTATGCAAGATTTTTTAACAAATTGATGCGCGATGAGGGTCTGGTTAAAAGCGACGAACCCTTCACCAATTTGCTAACCCAGGGTATGGTCTTAAAAGACGGCGCCAAAATGAGCAAATCCAAGGGCAACACTGTTGACCCTCAAGATATGATTGCCAAGTACGGCGCTGATACGGTTCGCCTGTTTATTTTATTTGCTGCACCACCAACTCAAGACCTTGAGTGGTCCGATTCAGGCTTAGAAGGCTCGTACCGCTTTGTTAATAAGTTTTACCGTCTTGTTGAGCACTTTATCAGCGACTTAGAAACACATACTGTTGCTCAACTGGATGTATCTTCGCTGGATAAAAAACAGAAAGACATTAGACAAAAGACACACCAAGCACTCAAAAAAGTGGGTGATGACATCGGTAGGCGCTATTCATTCAATACCGCCATCGCCACACTAATGGAGCTAAACAACAACCTTTCACGATTTGATGATGTGTCAGAACAGGGTATGGCGGTGCGAAAAGAGGCGATTGAGATCATGCTAAAAACACTCAACCCAATCACTCCACACCTTTCACACCACCTGTGGCACCGCCTGGGGCGCGAGAGTGCGATGATTGATGTTTTATGGCCAGAGGTTGATGAGTTCGCACTGGTTCAAGACGAGGTTCAGCTTGTGGTTCAAGTGAATGGTAAGTTGAGGGCCAAGCTCATGGTGGCGCTGGATATGGATAATCAGGCCGTTGAGGTTTTGGCTTTAAGTGAAGAAAATGTGATCAAATTCATCGAGGGAAAAACTGTTGTAAAAGTGGTGGTGGTTCCCAACAAACTGGTCAATGTGGTGGTTAAATAACAAACCCAACAAACAGCTTACCTATCAAGCATTTTTGCAATCTGCTCACGTAGGATCAACTCCATAACAAAACCCATTTTGCCACCTGGCACAACCAGTGTGTTTGGGCGGGACATAAACGAACCCGTAATCATGCCTTGTAAGTTAAGAAAATCACAGAACTTGTGATCCTTAAATCGAACAACAACAAAACTCTCGTCCAGTGTTGGGATGTCTCTAGCGATAAACGGATTAGATGTATCAACCGTCGGCACACGCTGGAAATTGATGTCTGTTTTTGAGAACTGCGGGGTAATGTAGTTAATGTAATCCCACATTCTTCTATGGATCGTGTCGACCGTCGCCTCGGCTGAATACCCGCGCTTCTCCTTGTCTCGGTGAATTTTTTGGATCCACTCTAAGTTAACAACAGGCACTACGCCAATCAACAAGTCAACGTATTTTGAAACATCGATATCACCGTATTCGACACCGCCATGAAGACCCTCGTAAAACAACAAATCACTACCCTTACCCACCTCTTCCCACGGGGTGAATTCGCCCGGGTTTTGCCCAAATGGCCCCGCCTCTTCTTCGTTGTGAAGATAGTAACGACGTCGACAAAGGCCCTTTTCACCGTAGGCTTTAAATGTTTTTTCGATTTCATCAAAGTGGTTTGCCTCGGGACCAAAATGGCTAAAATATTTGTTGCCCTGAGCTTCTTCTTTGGCCATAACTCTTTTCATTTCTTCACGATCGTGGCGATGAAAACTATCGCCTTCGATGATAATAGGCTCGACCTTTAGTCGGCTAAAAATATGATGAAAAGCACCCTTTACGGTGGATGTTCCTGCGCCCGAAGAGCCAGTAATAGCAATAACTGGGTGTTTTTTTGACATAATATCCCTATATTTGATTACCTCTATTATCTTTGATAAGCAGCACAAGCAGTGGCAAATATATTCAAACCCAATTGAAAAAAGATTAGAAGTCTAGGTTGTCAACCTTGAGAGCGTTTTCCTCGATAAAGTTTCTTCTTGGTTCAACCTCGTCACCCATAAGGGTTGAAAATACCTCGTCAGCAGTGATTGCATCTTCAATTTTGACACGTAACAGCGTGCGAGTCTCTGAGTTCATTGTTGTGTCCCAAAGCTGGTCTGGGTTCATTTCACCAAGACCTTTATAGCGCTGAAAGTTCTGGCCTTTTTTGGCTTCGCTCAGTAGGAATTTAAGCACTTCGCTAAAACTAACAACCTTCGCCTCTTTGTTGCCTTTTTGTACATACGAAGTCGAATCTAAAACACCCTCGACCTCTTCAGAGTATGACTGAATCGCCTTAACATCTTGTGAATTGAAAAACCCAGAATCAAGAACGTTGTTTGCAACCTCAACCCCGTAAACGGCTTGCGAGTATACAACCTTGTTGTTTTCAAATGCAACACTGTGCGTTTCTGACATGGGTGCCGCGGCATTTAGTTTGTCCTGTAAAACAGCGCACCACACTTGCATTTCTTTGTTGCTCGACAGGCTTTTGATTTTTGCCATACCAATAATCGCTCTTAGCAAGGTTAGGTTGTATTTTTTACCAAGTTTTTCGACAATATCTGCCACTTTGTAATACTCACCGATGGCCGACTCAAGCGCCACACCACTGATTGCTGGCGCATCCCTGTTGGCAAAAAGCTGTGCGTCATTAATTGCCTCTTGCAACAAGTAATCATTTAGCTCTTGATCGTCCTTAAGATAGCGCTCTTGCTTGCCTTTTTTGATTTTATATAGTGGTGGCTGCGCAATGAAAAGATAGCCGTTCTCAATTAATTCTGGGAGGTAGCGATAAAAGAAGGTCAATAACAAGGTCCTAATGTGCGCACCATCCACGTCGGCATCGGTCATGATGACAATCTTGTGGTAGCGCAATTTCTCAATATTGTATTCGTCCTTACCTATACCACAACCCAATGCAGTGATAAGAGTGCCCACCTCTTGCGAGGAAAGCATTTTCTCAAATCGCGCTTTTTCAACATTAAGAATTTTACCTTTTAGTGGCAAAATTGCTTGGGTTCGTCTGTCTCGACCCTGTTTTGCTGAACCGCCCGCAGAGTCACCCTCTACCAAGAACAGCTCAGATTCCGCTGGGTCTTTTGTTTGGCAATCGCTCAACTTTCCTGGCAATCCTGCAATATCCAGCGCACCTTTGCGACGTGTCATTTCTCTCGCCTTTCTGGCAGCATCTCTGGCTCTTGATGCGTCCAGGATTTTGCCAACAATTATTTTGGCTTCAGTTGGATGCTCCAACAGGTATTCACCCAGTTTCTCATTCATCGACGACTCCACAGGTGCGCGCACCTCTGAAGAGACCAGTTTATCTTTGGTTTGAGATGAAAATTTTGGATCTGGCACCTTGATTGAAACAATGGCGGTTAAACCCTCTCGAGTGTCTTCACCGGTAATGGCTGATTTTTCTTTTTTGGCCACTCCAGAGCTGTCAATAAAGCTGTTGAGTGTTCGCGTAAGAGCTGCCCTAAAGCCTGCTAAATGCGCACCACCATCTCTTTGGGGGATATTATTGGTAAAACAGTAAATACTCTCTTGGTAAGAGTCACTCCACTGCAGTGCGACATCAACAACAATATCGTCTCTTTCAGCACTGATGGTTATGATGTCATTATGAATAGCGTTTTTTGCCTTGTTCAAGTGCTCGACAAACGCGGTAATACCACCCTCATAAACAAACACATCTTTACGGCCCGAACTAATCTCCTTAATTTCAATATGAACACCGGAATTTAAAAACGACAACTCACGAACACGGTTGGCAAGTGTCTCGTATTTAAATTTGGTTTCAGTAAAGATATCCTTGCTGGGCTTAAAGTGGATTGTTGTACCCGTAGTATCGGTTTTCCCGGTAACACCCATTGGTGCATCTGGCACACCCAAGGAATAGCCTTGTTCGTGAACCTCGCCAGCCCTGTGAACGGTTAAATGAACGGTTTCGGAAAGAGCATTAACAACCGAAACACCTACACCGTGTAAACCACCTGAAACCTTGTAGGAGTTGTCATCAAATTTACCGCCCGCATGAAGCACGGTCATAATAACTTCGGCGGCAGAAACCCCTTCTTCTGGGTGAATATCAACCGGAATACCACGACCATCGTCGGTGACGGATATAGAGTCATCCTCATGTATGGTAATTGAAATTTTTGAGCAGTGGCCGGCTAGAGCCTCGTCAATTGAGTTGTCGACAACCTCGAAAACCATGTGGTGCAAACCTGTACCATCATCGGTGTCACCAATGTACATTCCTGGGCGCTTTCTTACCGCATCAAGACCCTTTAAGACCTTGATACTGGAGGCCTGATATTCTTCTGCCATGGGAGCTCAATATAAATAAATCGATTATACCACGAGGACGTGGTTTATCGTTAATCCATCCCTGTTTTTTGGGTGTTTTCTTTGCAATTGTTTGCAACATAATTTAGCAACACTGTGGTTACCAAATAAAAGAGCTTACTGGCTAATAATTCCGCTGTTGATTTGAAATGCGGTTGTGTTTTCTGGGGGAAAATTTAGGGGGGTATTACCAATATCGGTGATAAATATTTGCACGTCTAGTGCTGACAAGAATTGCAAGGCTTGGTTTATTTTGTGCTGATCCAGTTCCGATGAAATGTCATCGATTAAGACCACGGGTTTAATGTTTTTTTCAACCAACAACAGCACTTGCACCATCCAATAAACCAGAGACAAGGTTTTTTGTTCGCCTCGAGAAAGGTGGTTTTCGGTTTTATTGTTCAAAAAATAATCAATATTCGCCTTGTGCGGGCCACACCCGAGGTGCTTAATTCGAACAAAGTTTTGAGTATTTGTCGATAAATAACCAAACACACTGTCATAGTTGAGTGGGTCAACACCTTTTGCCCAACCGTTTTGAAAACGCATGGACAAGTCATTGGCTTGTTGAAAAAAATCAACCTTACTGGCCTTGATCGCCTTTTCGACTGTGTCGTTTAAGGCCTGAATATACTCAATTCTTGCCTTTGAAATATCAATCGATAAGTGGGTGAGTTTTGATAACCAATACTCAAGCTCTTTTGTATTGTTTTTTACAAGCAACAGGTTGATGTTTTTAAGTGTTTTGTTGTAAGCCTTGTAGGTTGTTAATAAGTTGGGTTTTATATGAAACACCCCCCAGTCAAGATAAGACCTTTTAAGTTTTGGCGCACCACCAACAACAAAACCTCGGTCGGGGGAGATTATTTGTGTGGGCAGTAACTGACTTAATTGGCTGTTGTTTTGCGCCTTTTGTTGGTTAATTGCAATTTCAGAGCGACTGTTTGTTTTTTTTAATAAAACCCTAACGTCGTCGATAATAGCGCCAACTTGCAACAAGTCACTGTCAAAAGGTATTATGTCTTTGGTTTTTTTTGTTTTAAATGAGCGGTTGTGGCCCAAATAATACAAGGCTTCAATAAAGTTGGTTTTTCCTTGGGCGTTTTTACCCAAAAGAAGGTTGATGTTTTTATTGGGCTCTAGATACTGATTTGATAAATTACGAAACCGATGAATATGGAGTTTCTCAACAATTGCCATAATTGATAAACACCAAACTAAATTCGCATCGGCATGACAACATACTGGTAATTTTCACTTTCAAGGGCACTAATCATACAAGATTGATTTTCACCGCCAGGAACAACCATGTTTACCTCGTTAGAGGTTAGTTTTTCGAGGATGGAGATTAGGTAGTGAATATTAAAAGCGATTTCAATCTCTTTTTCTTGGTTTTTAACATCCAACTGAGTTTTTGCTTGACCGCGCTCAGAGTGAGAGAAAATGTTAAGCTTTCCTTCCCTGAAAACAAGTTTGACACCTTTTGTGCGCTCTTCAACAAAGATTGAAGCTTGTTGTAAACTGGATAAGAAGTCGACCCTGTTGATAATAACGGTATTGCTAAAGTCGGTTGGAATTACCTGCTTATAATTGGGGAAATTTCCATCAATTAAACGACTTATAATTTTTGTATTGGTGTCTACCAGTGAAAAATAATTATCCGAAAGGTGGATTTCAGCGGTCTCTTGATTACTTTTATTAAGCAGTTTGGTTAATTCAATTACTGCTTTTCTAGGGAGGATAACCGTTCTTTTTTCTTCGAGTTTGTTGCTTTGCTTAACTTCACCAATTGAAAGCCGGTGACCATCAGTTGCAACAACAGTTAAAGAATCTTTGTTTAATTCAAAATAAAGGCCGTTTAAGTATGCACGAATATCTTGATTACCCATTGAAAAACTTGTGTTTTCAATCAAAGCTTTGAGGTCATCTTGCTTGACTTTAATGGTGCTTGTGTTTTGGGTTTTTGGCAGAGTAGGGAAATCTTGATGATCGAAGGTGTTTAACTCAAAGGTGTTGTTGTTAGCGTTGAGGTAAATCTTGGTTTCTTCAATTTTAAATTGAATCTTGGTTTTTTCTGGAAGTTTTCTTACAATATCAATTAAGTCTTTTGCGTAAATTGTAAAACCTACATCTGTATCGCTCTCTATTTTTCTTGAGGCGCTGATTTCTAACTCCATGTCAGTGGTGGTTAGTGTTAACAACCTATCTTTAAGTTGGATCAATACGTGGGACAAAATAGGCAGCGTTTGCTTTTTCTCAACAACGCCAATCACTGTTTGTAATGGATCTAGTAATTCTTCTACACTGAGTTCGGTGTTCATAAGCGGTCTAATTAAAAAGTTATTATTATTATTAGGGGCCTTTTTTTCTGTTGATAAGTATTATTTTTATTTAAACAACAAACCCTTATCGTGTGTGTAACTTGTTGGTATTTTGCCCTGTAAATTTTTAACTTGTTGGTAAAGTCTGTTTATTATAAGTTGTTTTGTAAGTTATCAACAGAGCAGTTTGTTTTATCTTGTTTATAAGTTAGTAAGCTTCATTTTAAGGTTGTCAAAATCGTTTTTGATGTCGTCATTATCAGCCATCATTTTTTTTAATTTTTCGCAGGAGTACAGTACAGTGGAGTGGTCTCGGTTGCCGAAGTTATGGCCAATTTTTGCAAGTGACAGACTGGTTAGCTCGTGGCACATGCAGATAGCCATTTGTCTCGCTCTAACCAAGTGTTGTTTGCGTGAATTGGAGATTAAGTCCGACAGGGTAATACCGTAATATTTACTCACTGTTTTTTGTATTTCATTGATTTCAATGAGGCGCTTTTTTGGACTGATTAGGTCGCCCAAGGCGCTTTCTACAACCTCTTTGGAGATCATGGAGCGGTCAATTTTAGAAAAATCAACAAAGGCCTTGAGTTTTAACAGAGCACCCTCTAGGTCACGAACGTTGGAGGTTACGTGGCCGGCGATAAACAGCGCCACATCTTCGCTAAGAGCTAGTGAAATTTGTGGATTTTGTGATTTTTTTAATAAAATGGCCGCGCGCATTTCTAGCTCGGGCGCCGCAAGCTGCAAATTTAGACCTTGAGAAAATCGAGTTTTAAGTCGGTTTTCAAGGTCTTTGATGCTTTTTGGGGGTTGGTCACAGGTGAAAATAATTTGCCTTTTGGTGCTAAAGAGAAAATTGAAAATATGAAAAAACTCTTCTTGAGATTTGTCTTTGCCAGCAATAAGGTGGATGTCGTCAACCAGCAATAAGTCGGCAGACTGATAATACAACTTAACCTTTTCAATGGTGTTATGGCGTAGGCTGGTGGTGATATTCCTAACAAAATCCATGAGCGGTACGTAGATAATTTTGGCGCGTGGGTTTCTTTCAAGCGCCAAGTGGCCTGCAGCCTGCATTAGGTGTGTTTTTCCAAGCCCAGATTCGCCGTAAATAATAAAGGGGTTGTAAGGTGAAGAGTTGATGTTTTCTGCAATTTGCCTGCAGGCGGCCGAAGCAACTTGGTTGGCGTTTCCCAGTACCAGGTTGTCAAATGTGTACTCTGAGAAAAGGGGGGTTGTGTGTTGTTTGACTTGTTCAGCAGAGGTTTTGACGGCGTTTGAAAGTTGAATTTTTACATTCAACGAGCTGTCTTCCTCTTTAACCGTTTGCGCGATTTCCTTTTTTAAACGACTGTTGATTTGCTTGAGAACCGACGTATTGGGCGCAAGCAGCGTTAGCGTACTACCCTCTTCAATAGCACCAAGAGGTTGAATCCACAAGCTAAATACCTTGAGCGGCAGGGTCTTTTTAAGCGAGTTTAAGCAGCGAGCCCAAGTTTGAGACATAAGGCGGTGAATCCAAAATGAAAATGATATACTAATGATACCTATTGTAATAAGGAGTTGATTGGTGCGTTTCATTGAAAAGTATTTTGAAGGTGTGTTGTGGCGGTCTCGCTATATGGTCTTGGGTGCCGTTGTGTCGTCTATGCTCCTGTCTGGCTTGTTGTTCTTAATTACTGTTGCCGATGTTGTTGGTTTGTTGGCGCATGCGCCGGACTATTTTGGTGTCTCTGGAGAGGCGCAAAAGGTTGCGCGCGCTGAGATTGTTGCCCACACTGTAGGCGCGATTGATGGTTTTCTGTTGGCCACTATTTTGTTGATATTTGCCCTTGGACTATACGAGCTCTTTATTAGTGACATAGACGATGCGAAGAAAAGCGGCCAATCTTCCAAAGTACTAATAATCAATAGTCTGGACGACCTTAAATCTAAATTAGCGAAAGTGATTTTGATGATTTTAGTGGTCACTTTCTTCGAGATTTCTTTGTCCATGAATTTTGACGGGCCATTGGATTTGGTGTATTTTTCAGTGGGGATTTTATTGGTTTCTTTGGCGCTTTATTTTGGCTCCAAATCCTCCCACTAAAACATCTCCAAAATTGCTTTTTCCACCATATTAGCGTAACATTGCGCTCTTTTATCTTCCACAAGAGGCTATGCGAAAAACGATTGTAGCTGGCAACTGGAAAATGAACGCCAGCAAGGAAACTGTTAATACTCTTATTATGGGTATTCTTGCGGGTATGGATGACGCTAAGTCAGAGGTGGTTGTTTGTGCGCCCTTCCCTTATCTTTCGCAAGTGGAGGCTTTAATTACACACAGTCAACTAAAGCTTGGCGCCCAATCTTTGAATGTCAATGCCGACGGAGCCTTCACCGGTGAAGTGAGTGCGGAGATGATCAAAGACTTTGGTGCACAATATGTGATTGTTGGCCATTCAGAGCGTAGAAGTCTTTATGGTGAAGACAGCAAACTTGTTGCTGAAAAAGTAAAAGCCGCGCTTGATAACGACTTGACGCCGTTGTTTTGTGTTGGAGAAACATTAGAGCAAAGAGAGGCGGGCGCAACTGAGGATGTGGTTAGTGAGCAGGTTAACGCTGTTATTGACTTGCTTGGCATCGACGCCTTTCTTGGAATTGTTGTTGCTTATGAGCCTGTTTGGGCGATTGGCACGGGTGTGACTGCAACACCAGAGCAAGCGCAAGCGGTACATGCTTTTATTCGTCAGCTATTGGCTGTACACGATGACGGTATTGCTGATATGACGGCAATTTTGTATGGCGGCAGCATGAATGCGGGCAACGCCAATGAGTTGATTGCCTGTGAGGATATTGATGGCGGCCTTATTGGCGGCGCCTCTTTAAAAGCAGAAGATTTTTTACAAATATGTAGGGTAGGTTAAGTTATGTCATTTCAAATTGTTTTAATTATTCATGTGATTTTGGCCTTGGGCCTTGTTAGTATTATTCTAATACAACACGGTAAAGGCGCAGATGCAGGAGCAGCTTTTGGTTCTGGCGCTGCGGGCGCAGTGTTTGGTGCAAGAGGTGCACACTCATTCTTATATAAGCTCACATCCGGTCTGGCAATTGGCTTTTTTATTACTAGTATTTTCCTTGCCTACTTGGCAACCAGCGAAACAGCGGTTTCGCCATCCAGTCAACAAAGCATCATGAGCGAAGCGACTACTATTGAGGCTGAGCTGCCAGTCAGTGACATTCCAAGCAACTAATAATCCAAGCCCAAGTGGTGGAACTGGTAGACACGCAGCCTTGAGGGGGCTGTAGCGCGAGCTGTGAGAGTTCGAATCTCTCCTTGGGCACCATACTAAAATATTTAAGACGTCTCAGGACGTCTTTTTTATTGCCTGAAAACCCTTATATCATGGGGTTTGTAGTACTTTCACCTGTTTTAATAGTTGATATATATATCAATAACTTATATGATTAGTGAAATTCCCACCTCCACCTCCACCACCAGTGGTTTTCCCTCTTCCTCTTCTCATTTAATTGTCTCTTTTATCTGAGCTAAAATATCCACACCCTGTTGATTCCAGAAATGCAAAAAATCGATAAATATCCAATTTTCGGATAACTTGTCTCCTTCCCGTCGATAATGAGTCAGAAACTACTGGGGCGAGGGATTTTTGCAATTGGCTTTTTCTTTCCTGTGGTTGCACAAGGAAAGGCGCGAATTCGCACCCAAATCTCTGCCGCTCATAGCAAGGGTGATTTAGATAAAGCTATTGCCGTATTCAGCGAGGCTTATAAAGAGTTAAATTTTTTCAACACTTAAAGACTAATTTTTTCACTTGAGTTTAGCTGTTTTTTAATTAACATTTAATTTTTATAATATGGATTTACTATGAAAGATCAAGCAAGGGTTGTTGTTATTGGTGGCGGTGTTGTCGGTTGTTCGATTTTGTTTCATTTGGCAAAAATGGGGTGGAAAGATGTTGTATTGCTGGAGCGGAATGAACTTACCTCCGGCTCTAGTTGGCATGCGGCGGGCCAAATTCATACCATCAGCTCAGATCCAAATATTTCTCGCTTACAGGATTACACTATTAGTCTTTATAAAGAGATTGAGGAAACCTCGGGCCACTCTGTTGGCATGCACAGTACAGGTGGTTATTACTTGGCGTCAACACCCGCTTGGCACGATTATTTAAAACGCGAGCGATCAAAAGCTCGTTCAATGGGTTTAGAGCAAGAGTTTGTTGACCTTGATGAGGTGGTTGAAAAGCACCCTCTGATCAACCCGGAGCACTATGTTGCGGCCCTATGGGATCCGTTAGATGGTGATATTGATCCGTCGGGAGTAACTTATGCTTATGCAAAATCTGCTCGCGTACATGGAGCGGAGTTCTACACTCACACGCCAGTGCTGGAAACCAATCAGCGTGCCGATGGTTCGTGGGACGTCGTTACCGAAAAAGGAAATATTCACGCAGAATATATTGTTAATGCCGGCGGCCTCTGGGCGCGAGAATTGGGACGGATGTCGGGCGTGCACATGCCAGTTGTGCCGATGGAGCATCATTATCTGATTACCGATGAGATTGACTTAATTGCCAATTTGCCAAAGGGGCAGCGCTTGCCTGCGTGTATCGATTACGAGGCCAATATCTACTTCCGTCAGGAGCGATCTGGCCTACTTTTGGGTACCTACGAGCCACATTCGACACCTTGGTCGCTTGATGGCACACCTAATAATTTTGGCCATGATTTATTGGATCCTGATCTCGATCGCATTGCTGATCGACTTGAGTTGGCATTTGAGCGCATTCCAGCAGTGGGCACAGCTGGAATTAAGAATATGATCAATGGACCGTTTACATTCTCTCCTGATGGCAACCCAATGATTGGACCGGTGCCCGGAAAGAAAAACTACTGGGCAGCTGTTGGCGTTATGGCAGGCTTTTGCCAGGCAGGTGGCGTTGGTCGCACCATTGCCGAATGGATGATCGAAGGCGAGCCTTCTATCGATGTTTGGGCAATGGATATTGCACGATTTGGTGAATTTGCAACACCGCACTGGGGGGTTGTGAAATCCAGTGAAAACTATGAGCGTCGCTTTGTGATGACATTCCCGAATGAAACTCTTCCAAAGGGCCGCAAGCAAAAAACCACCGCTATCTATGACCGTTTAACGCAGAAAGGCGCGATGTGGCAACAGTCATTCGGCCTGGAGAATGCAATGTGGTTTGCAGATTCACAAGAGGATGCTCACGAGGAGCCAACCTTTCATCGTTCAAGAGCGCATGACTATGTTGGCGCGGAAGTGATGGCCGTGCGTGAAAAAGTTGGCGCCACTGAAATTGCCAGCTTTGCCAATCACCGTTTCACAGGAGAAGGAGCGCGAGCATTTTTAGAGCACGTGCTTGCGGGTGTTATTCCTAAGCCGGGACGTGTTGTATTAAACCCTATGTTGCGCGATAGCGGCAAGCTTTATGGCGACTTCACAGTGGCTTGTATCGACGAAGAGACGTTTTATTTGCTGGGCTCTAGTGTAGCGCAAGAGATGCACCGTCGTTGGTTTGATGAGAAGCTTGTTGGCTTTGATGATGTCAGTTATAAAAACATGACGGATGACTTCCATGGCATCGCAATTGCCGGACCCAATTCTCGAGAGTTGTTGTCTCGCTTGACGAGAGAAGATGTCAGTGCTGAAGCGTTCAAGTTCCGCGATGTGAGAGATACCTTTATCGCAGGTGTTCCAGCGATTTGTACACGACTATCGTTCACGGGTGAGCTGGGATACGAGATTTATGTAGCGCCGCAATTCCAGCTAAGGTTGCTCGAGGCTATTGAAGAGGCTGGTGAAGATTTAGGTCTTAAGCTTTTTGGTGGACGCGCCTTACTGTCAATGCGTCTTGAAAAAAATTGGGGCGTCTGGACTACAGACTTCCGTCCTGACTTTACACTCGGTGAGTCAGGTCTAGATTTCTTTGTTAAATGGGACAAGGACTTTATTGGTAAAGCGGCAGCTGTCAAAGAAAGAGGGGCAGGTGTTAGCAAGAAACTAACTGTGCTGAGCATTGAGACTGAGATAGATGTTAGTGGCGATGAAGCGGTGATGCATAATGGTGAATGCGTCAGTTATATTACTTCAGGCGCATATGGACACTACGTGAAACAATCGCTGGCTATGACTTACCTTCCTGTTGAATTGTTGGAGACTAATCCTAAACTTGAGGTGGAGATTTTAGGTGAGTTCTATAAGGCGAGCATTGTTCCTGAACCGCTTTACGACCCAAGCGGATCAAAAATGAGATAAGACATGCAGGCGCCAAAGCCATTATTTGCGCCTCAACAGGAAACACTTCTGCCGCTGCAGCAGCTTATGCTGCTCGCGCTGGGATAAAAGCCTTTGTGATTATCCCTGAAGGAAAAATTGCGCTTGGGAAATTAGCACAAGCAATGATTCACGGCTCAACAATTATCCAAATCAAGGGAAATTTTGACGACGGTATGGAAATTGTTAAAGAAATTGCCGATCACGCTCCGGTTGCCATTGTCAATTCAATTAACCCATACCGCTTACAAGGTCAAAAAACAGCTGCCTTTGAAATTATCGACGAGCTTGGTGATGCGCCAGACTACCATTGTCTACCAGTGGGTAACGCTGGCAATATTACTGCACACTGGATGGGTTATACCGAATACAATGATGCAGGCAATGCAAGCAAAACACCTGTAATGGTGGGCTATCAAGCAGAAGGTGCGGCGCCATTCATTAAGGGATCAAGAGTTGAAAATCCTGAAACCGTTGCGACTGCAATTAGAATTGGTAACCCACAAAGTTGGGATCAAGCAGTTAAACTCAGCAAAGAATCTAATGGCTGGTTTACCGCCCATTCAGATGAAATCATCTTAGCTGCACAAAAAATGCTGACAGAAAAAGAGGGGATCTTCTGCGAGCCCGCTTCTGCAATCTCGGTTGCAGGCGCCATGATTGATATCCAATCTGGCAAAATTTCTGAGGGCTCAACCGTGGTTTGCACTCTAACGGGTCATGGATTAAAAGACCCCGACACCGCAATTTCTCAGTGCGACCAAGGTGCAATGATCAATGTTAACCCAACCTTGGAAGAGGTTAAGAAAGCCATCCTGGATAATATGTAACTCTTGTGCGCTCGAAGCAAACAAACTGCCAAATATAAGCAACCATTGAATGAGTAAGTCTAACAACCACTAAAACGACACTGTAGCTATTGTCTCTTTTATTTGAGCTAAAATATCCACACCCTGTTGATTCCAGAAATGCAAAAAATCGATAAATATCCAATTTTCGGATAACTTGTCTCCTTTCCGGTGCCATGCCACAATCCAATAAATCTTGTACAATCACACTGTTAGATTTTGGGTGGGCAGGGTGGATAATAACAACAAGAAATTACTACAAGGTATTGGACTTATGCTGGCTGCAATGTCTGTGGTGCCAATGCTGGATGTACTGGCAAAATTACTCAGTGAAAGTTATTCCAGTATTCAAATCTCTTGGGCGAGATTTGTGTTTAATGCCTTGTGGTTACTGCCAATTCTTCATTTTCGTGGTTTGAAGTGGTGGACCCTGCCGCCACAACCATTGACACACGTCTTGAGAAGCTTAATGTTGACAGGTGCCACGGTGTTGTTTTTTATTGCTATAAAAACCAACCCTATCCCTAATGCGCTGACATTATTGTTTGTCTCCCCCTTGGTTGTTGCCATGTTGGCGCCGACCCTTCTGGGTGAAAAGTTTGATCTCTACATTGGCGTCGGTGTGGTGGTGGGTTTTGCTGGGGTTGTTGTCGTGCTACAACCGGATACGGAGCAATTTCAGCCTAGCCTTTTGTACGCGTTAGGCTCTGGCTTTTGTTATGCGCTTTATATTATAGCTACCAGAAAATTAAGCCATAGTGGCCCACCACTACTAACCTTGTTTTACACCGCACTTGGCGGTGCTTTTGTGTTGAGCTTTATGGTGGCGCCCAGTTGGGCAACACCGAGCCATGATGCGCTGATAATGATGGCGGCAATGGGCTTGGTTGCGGCTTTGGCACATTTTTTACTGATTAAGGCCTTTGAGCACGCTAGTGCTTCTGAATTGAGCCCATTTAACTACTTTGAAATTGTTGTCGCCATATTGTTGAGTTATATTGTTTTTGATTTTCTACCAACCATTGAGGCGGTGATGGGCCTTGCTGTTATTGCGTCAAGCGGTTTATTTGTTTCTTGGCGCGCAATGAAAAACAGCAACAAAGCGCAACTGAGAGAGGTTGATGTTGAGCGACTTTAGATAGCACTATAGAAAGTTTAGTTCAAACGGGTAGTTTGTTAGGTTTTCAAAGCCATCTTCTGTCACCAAAAGCTGATCCTCTAGTTTCACACCTTCTTTACCGCCAACAGCGCCAACATAGGCCTCAACACAAAGCATCATCCCGGGCTCTAGCACACCGTCGTAACCATACGAGTCAATGTCCTCTGGATAACGAATACTAGGGTATTCATCACACAGGCCAACACCATGAAATATCACACCATAGCGTTGTGATCGATATTGCTTTGGTAGACGGTGGCTGTCTCTCGATAGTGTTAAAAAATCAACGCCCGGCTTAACCAGTTCTGCGTTTGTCATAATGTGCTCGTAGGCCACTTGATAGAGGTTTTTCTGTTCTTTGGTTGGCGGCTCATCACCACATTTCCACGTACGCGAGATATCGACACACATTCCATAAGTGCCAATTAGGTCGGTGTCAAAAGCCAACAATTCGCCGTTTTGGACAATCCTAGGTCCTGATTCTTGAAACCAGGGGTTGGTGCGTGGTCCCGAGCTTAGTATTCGGGTTTCAATCCATTCACCGCCGCGGCGTATGTTTTCAGCATGGAGTGCCGCCCAAATGTCGTTTTCAGTTTGCCCAGCGTAAAAGGCTGTGCGCATTGCATCAATCGACGCTTCACAGGCGTGTATAGCACACCTCATGGCGTTTATTTCATCGGCACCCTTAATAGCCCGAGCGAGCTCGCAAACCTCTTGACCATCATGGAGTTTAATACCGAGTTTTTCTAGGGCGCGCGCTCCCGGTAGTTCAATTTTATCTACCGCTAGTCGCCGATTGGATCCAGAGTGTTCCCGCATTAACCCGTCAACAGTTATAGCAAATTTTCTTGCATGCTCATCCACTCGATTGCCAGATTCAAAGTAAAAGAATGAGGCGCCCGTGCGCAACTCTTTCACTAGGGGAAGATGGGCTGTCAAGTGCTCACAACCATGAAAATCCCAGAGCACCACATAGCCGGTAGCAGAAACAAAACAAGCTCTTGCGGCGTTGTGAGTGGTCCATAATTGCATATTGGTGCTGTCAGTTGCATAACGAATGTTTAATGGGTCAAATAACAAAACGCCCGCTAGGTCGCGTTTAATCAGTTCACTGACTAGCCGTTTTAGACGATATTCACGCATGGTCGGAAGGTGGGGCGTTGTGAGTCCTGCAGCAGACCATTCGTCAAAAGCAAGCGCTGTTGGGCCAATTTCAACTCGATCATTGTCATCTGCTGACCCGTCTGGTTTGGTGGCACTGAGTGTTGGAATAGGGTTTATTTTTCTATTTTCAGGCGTAATTGAAAACGGGGAGTTGTTCATCATATAATCCTTGATTTAGTAGTTAATAAAGCCAAACGATTGTGGTCATTATTAGCAGTAGTGAGGCCATTGTGATTTCAGATTTCATCTCAAATAAGACTCCCGTATTGTGAAAATATGTAAGTATTACAGAGGGGCGGCTCCACCTTCTGATATCCTTTTATCAACAAAGGCGCTTAGTTCGCTTTCAATAGAGACCTCAAGTTTTGGCTCTTCATAATCGATGAGCATTTGTTTCCAAATTTTGTTGGCACGCTGGCTGGCGGTTTTTGAGCCTGCATCTTGCCAAGATTCAAAATTACGCCAATCCGATAGTAGTGGACTATAAAAAGCACTTTCATAGTTTTCCAGTGTTTGGGTTGCGCCAAAAAAGTGATTGGCGGGGCCCACTTCGGCAATTGTTTCGACTCCAAGTGTGGATTTATTGACTTTGGCGGGCTGCATAAAGGCCATCATCATTTGTATCATTTCTGCATCTAGAATAACCTTTTCATAAGAGGCACAAAGGCCGCCCTCTATCCAGCCCAAGCCGTGCTTAATCCAGTTTACTTGACCCAATAGGCAGGCCCATAAGGACATTTGTGATTCATAGATTGCTTGCTCGTCGGGCGCATTCGAGGCGTTTGCGTTTGAGGCCCTTAAAGGCACTTTGTATTTTCTTGCTAGCTGGCCCGAGGCAATGGTGGCCTGGGTGTATTCTGGTGTGCCAAAGGCCGGCGCTCCAGATTTCATGTCAACATTGGAAGTAAAACTACCGTAGATTGCAGGTGCTCCTGGGTTGACGCACTGATGAAAGGCCAGCCCCGCTAATGCTTCTGCATTTTGTTGAACAAGCGCCCCCGCAACAGTGATTGGTGCCATTGCTCCAGCCAAAGTAAAGGGCGTATAGATTACGGGTTGGTTCCTTAGTGCCATTTCTATCGCGCCCTCTAATAGGGCCCTGTCGTACACTAGGGGTGAATTGGCGTTAACCACCGTGGTCAATGAGGGCTCTTTTAAGAGTGTTTCCTCATCAATGCCCCTGGAAATACGTATCATTTCAATTGCATCGAGCATACGCTCACTGCCAAGCGCATAGCCGTGCAAGGGTTTGGTGCTTAATCTGGCCATCGCAGAAACCGCCTTAAGGTGGCGAATACTGACATCAATATCGCAAGGCTCAACCGGGTAACCGCCTTGGGCGTGCACAGTGTTGAGGTGTTCCCCAAGCTTTATTAGGTTGCAATAGTCTTTAAAGTTACCAGGTATTCTGCCCCTGTCTAGATCGGAAACATTAGGCGTGCTTGAGACGATAGAGTAAACCACGCTACGACCACCAACATGAACGTGCCGCCCTGAGTGCCGGCCATGAAGAGTAAATTCACTCGGTGTTGTTGAGATCTTTTCCATTATGAAATCGGGATCAAAACGCACTCGCTGACCATCGGGGTCCACGTTTGCGCCGGCGGACCTTAGTATTTCGACTGCACGCGGGGACTGGATGTCCATGCCAGTGTCTTGTAACACCTTCAGAGAGGCCTGATGAATAGATTCAATTTCGTCTTCAGAAAAGATCGACATCGGTTGATAGGGGTTTTGCGGCTGAAAATAGGGCGCCTGATGAAAGCTCTCCACCTTTCTTTTTTCCTTTGATCGCCCCCGTCTCATGCGTATACCCTTTGTGAGGCAAATTTGTGCACGGCTGCTCGACCAATTCCGTCACAAGCGCCGGTGACCAGTGCAACCTTTTTTTTGTTTTGACCCATCTCCCTCCTTAATGCCATTAAAGTTTCGTGACCTCGACTCTCTGGTGAAATATATTTTGGTTGCACGCCTACTCCTCAATATCAGTTATTAAGGATCTTATTATAGGGCGGCACAACATATATGTATAATTAATAATATTTTACTTTAATATAAAAATATTTAATATATGCTCCGACTCCAATTGAGCCATTACCGCATGATTCTTGCGATACGCACGCACGGTAGCGTGTCAGCTGCAGCAATATCAATGAACTTGACGCAACCCGCACTGAGCCATCAGGCTGCCGAAGCAGAGCGTCGTTTGGGGCGTAAATTATTCACCAGGTCGGGCCGCAAACTGAGTTTAACCGCAGCAGGAGAGTTTCTTGCAGATACCGCGGAAACAATTCTCAAGGACGCCAGTCTTGTGGAAACAACCTTGCTCAATCGAGATGAGTCGGAGCCCATGGAAATTCTTCGTATCGGCACCTACGCATATAGCTGCTATCGATGGTTGCCAGGAATTCTTAAAAATCTACAACAGAAAAAAACAAAACTTCATTTTGAATTTGTTGTAGACACTGCAAAAACACCAATACGAAGCGTGATCGATGGTGATGTTGATTTGGGCATTTCTGCGGGCACGGCCAACTCTAAGTCTTTAGATATCCACCCTTTATTTGTTGATGAATTGGTGGCTATTTGTCCCGCAGACCACCATTTAGCCCGACGTGAATATTTAGAGGCGACAGATTTTTTAGCTGATCCATTTATTACTTACTCTGTTATTGCGGAAACAGGGTTTGAGCAAGAGCTTCTATGGCGCCCAGCGGGGTGCCGCCCCTCAAAATACATTCGTGCGGGCTTGACTGACGCGGTGATCGAGTTGGTGCGGGCTGGAATGGGTTTGAGCATACTCAGTCGTTGGGCAGTACAACCATATTTAGCAAGCGGGGAGCTGGTTTGTGTGCCGCTAACCAAGCCAGGCCTAACGTTACAGTGGAACGTAATTGTGGGCCGTGGAAAACAAAAGTCCGAGAACTTGATTGAGACTTGTGCAGGGATACAAGATTGGTGTAAAAATAATTTTTAATATTTCACGACTGAAGAATTCGGCAAGCCTTCTGCGTATAATTCCAAAAAATAGCACAATAAGCCCAATCGAAAAGCAATGAACTGGCGATTATCAACAGAGAAAAAACTAGAAACTTTTTCTGACTGGATCTTTGAAAACTCCAAAAAAACACTACTTTTAACCCTTGTTGGTGTTGTGGCGCTTGGATCGCAGTTGCCAAGCCTGACTATGGATACCTCAACAGAGGGTTTTCTGCATAAGTCCGATCAAATGCGTATTGATTATGATACCTTTCGTGATCAGTTTGGCCGAGATGAAAAAATTATGTTGGCGGTTAAAACAAACAATATTTTTAATATTGATTTTTTAACCAAACTTGACGCCCTGCACAAGGCACTTGAACAACAGCTGCCGCACATTGAGGATGTTAACTCCCTCATTAACGCTAGAAACACCTATGGCAGCGATGGCTCTTTAGTTGTAGGGCGGATGATTGAGTTGTTGCCCAGCAATCAGCGGGAGTTAAGCGAGCTAAAAGAAAAGGCAATGCAAAACAGTCTTTTTGACAACCTGCTTTATAGTGAAGATCACACCATCACAGTGATCACTGTTGACACCAAAACTTATTCGCGCGAACAGGGCGAGGCGATAGCCGATGATCTTGATTTTGACACGGGCTTTAGTGATGATTTTGATTTTGAGATCGACACAGAAACAGAAACTCAAGACACACAAAAGACCTATCTGAGTGATGCTGAAAACGACGAAATAATTATCAAGGCTCAGCAAGTAATCAGCGCTTTTGAAGCCGATAATTTCAACATACATTTAACAGGGTCTGCGGCAATAGCGGGTATTTTTAAGCAGGCTCTGACTAAGGACTCGCAGATTTTTATCAGCCTAATGATTGTGATGATCGTGATAGTTCTGTTTGCTCTGTTTAGACGAATTTCAGGCGTCCTGTTGCCACTTATCTGTGTGGTCTTGACGCTGACAACGACCTTGTCTTTAATGGCCGCTCTTGCTGTTCCCTTCACGATGGCAACGCAGATTATGCCAACCTTCCTGTTGGCGGTGGTCACGGGTGCATCGATTCACTTGTTGGCTGTTTTCTATAAAGACTATGCTAAATCTGAGGACAAAAAAACATCGCTTAGGTATGCAATGGGGCACTCTGGTCTAGCGATAGTGATGACATCGATAACAACAGCGGTTGGTCTTTGGTCCTTTTCTTTTTCAGAGGTTGCGCCGGTGGCTGATTTGGGGCGCTTTGCCAGTGCTGGAGTGATGGTCGGCTTGTTTTTCACGCTCGTTCTTTTGCCGGCACTGATTGCTTTCATTGGAATTAAATGCAAAAAAACGACAACAGAAGCGGGCGAAAATGGCCTGATGGACAGGGGCTTACTGGCTATTAGTAGGGTTGCGACAAGCAAGGCCAAAGGCATTGTTATTATCAGCGCGGTGCTGATTGTTATCGCTGTGTTTTTTGCTGCACAGCTGCGTTTTTCCCATCACCCGCTCAACTGGCTGCCAGACGATAATTTTGCCCGCATTGCGACTGAGACTGTTGATGAATCCCTAAACGGCTCTTTGACACTTGAAGTTGTCATAGACACCGAAGTGACTAACGGCCTTTATAGCCCAGAAGTGTTAAATACAATTGATCGAGTTTCTAACAATATCAACGTTATTTCAACTGGCAATATGTTCGTTGGCAAGGTAATTAGCGTGGTGGATGTTGTTAAAGAAATTAACAAGGCGCTTAATAACAATCTGGCTGAGCATTATGCCATTCCAAACAGTAGCGCTCTGATTGCACAGGAGTTTGTACTGTTTGGCAGTAGCGGCAGCAACGACCTAGAGGCACTTGTTGATAGCGATTACTCTAAAGCTAGACTCACCCTAAAGGTTCCTTGGCTCGACTCACTTGAGGCAAGAGAATTTATAAAAGACGCCCAAATTTACCTTGATGCAGAATTTGACGGGCTTGCAACAGTGACTTTTACAGGTGTTGGCACGCTGATGACGGTGACCTTCGTGCAGGCAATATACAGTAGTGCGTTTAGTTATTTACTGGCCTTTGGTTTTATTGCGGTGTTGATGGTGTTACTGGTTGGCAATCTCAAAATTGGATTGATTAGTATGTTGCCCAATGTCTTGCCTATTCTTGTTATAGCGATGATCATGAGTATTTTTGATATGCCGCTGGACATGTTTACCCTTTTAATTGGCGCTATAGCTCTTGGTTTGGCTGTGGATGATACGGTGCATTTTATGCATAATTTTCGACGTTATGAGATGCAATATAACGATGTCGATAAAGCGGTAGAGCTTACATTAATGGGCACCGGAAGGGCTATTACACTAACCTCTATCGTATTGGCGCTGGGTTTCATGGTGTTGACGTTTTCCAGTATGAATCACATGTTTAATTTTGGCATTTTGACGGCGAGTGCGATATTGACAGCGCTGTTGGCTGACTTCTTCTTAATGCCGGCCATTATGAAGTTGATTGTCAAAAGCAAGAAAGACTTATAGCGCCCCTTTGAAACAAAAAAAGGCGCCAACGGCGCCCTTTTCAGTACTTGCAGCGAAAGAGTTAAACTTGCGCTTGCGCCATTACTTCTTCAACAAAGTTGTCGACTTTCTTTTCGATGCCCTCACCTACCTCAAAACGAACAAAAGACTCAACCGCGGCGTTGTTTGCTTTTACAAGCGCACCAACCGTCGTGTCTGGGTCTTTAACGAAAGATTGACCGTACAGAGTCACCTCACCAACAAACTTTTTCATTCTGCCAACAATCATTTTTTCAATGATGTTGTCGGGCTTGCCACTTTCTTTGGCTTGCTCGATAAAGATTGCCTTTTCTCTCTCAAGAAGGTCGTCTGAAAGCTGGTCTTCGCTAATGCATTCTGGCTTAGAGGCGGCAATGTGCATTGCAACGTCTTTGGCTAGGTCTGCGTCATTGCCCGAAAGCACGCTCACCACAGCAATTCGCTCACCGTGCTTGTATGCACCGATAACGCCATCGCTTGTTTTGATTGTTTGAACACGCCTAACAGAAACATTTTCACCAACTTTGGCGATAATGTCTTCTCTTGCTTTTTCAACTGTTTCGCCAGACTCCAGTGTTTGAGTCAAAAATGTTTCAATATCTGCCGGCTGATTTTTAAGCGCCAAAGCACCTAAAGTGCTAACAAAACCAACGAAGGCATCGCCTTTGGTTACAAAGTCAGTTTCAGAGTTAACCTCTAAAATAATGGCGGTCTTTTTATCGTCACTCAAAGTAACGTTAACTAGGCCTTCAGATGCGATACGACCCGCCTTTTTAGCGGCTTTTGCGGCACCTGAAGCGCGCATTAGGTCGATTGCCTCTTCCATATTTCCATCGGTCTCCATCAGGGCTTTTTTGCAGTCCATCATGCCTGAACCTGTTCTTTCTCTTAGTTCTTTAACTAAAGCGGCTGTAATTGCCATATTTTGTCTCCTGTTATTACGCTTCTTTGCTTTCAGTAGTTTTTTCGTCTGTTGGTGCAGCAACAACTTCGGCTGCTACAGGCTCGCTAGCAGGAGCTGCAGCCTCAGGGGCTTTTGCTTTGTCTGCTGCTGGCTTTTTTGCTTTGTCTGCTGCTGGCTTTTTTGCTTTGGCCGTGGCAAGAGAGGCTTTTGCCTCTAGCACCGCATTTGCAATTTCTCTTGCATAATAGCCAATCGCTCTAATAGAGTCGTCATTGCCAGCAATAACGTAGTCAATACCGTCAGGACTATGGTTTGTGTCAACAACACCAATGATTGGTAGGTGCAGTGTGCGCGCTTCGCGAACAGCGTTTTTCTCGTGACCGATATCGATAACAAAAACAACATCAGGAATGCCACCCAAATCTTTGATACCACCCAAGCTACGCTCAAGTTTTTCCATTTCTCTGGACATCATCAAAGCTTCTTTTTTATTGAACTGGGTAAAGTTTTCTTCAGCTAGGAATTCAAGGTCTTTAAGGCGCTTAATTGAGGCCTTAATTGTTTTGTAGTTAGTCATCATTCCACCCAACCAACGATGGTTGACGTAAGGCATGCCACAACGGATAGCCTCTTCTTTAATGATGTCACTTGCCGCTCTTTTTGTGCCAACAAAAAGAATAGAGCCGCCTGCAGCTGCAGTCTTGCTCGCAAAATTCAATACGTCATTGAACTGTGGCAGTGTTTTTTCTAAATTGATAATATGAACACCGTTACGTGTTCCGTAGATGAAAGGTTCCATTTTTGGGTGCCAAAAACGGCTGCGGTGACCAAAGTGTACACCGGCCTCTAACATTTTCTTCATTGATGCTTTCGCCATGTTTTCTCCTGGGTTAAGACTTCCACGTCGCCTAACAATCAACCCCGATTAAAGGGCACCCTGATTGTTATTGGGGCTCTGTGTGATACATTAAATAATCAAGCACTAACAAACGTTAAATACTTGCCTTGTTTTTTAGCAAAAAAACATAGTTGTTATCGCTAAAAGCCAAGTATTATCCCATACTTTTGTTGTTATGACAAAGAGTTGGCTGGCGGCTGTTTTTGATACAGCAAGCTTCTTGCGTTCGAGTATTAATGGGAGGTTATTTTTTCAACCCCGCCTCAAAATCATCCTTGAACACATCTATAGGACCGGGCTCACACTCCAGTTTGGCTCTTAAAATTGCCCCCTCCCAGCCAATCCAAAACAGTTTGGCTTTTACTGCACAATTGATGTTTGGTGATATTTCGCCATTTGTTTGAGCCTTAAGTAAACAAACCTCTGTTTTTTTCTGCCACTTGCAAAGCACATCTACGATTTTTTGTCTAAATATAGTCGGAAGAACAGTAATTTCTTGGCCCAAGTTGCCAATCAAGCAGCCACGATCAAAATTATGTCGTACCATATTAGTGCGCGCCTCCATAATAAAATCGTTAATACGCTCCAAAGGTGTGCGGGCTTCGTTTAAGTATGACCTATCTAGCATTTTGGCAAAAAAGTCGTCGTAAGCGTCAATCAAGGCCAGACCAAATAATTCCTTACTGTCATAGTAAGCATAAAAAGAGCCTTTGGGTAGTCCTGCTTTTTTTGTAACTTCATCTAACCCTGTTGCCTCAAAACCCTTCTGAGTTAAAAGAGAAACGCCGGAGAATATTAGTGATAGGCGATTTTTTTCAGTTTCTTCGAGGTTTTTTTTGGGCCTGCCACGCTGTTGCTTTGTAATAATCTCCTTATTCATGAGTTTTGATGTGTGGAGCCTCTTGCTTGGTAAGTAGTTTGTTGGTGTTTAGTGTTTTAGTAGTATTAAGCATAATTTTGTCTAGTCATAAATTAATCAAGAGACCCGTTTAAAAGGTGTTGAATTATTGAATGGTGTGCTAGGTGGCGCGGAAGCACGGTATCTATAAAAGCACCTGCATTCGAGAGGCGAGTATGCACAAACTCTTTGAGATACGTGCCGTTAATTTCGCTCTTACTAGCCGCGGCGGCACTTTCAATTAGTCGCCAAGCCGTAGCAATTACGCTGGTCATCATTAAAAAATCAAAAGCAATACCGCCTAGCAGTTTTTTGTTGCTCTTGTTATTTAGTATAAGGCTTGCGGTATCTTCTAATACTTTGACGGCCTGGCCGTAGCTTTCTATCTGCATTTTAGTGAGAAAAGTGGTGCCGCTGGTGCAGGTTAAATTCATTTCTTGAATGAGCTCATTAAGCGCACACGCTTCATCGCTTACCACCTTTCGAAAGATAAAGTCCATCGCCTGAATGCCATTCGTGCCCTCATATATAGGCAAAATCCGGGCATCACGAAACAATTGACCAACGCCTGTTTCTTCAATATAGCCAGCACCGCCGTGGCACTGGATGCCGAGATTCACAACCTCTTGTGCAATTTCAGTGCACCAACACTTTACCAAGGGCGTCAGCAGGCCGACTCGGCGTTTATGAAGCCCAGCCTTTGTGGGTGTGATTATTGCTTTGGATTGGTCGACCTCGGCACAAGCGTAATATGCCAGAGACCGTGCGCCATCAGTAAGAACTTGCATCAGGGTGAGCATGCGTTTTACGTCTGCGTGTCTAATAATTGGGCCAGGCTCACTAAAGCCAATCGCAACACCTTGTATCCGTTCATTGCAATACGAAACAGCCTGTTGGCATGCTCTATCTGCCACCGAAACACCTTGAAGGCCAACCGTAAGCCGAGCGTTGTTCATCATTGCAAACATGCACTCTAAGCCCTTGTTTTCTTCTCCAACCAAATAACCTATCGCGCCAGAGTTGTCGCCGTAGCTCATCACGCAGGTTGGGCTGCCGTGCAAGCCAATTTTCTTTTCAAGTGAAATTGCTCTGCAGTCATTCTTTTGACCCAACTCACCTTTTGAATCTGTCAGCATTTTTGGAACCAAGAAAAGAGAGATCCCCTTAACCCCATCTGGAGCATTAGGCAGTCTGGCAAGGACAAGGTGTGCAATGTTTTCGGCCATGTCGTGATCACCCCACGTGATAAAGATCTTTTGCCCTTTGATAAGGTAATGACCACCCTCTTGCCAAGCTTTGGTTTTTATTGCGCCCACATCCGAGCCAGCGCCGGGCTCTGTGAGGTTCATTGTGCCGGTCCAAACGCCACTAACAAGCTTTGGTAGATAGATATTCTTTAGCCTTTCTGTTGCCCCATAGCTAACTGCCTCAACAGTGCCCTGGGTAAGCAGCGGGCATATACCCCAGGACATGTTTGCAGCATGCCACATCTCTTGGATGCTGGCTGCAAGTACAAACGGCAAGCCTTGGCCACCGTACTTGGGGTCGAACTGCAAAGAGCCCCAGCCGCCATTAACGAACTCTTGATAAGCCTCCTTAAAGCCATCTGGGGTGCTAACAACGCCGTCATGGGTAATTGAAACGCCTTGCTCGTCACCACTTTTATTGAGCGGTGCAAGCTTGTCCCTCGCCAGCCTATTGGCAGCCTCTAAAAGCGTGGGAACAATCTCAGTAACATCGTTATTATTCAACAGCACTTCATTTAAAAGAAATTGCATTTCACTCACTGGTGCTGTATACATAAGTTTAATTTATTGGTTTGAGAATGTTTTACGCAAAGCGTGTTTTTGAACCTTCCCTGTTGCTGTTTTGGGTAACGGGCCAAAGATAATTTTTTTTGGACTTTTAAATTTGGCCATATTTTCTTTACAAAATTGAATCAGGGCGCGCTCAGTAGTAGTCGAGCCGGGTTTAATCTCAACAAAAGCACAAGGCACCTCTCCCCAAAGCTCATCGGGCATGGCAACCACGGCCGCTTCGCCGACATCAGGATGTTTGTACAATACATTTTCAATCTCAATGGAGGAGATATTTTCACCACCAGAAATAATAATATCTTTTGAGCGGTCTTTAATTTGTATATAGCCGTCACTATGCACAACAGCCAAATCACCGCTGTGAAACCAGCCTCCTGCAAAAGCCTCATCGGTTGCTTCAGGGTTGTTTAAGTAGCCCATCATACAGGTGTTACCACGAATGACAATTTCACCGATAGTTTCACCGTCAAAAGGCACTAGCTTGCCACTATTTTGGTCAATTACACCAACACCTTCTGCCATCGGAAAGCGCACACCCTGCCTTGATCTTAGCTGGGCCTGCTCATCACTTGACTTTGACTGCCACTCTGCCTGGGGTGCAGCTTGAAGTATGTGGCCGTAAGTTTCGGTAAGGCCATAAACGTGCATAACGTCAAAACCCAGTGCCATCATGTTTTCTAGCGTCTTGACTGGTGGCGGCGCACCTGCAGTCATGACGTGAACCGTGTGGTTAAAAGACTTTTTGATGCCGTCAGGCGCATTGGCCAGCATGTTGAGCATAATAGGCGCGCCGCCAAAGTGTGTAACCCCATGCTCTTCGATTTTACCGAACACCACCTCAGGTATAAAAGTGCGGAGACAGACAACCGTTCCCGCAACAGCGGCCATGGTCCAAGCGTGACCCCAGCCATTGCAGTGAAACATAGGCACGGTGTATAAATACCTTGGATGGTTTGGTAGTTGCCATCCAATGACGGTTCCCATGCTCATCAGATACGAGCCTCGGTGGTGGTAAACGACACCTTTTGGTTTCCCGGTTGTGCCTGATGTATAGTTGAGCGAGAGAGGGCTCCATTCGTCTTCAGGGCGCACCCACTCGAAGTCGGCACTGCCTGTGGATAAAACACTTTCGTAGTCCGGCGCAGTTATATTGCTTGTTGGTTTTGAATTAGCGTGCGGGTCATTTATTAAAATTACCCGAGGTTTATTTGCGGACTTTACTAAAGCGGCTTCCGCTACTTCGGCCAGCTCGGCATCAACAATCAATACTTTTGCGTTGCCGTCTTCCAAAATATAGGCAATAGTTTGTGCATCCAAGCGGGTATTAATGGTATTTAATACTGCGCCAGCCATCGGCACTGAAAAATGCGATTCAAACATTTCCGGCGTATTAAAAGCAAGGACAGCTACAGTATCACCTTCAGCAATACCCAGGCCCACAAAGGCGTCGGCCATTTTGACACAGCGCTCTCTCAAAGCCCCCCATGTAAGTTCTTTATCCTCATAAATGAGCGCGACTCTGTGACTGAACACATCTGCAGAGCGATGCAGAAAAGAAATAGGGGTGAGGGGCACGAAATTTGCTAAGGTTTTTTTCACGAAGTTAATTCCTAAGGGTTTGACCTGTATCAAGCATACTGACGATGCGTGCCTGAGTTTCCGGTGACTTAGCTAAACTTAAAAACGAAGCTCGTTCTGCATTGAAAAGGCCTTGTTCGGTCACTAAAGTGCCTTCAACACAATCTCCTCCAGTAACTATCCTTGCAATTTCCACGCCAACTGTTTGGTCGTGAGGTGTTAAGAAGCCCTTCTCAAGGTTTTTTGATAGCCATAATTTCATTTCCTCAAAATGTGTTTTTCCAGTTAGCCTTAGCGGTTCTCTTGGTGGCGTTTTTTTCACCTCGTCAAGGGCTGAAAGGGCTATGCCTAACATGTGGTCTCGGTTTACGTGGAAACTATCTCCCAGCCTAGTAAAAGCAAGTTTTTCAGCGTCTAAAGGAGAGCTTGCAAGCTTACCAAGACCAATATTCATAAAGGCATTCCATGTGGCTTGTCGAGAATCTCCAAGTTTTTCATTCCATCGATATAGGGCTTCTTTACAGCCGCCACCAGACGGTATCAGGCCTACGGAAGATTCGACAAGCCCCATCACGGAGTTGGTGTTGGCTATTACTTGGTCGGTGTGCAGTACGACCTCAAAACCACCGCCTATAGACATGCCAACAGGCGCCGATATTACGGCTAGGCTACTGTCCCGCATTTGGAGCATTGTATTTTGGAAGTGCTTGAGAAAGTTGTCAAGTTTCTGATAATCGTTCATTTCAAAGCATTCACGAACACTCCAAAGACTAACACCGCATGAGAAATGCTGAGAATCGTTGTGTACAATAACCCCCCTCAACCCTCTTTTTTCGGCCTCATAGACAGCATCCGACAAAACGTCTAAAGAGTCGCTATCCAGCGCGTTGGCTTTAGAGTGAAACTCCACCACAGCAGCCTCTTTATACTCATACCAACTGGCAGCAGCGTTGCTATTTTCTGCCCTTAATGTTTGTTTGAGCTCTGAAAACCTGAGCACCCCACTTGAGCGCACTATTGGAGCGTAGATACCAGTTTCTTGAAGGGCCTGCAAGCCTTCGGCTGACACATTGTAAAAGTTATTTTCAGCATTTTTTAGCAAAAAGGCTGGGACAGGCCTTTCTTCTTCCGCAAGCCTCTGAATAAAATATTCGTGACCGATACTGTCAAGAAGTTCAAACGGACCCTTGATCCAGTTGTAGCCTAGTTTCATAGCATCATCAATATCTGCGGGGTTGCTGGTTACATCTGGTAGCAGCGATGCGGCATAACACAGCACTTCTGACAATACTTTCCAAGCAAATTCGCCATGTAGCCCACGGTCTTGAAGCAACACTTTAACGCCTTCTTTTTCGCTCTTTTCTAGCAAGTCCGATTTGATCCTGGCAAAGGAAGTGTACTCGCCACTGTTAAAATCGATAGCTTTTCTGTCGATGCCAAGGCCTTGATAAAATCCTTGATTGTTCTTGTTGCCAGTTTGTCCATTGGCAACCATATTGGCAACAAATTTATTTGTTTTGGCGTACTTGTGAAAGGGGTCGTTGTCAGGCAGGATATTAACCAAGCTTTGCGCAACATCCACCATTAGGTCGATACCAATTAGGTCGTAAAGGCCAAAAACCCCAGTTTTTGGAAAACCAAACGGTCTGCCAAATATTGCATCGGCCTCGGCTGGAGACAAACCCATCTCAAAAGCAAGGTTGAGTGCACATTGGATTGCAAATACCCCAACCCTATTTGCTAAAAAACCTGGCTTGTCTTCACAAAGGATAACGCCTTTTCCAAGCTGTCTTTCACTAAACTTATTAAGGATGCTAACAACCTCGTCAGTTGTTTGCTCGCCTCGAACAAGCTCAAGCAAGCGCATAAATCTAACAGGGTTAAAAAAGTGAGTAATAGCAAAGTGTTGACAAAATGAGTCTGGCATTCCTTTCGTCAAAATAGCAATTGGGATTGTGGAGGTATTTGAGGTGATGATGGTGTCAGCGCTACAACAGTCAATTAAATTCCTATATAGCTGTTGTTTCAGGTTGAGTCTCTCAACAATAGCTTCCGCCACCCAGTCACAATCGGCAAGTTTGTCAAAGTCGTCTCTAGTGTTGCCAATATAAATGAGTGCCTCGGCTTCCTCGCTGATAAGCCCCGGCATTTCAGGATTTTTAAGGCGCTCCAGTCCTTTACGAGCAAGAGCATTAACATCTTCCCCTTCAGTTGGAAGATCAAGTAGTATTACCTCAATTCCGGCATTAGCCACTTGGCCTGCGATGCCAGCCCCCATTGTTCCCGCACCAATAACCCCTACTTTTTTTATAGATTTTTTCATTTGTTAATACTTTTTAGTTGGTGTGTTTTCCGATAAAAGATTTGGCTGCATCCAGTGTCTTTTTTGGTGACTCAAGTGGCAGCATATGTCCACTATTGTCAATTTGAGACACCTTGGCTTTTAGGTGATCGGCCAACTCTAGACCAAACTTACAGGGCGTCATTCTGTCTTCAGTAGCCAGAATTACGTGAGAGGGACAGCGAATATTTTGTACCATGTCACCACCCCTGGTGTAAGCTTGGCACGCCTTAAGATCAATTGCTAGAGGGTTGTCTGACATTACTTGCCTGCCAATGGCAATGGGCTGCATTCCAGGGACCGCACTAACACCCAACTGCGCGGTTGAACCAAACCCCCACTTGAGCATAAGGTCCGCAGCGGCAGCGGCAGAGGACTTCGCTGTAGTGACCAAGTCCTCATTAACGGGTATGGATTCTGCACTTGCAATTGCGGTTAGTGTTTTTAAGCGGCCCTCCAGAAGGTTTGCAGCCTCAAGCGCAATTAAAAAGCCCATGGAGTGGCCAACCAAATGAATGGAGGTGGCACCAGCAGAATCGAGTGCGTCAACTAGCCATTTTCCCATGGCCTCTATTGAGCCCAGGGGCTTGCCTTCAGAGAGGCTGTGACCGGGAAGGTCTGGGGCAAAAACAGAGTATCCGTGAAAGGCGAACCATCTTGCTTGTAGTGCCCAGCACCTGTGATCAAGGCCACTACCATGCACCAAAACAACGGTTGGCTTGCTGTTGTCAAAAACCTGGCCACCTGTAGCGACGAATATTTTTTCTTTATTTATTGTTACAATCATTTCAACAGCCTCTGAACAGATTTTAAGCCGCTCTTGAAGTCGCTTATAATGTCAGAAATATTTTCAATACCGACTGAAACCCGAATCAGGTCTGGGCTAATTCCGGCCGCCTTCATCGCATCATCATTTAGTCGCGAGTGAGTTGTGCTGGCTGGGTGTAGTACCAGTGTTCTTGAATCGCCTACATTGGCGAGATTGGAAGATAAGGTAAGAGCATCCATGAATGCGCTGCCACCTTCACGACCACCTTTTACGCCAAAACACAACATTGAGCCCGCGCCTTCTGGGAATAATTTAGCTGCGATGTCACTAGTAGGGTTGTCAGGCAAGTCAGGGTGATTAACCCAGGCCACCAGCTCTTGGTTTGACAACCACTGGGTTAATTGCTTGGCGTTGTTTACGTGTTGTTTCATTCTTAAACTTAAAGTTTCTATTCCTTGTAGCAATAAAAACGCTGTGTGAGGGCTCATTGATGGGCCGAGATCTCTCATCGATTCTGATCGAATTTTCATTACAAGCGCTGAGGGCCCGTACTCTTCCCAAAAACTAATTCCGTGAAAAGGCTCGTAAGGCTCAGTGAGCGTTGGATGTTTTCCGTATGCACCCCAGTCAAAACCACCGCCGTCAACTATTACACCGCCAACAGCCACTCCATGCCCGCCCATCCATTTGGTTACTGAGTGAACAACAATGTCTGCACCGTGATCGAGCGGACGACAGAGTGAAGGCGTTGCAAAAGTTGCATCGACAACAACAGGTAGACCGTGCTCGTGAGCAATTTTAGATATGTTGGGTAAATCAGAGACTTCAAGTCCAGGATTTCCTATCGATTCACAAAACACAAGCTTCGTATTTTTTTGAATGGCTCCGCTAAGAGCCTCAGGGTCGTTTATCGTAACAAAAGTACAATCAATGTTAAAACGTTTTAGGGTGTGTCTGAGCAATGTTGCGGTCGAGCCATAAATTTGCGCTGCGCTAACAATGTGATCGCCAGCAGAACACAGGGTGATAAAAGCAACAAATAGCGCGCTCATGCCTGATGCCGTGCAGATGGCCCCAGTTCCACCTTCCAGGGCGGCAATTCGTTGTTCAAGCACTGCAACAGTTGGGTTGGTCATGCGGCTGTATATGTGGCCGCCTTTTTCTATGTTAAATAGGGACGCGCCCTCATCCACACTTTCAAACACGTAGGAAGTTGTTTGATAGATAGGTACAGCACGAGAGCCATAAGAAGGGTCAGGTTGGTAGCCCGTATGAAGCGCAATTGTTTCCGCGCCCAGAAAAGATGATTTGCCCATGCAGACCCCAGAATTATTATGTTTAAAACTTGCATTATACATGCATCTTAATAATTGTAATTATTTATTAGACAGTCGTATATTAATTGTTATTATTGTTTGCAATGCGATATAATGAGTAGCTTCAAGCTTACTTCTAAGGGCTAAAAATGAATCAAAATATACAGCTAACAATATCAGGCCGTCTTCGTAAATCACCCTATTTTGAGGGAACGCTTAGTTCGGGAGCCAGCACCTTTACACTATATAACCATATGCTTATGCCAACCGCATATGAGAGCCCTGAAAAGGATTACTGGCACTTAATCAACAATGTTACTATTTGGGACGTAGCCGCTGAGCGTCAGGTTGAGATTACCGGAAGTGATGCTTATCGATTTGTTGAATACATTACTCCAAGAGATCTTTCAAGCTTACAAATTGGTCAAGGTAAATATGCGTTTATTGCCGATGAAAATGGCGGCATTATCAATGACCCCATAATATTAAGACTTGAAGAACAGCGCTTTTGGCTCTCTATTGCAGACAGTGACGTGTTGCTCTGGACTAGGGGGCTTGCATGTGGTTTGGGCTGGGATGTACAAATTCATGAGCCCGACGTGTCACCGCTTGCAATTCAAGGGCCAAATAACCTGCCTTTAATGAACGACTTATTTGGGGGTTGGGTTAACGACCTCAAATATTTCTTTTTTAAGGAAACCAAATTAGAGGGCATTCCTTTAATTGTACAGCGCTCAGGCTGGAGCAAGCAGGGTGGTTTTGAGCTGTATTTAATGGACGGCACACAAGGTGAGAAATTATGGGAAGTGGTCATGAGCGCCGGCAAGAAGTATGATATTAAGCCCGCCACACCAAATAACATTGAGCGCATTGAGTCGGGGCTTTTTTCTTGGGGCAACGACATGGGGCTTGAGAACAATCCTTTAGAGCTGCCTCTTGGGAGATTTTGCCAACTTGATAAAAGCGCTGAATATTTAAGCAGGAAAGCCTTGCAAAGAATTAATTTAGAAGGGGTGAAAAACAAAGTTGTCGGTTTAGTGCTGGAAGGCGAAGCACTTATTGGCGGCTGTGAAAGCGCATGGCAAATATTCTCAGATAACAAATGGTGTGGAAAGCTCACCAGTGTGGCACACTCACCACGGCTTAATTCAAATATAGCTTTTGCAACGGTTAGTAGTCAGCTGAGCGAAATTGGTACAAAGCTAACGGTTGCAACGCCTTGGGGGTCTCGAAATGCAACAGTGTCTGACATTCCATTTATTTGACAATGGTTGTGAGCTAGGGTCTGCAAAGTATTATGATTGTACTAACGTCATGGGGTTTATTTAGGGTTCGGCTGGCCAATGGCTAATTTGCAATCCTCTAAAGGAAAAACTTATGAAAAGCACCGTTAATAGGCTTCGAAATTTTTGGCAAAAAATCTCTTTTTCTAGTGAGAAAAATACAGCGTTTAATCCAGATTTAGATGAAGAGAGTTTGGCCCAAATAAAAGCAGATGTTGATTATTGCGTCCATTCAAATGCAGGCGAAATGTCCTTGCGCACACGTGCTTGTAAAATTGCCAGAGACTATCAGTCGTTGAGTGAGATCGGTAGAGAAAAGTTTTTTACGTTATTGGTTGGTCACTACCACTTTGATCAAGAGAGTGCGGATACTATTATCCGTAAATGGAAAAATAACAAGGATGACGTTTGGCGTTTACGCGCCGCCTTAGAACCACCCAGCCTAAAATTATTTAAGCTTTTTAACGGGCTTAATGAGGGGGTTAAATTTTTGGTGGATATGCGTGCAGATATGCTTAATGCGCAAAAAAATAATGCAGCTTTCAAGTCGCTTCAAAACGAACTCAAATATTTACTTAAAGAATGGTTTGATTTAGGGTTCCTAGAGCTTAAAGAAGTTAGTTGGAATTCACCCACGTCGCTTTTGGAAAAATTGATCGAATATGAGGCGGTCCATGCAATAAGAGATTGGGGGGATTTGAAAAACAGACTGGACTCGGATCGTTATTGTTATGCGTTTTTTCACCCACAAATGGAAAGTGAGCCATTGATTTTTATTGAGGTGGCACTTACAAACGGCGTAGTTGGCAATATTGATCGGTTGTTAGATGAAGATGCGCCTACTGTAGATCCGGTGAGCGCCGATAGCGCAATGTTTTATTCCATTTCCAACACTCAAGGCGGACTTACAGGCATTAGTTTTGGTAACTTTTTAATTAAAAGTGTGGTGAAAGAATTACAAAAAAATCACCCTAATTTAACTAATTTTGCCACTCTCTCGCCTATCCCTGGCTTTAATCACTGGCTTAATCAAAACGTTTCGATCGTCAATGAGGTGCTCAGTCAAGATGATAAGGATGCGCTTATCTCTGTATATCAGTCGGCTGCCATTGAAGATGTGTTTAAGGCGCCTTTTTATGAAAAAGAGAGCGTTAAGACACCTCTTGAAAAGCCTTTAATAAAGCTGGTCTCGCACTATCTTAGCAAGGAAAAATCAGGCAATAATAGAGCGAAAGACCCAGTTGCTCATTTTCACTTAAGCAATGGTGCGTCTATTGGAAAAATCCACGCGCTTGCCAACACCTCGAGCCGCGGTATGAAAGAGTCTTCTGGCATGATGCTGAATTATCTTTACATGCTCGATAAGATTGAAAATAACGGCATCCAGTACGTTGAAAACGGCATAATTTCCACCGATTAAGTTAAAAAAAGGAAGTGAAGGTGGCTTTTGCTTACACTTTGTCTGCTTGCGCCAATTCAGAGCGCATTGCGTCAATCGTCGTCTTGTAGTCGTCGGTGTTAAAGATCGCCGAACCGGCCACAAACGTATCTGCGCCAGCGGCGGCAATCTGCCTGATGTTGTCGACTTTAACGCCGCCATCAATTTCTAACCTGATGTCTAGGCCTCGATCGTCGATCATTTTTCGAACAATCTTCAACTTGTCTAGCGAGGAAGGGATAAACGATTGGCCGCCAAAGCCCGGGTTAACCGACATTAGTAAAATCATGTCGAGATGGTCCAGGACGTGTTCAAGGTAGCTCAGGGATGTGGCCGGGTTGAAAACTAGGCCCGCTTTACAGCCTTGTTCTTTAATCAATCCAATGGTGCGATCAATGTGCTCGGAAGCTTCGGGGTGAAACGTAATGTAGCTCGCGCCTGCTTTAGCAAAATCCGGAATGATTCGGTCAACAGGCTTGACCATGAGGTGCACATCAATCGGCGCTGTTACACCATGACTTCTGAGTGCGTCACAAACCAATGGCCCTATCGTTAAGTTGGGTACATAGTGATTGTCCATTACGTCAAAGTGAACAATATCTGCACCGGAAGCGAGCACTGTGTCAACTTCATCACCAAGCTTGGCAAAATCAGCGGCCAAGATAGAAGGGGCAATATAGTTTGATTGTTTCATATTAACTTTGTTGGTTATTAATCAATCGTTAGTAAGCATTGGCCTGTCATTTCCTCAGGGCTCTCTACACCCATCAGTCTAAGCAAGCTTGGTGCCAAACCGGCTAGAGAGCCTACATCGGGCTCGAGCAAGGTTATTTTGCGCTCACCGACAAAAATAAGAGGCACTGGATTGTTGGTGTGAGCGGTGTGACTTTTGTTGGTTTTTGGATTGACCATTTGTTCGGCGTTGCCGTGATCTGCCGTGATGAGCATTTCTGCGCCAGTATTTTGGCAAGCTTTGTGAATTTTACCCAGGCAGGAATCAACAGCCTCAACCGCGCTAATAGCGGCAGAAAGTTTGCCGCTGTGTCCAACCATGTCAGTATTGGCATAATTACAAATAATCAAGTCGTATTTGCCTGACTCAATTGAAGCAACAAGGGCGTCGGTTAATTCGGGCGCGCTCATTTCAGGCTGGAGGTCGTAAGTGGCCACATCGGGTGACTGAATAAGTGTTCTGTCTTCGCCCGCTAAAGGATCTTCAACGCCGCCATTAAAGAAGAAAGTAACGTGCGCGTATTTTTCAGTTTCCGCTATTCGCAGCTGACTCATGCCCAAATCTGAGACGTAGGCACCCAGTGTGTTGTTGATCGTTTGCGGAGGGTATGCGCAAGGCAGGTTAAACGCCTCTTTGTATTCAGTTAAGCAAACAAAGTGGATCGGCGCAAATGTTTCACGTGAAAACTCTGAAAAACTAGCATCTGTCATCGCCTGAGTTAATTCACGCGCACGATCGGCGCGAAAATTCATAAAGATAACCGCATCACCCTCGTTGATTGTTACGGTTTCGCCAACGGTAGTGGGCTTGATAAACTCGTCGTTTTCACCGCGCTCATAGGCCGCCTCGACAGCTTCGGTTGCAGTGGCCGCACTGTATTCGCTTTTGCCATTGACAAGAAGGTTGTAGGCTTTTTCAACTCTATTCCAACGGTTGTCCCTGTCCATTGCATAAAAACGGCCAATAACAGAGGCGATTCGACCTTTGCCGAGCTCGGCTATTTTGCCCTCTAAGTCAGAAAGGTATTCGTTAGCGCTGTTTGGCGGAGTGTCTCTACCATCGGTGAAGAGGTGAAGGAAAATCTCCGAGCAACCTTTTTGACTGGCCATGTCAAGCATTGCAAGAATTTGGCCGTGATGCGAATGTACGCCTCCATCAGATAACTGACCCATAATGTGGACGGTTTTGCCATTATCGTTGGCCGCATTTAATGCTGAGCACAAGGTTTTGTTGTCAACAAAAGCACCCGAATCGATATCGTTTTGAATAAGCGTGTAGTTTTGTTCAATGATTCTGCCCGAACCAATGGTTAGGTGGCCCACTTCGGAATTGCCCATTTGCCCGTTAGGTAGACCAACGCTTGCGCCAGAAGTGCCAATTAATGTGTTTGGGTGTTGACTTATAAGAGAGTCCCAAACCGGTGTGTTGGCGAGCGCTATGGCGTTGTTTTCACTGTTTTCTGAGTGGCCCCAGCCATCTAAAATGACGAGTAATTTTGTTTGTTTCATTGTCTGTGTATGGTTTTTTATTTAAACGTTAAATAGGAAGTGAACAACGTCTCCGTCTTTAACAATGTATTCTTTGCCTTCCGATCGCAATTTGCCTGCGTCTTTAGCGCCTTTCTCGCCCCCACACTCAAGAAAGTCATCAAAGGCTACCGTTTCTGCTCGAATAAAGCCTTTTTCAAAGTCACCATGAATTTTACCAGCCGCAACAGGGGCGCTGTCACCAATGTTAATCGTCCATGCGCGAACCTCTTTAACGCCAGCAGTAAAATATGTCTGTAGGCCAAGCAATTTATAGCCCGCATGAATTAAACGGTCTAAGCCGGATTCTGTTTGTCCCATCTCGTCTAAAAAGCTTTGCTTGTCCTCGTCATCTAGCTCGGCAATTTCAGATTCAATATCGGCACAAATGCTCACAACTTGTGAATGCTCTTGGGCAGCAAAACCCTCGACTGCGCTTAGGTGTGAGTTGTCTGAAAAGCCATTTTCACTAACATTGGTAACGTATAGCACCGGTTTTGAGGTTAGGAGTTGCAAGCCCTTAAGAAGCTTAGCCTCTTCTTCGTTAAACTCAAGCAACCTAACCGGCAGGCCCTCTTCTAGTGCCGGCATGATTTTCTCAAGCAGTGCTTTAAGGGGCAATCCCTCTTTCTGGCCAGATTTGGTGTTTTTCAGCGCCTTTTGGTAGAGCTTTTCTACGGCCAGCATATCCGCCAGTGCTAATTCTGTATTAATGATTTCAATGTCATCGAGTGGCGACACTTTGCCAGCGACATGAATAACATCCTCGTTTTCAAAGCAGCGCACAACATGCAGGATTGCATCGGTTTCACGAATATTGGATAAAAATTGGTTGCCAAGCCCTTCGCCTTTTGAGGCGCCCTCTACTAAGCCAGCAATGTCAACAAACTCCATTGTTGTTGGTAGAATTTTTTCAGGCGAAACAATGGCCGCCAATTGGTTTAGACGGATATCGTTGATAGGCACAATGCCCACGTTCGGCTCAATGGTGCAAAAAGGGTAGTTGGCAGCATCAATGCCAGCTTTGGTAAGTGCGTTAAAAAGGGTTGATTTGCCGACATTTGGCAGGCCTACAATACCACATTTAAATCCCATTTTTCTCTCCTTGTGCTGTATGCAGCTGCTTCATTGCCTCTTCAAATTTGCCCTCGACAATTTGGCTTATGACGTTTATAGCGTCGCCTATGCTGTCTTCGATCAGGGTTAGTTCTTTTGTGCTTGGTTGGTTTAGAACAAAGTTGACCACTTCGTTTTTATTGCCCGGATGGCCAACGCCGATTCTCAGGCGGTAAAACTCTTTATTGTCAAGAGCCTTGATTGTATCTCTGAGGCCGTTATGGCCGCCATGGCCGCCGCCTTTTTTTAATTTTGTTGTGCCTGGATTGAGATCCAGCTCGTCGTGTACAACGAGTATTTCCTCGACCTCAATATTGAAATAGTTGGCCAGCGCTTGAATGGCTTGGCCCGAACAATTCATGAAAGTTTGGGGCTTTAAAAAACGCACCCTTGTATTGGCCAGCAAGGCTTCGCTTGTTTCGCCAAAAAACTTAGATTGTTTGTTGAAGCTGGCGCCCAATTGGCGCGCCAATGCCTCAACAAACCAGAAGCCAGCATTGTGACGGTGTGCCTGATAGTCTTTGCCTGGGTTGCCCAGACCAACAATCAACTTAATGGCCACAATGCTTTGATGTGTTTATTGAGTCAAAAAGACCGATCACATTAGGCTTCGTTGTCTCCATCTTCAGAGGCAGCGTCATCGCCTTCGTCGCTTTCAGGAGCGACTGGCGCTTCTGAGAAGTCTTCCTCTTCCTCGGTGATAACTTTAGCTTCAGAAACTGAAACAACGGTTTGGTCGTGTGCTTCGACATCATCGTGCTGAAGGGCTGTAATAGTAACGCCTTTAGGCAATACTAGGCCAGTAAGACTGATGTGGTCGCCAATCGCTAGGCCACTAATATCTACATCAATACCGTGAGGCATGTCTTTAGGTAGACACGAAATTTCAACCGCCACGACGAACTGGTTCAAAAGAGCGCCAAGGCGTAACGCCTCGTTCTCTTCTTCGCCAATAAAGTGAAGTGGTGATGTTGTGACAAGCGCATGCTTCGCATCAACACGCAAAAAGTCAATATGACTGATGGTGTTTTTCGAAGGGTGGCGTTGCAAGTCTTTAATAATAACCGACTCTTTGTTTTTGCCAACAACTAGATCCAGCACCGAAGTAAAAGAATCTTCGTTTTCTAGTAAGTGGGTAATTTCATGAAAGTCAACAGTGACCATTGATGGGGCGTTTTTGCCACCATAAACAACACCTGGTACTTTTTCTTCTTTACGCAGGCGGCGGCTCGCACCTTTCCCCTGGTCTTCACGCGCAACGGCGTTTACGGTAATACTCATTTTTGGTTCTCCATTAAATGAAAAAACATCACAAACGTGATGTCGCTTTTATGCTGCTTTGCGACCAAGCAGACTGGAGGGTAATTTTACCCGAAAATAAAAGCCTTGCAACGCAATTACATTACCGTGATTTGAGCCAAAACAAAACAGCGAGCGTACTGCTCACGCTGGCATAGAGCCAAAGAGATTGGGTGGTGAGAATGCCCGAAAGAATAACCAGTGCACCGGTAAAAATAACAGCACTTTGTTTGGCGGCATTTTCTTTTAATTGCTTAACAATGATATCTGTTTGTCGTTTAGCAATTTTTTGTCCTTCTGCGCCCTTTTCAAGCTGCTTCAGCGCCTTAATGGCAAGCATAGGCAGCTGAGGTAGTTCGGCCAGTAGTTCGGGCAGTTGCTCGGTTATCTGTTTGACCGAGTTTTTAAAGCTGTACTTTTCTTTGACCAAATTTTCCAGGAACGGTTTGGCGGTTGCCCACAGGTCTAAGTCAGGATAAAGTGACCGACCTAGGCCTTCAATATTTAGCAAAGTTTTGTCCAAAAGTAACAACTGTGGCTGAATGGAGATGTTAAATCGCCTCGCTTCTTTAAACAGACTCAGAAGCACCAAGCCAAAGGATATTTCGCTAAGTGGCTTTTGAAAAATTGGCTCACAAACGCTGCGAATGGCGTTTTCAAATTCCAAGATATTGGTGCCTTCTGGCACCCAGCCAGACTCAAGATGCACCTGAGCTACGCGTTTGTAATCTTGGTTAAAAAAGGCTAGAAAGTTTTGTGCTAAGTAATATTGATCCTCGTCACTCAGGCTACCCATTATGCCAAAATCAATGCCTATGTATTGCTCCCCTTCACCAACAAAAATGTTGCCAGGATGCATGTCTGCGTGGAAGAAATTGTGCTCAAACACTTGGGTGAAAAAGATAACAACACCATTCTCAGCAAGTGCCTTTAAATCAACATTGTTTTCTTTAAGGGTTTCGATTTTGCTTATGGGGGTGCCATAAATGCGCTCAGTTACCAGCACATTTGGACGACACAAGTCCCAGTGCACCTTCGGCACATACAAGAGATCCGAGCCCTCGAAGTTCTTTCTAAGCAAGGAGGCGTTTGCAGCCTCTGTCATCATATTGAGTTCGTTGTAAATAATGCCTTCAAATTCAGCTACAGCCTCAACAGGACACAGTCTTTTGCCGTCTGGGTGTTTTTCCGCCAACGCCGCAAAAGCGTAAAGCAATCTGAGATCGCGCTTTATTTTCTTTTTAATGTCGGGACGAACAACCTTGATAATGATTTCTTCGCCATCAAGGTTCACGGCGCTATGAACCTGAGCAATAGATGCGGAAGCCAGCGGCACATCATCAAACGAAGAGAAAAGCTCGGCGACACTAGCGTCCAGTGCTTTTTCAATAATAGCCTTGGACTCTGACGCTGGAAACGGCGGGCACTTGTCTTGCAATTTGGCAAGTTCATCGCCAATATCGTCTGGTAATAAATCTCGACGAGTGGACAAGGTTTGGCCAAACTTAATAAAAATTGGCCCTAACTCTTCTAGTGCTCGGCGGACTCTCTCTCCCCTAGAGAGTTTGCTAGAAGGAAAGTAGTGCCATGGCGTTAGATATATCAACGGCTTAAAACTTTTTAGTAGGGGTGTTGAGAGAATGAGATTGTCAAGTCGGTAACGGACAAGCACTCGAGAAATGCGAATAAAGCGCAACAAGCTTCTCATTTACTTTACTCCGCCATTAAAAAAACGTGAACGAGAGGGGGCGACCAGTAAAGTGGCGAGGTCGTCTTTCAATGTTTCAACAATATCATTTAAGCTGTCGTCGGGTCTTTTTTTGGCAAAACGAATTACCTTGCCTAACTGGTGGGCCACAATATCACCCGTGTATTGTGAGACGAGCTCTTCAATATCAATTGCAGCTTCTGCAAATAAATCAGAGAGAGCTTGTGCAACTTTGACGTTACCACTAATGACAACCTCGTCGTTGGCGAGTAGCTCTTTGAGGTCTTTGCCTTTAAACAATGACAAAAAGGCCGACCGGTTAAGTGTAATGTCAACGTCTGAGCCTTGTTGTTGCGCTTCGAACACATAAATGCGCGAGTTGATGCAAACAAAGTACAGGCTCAAGCCAAGCTCCGGTACATGTAGGGCGATGCTGTGATCTTCAAGTTTCCCAAGCCTTACCGAGCCGTTGGCGATTAGTAAGTTCAGGGTTTTTTCAAGGGCAAGGCGAAGCATGTTGGTCTAAGCCTTGACGGCCTTGTGAAGCGCAACAATGCCGCCAGAAAGGTTGTGGTATTCACAGAAAGCAAAGCCAGCATCAAGCGCCATTTGCTTTAATGTTTCCTGGTCTGGGTGTTTGCGAATAGATTCTGCAAGGTATTGGTAGCTCTCTTCGTCGTTGGCAATGAGTCCGCCAAGCTTTGGCATCACACTGAAAGAGTAATAATCGTAGAATTTTTCTAAAAAGGCATTGTCAACTTTTGAAAATTCCAGCACTAATAAGCAGCCGCCTTTTTTTAGTACGCGGTGCATTTGCTTAAGCGCAGCATCTTTATCGGTGACATTTCTTAGGCCAAAAGCAATACTGACACAATCAAAAGTATTGTCTTCGAAAGGCAGGGATTCGGCGTTGGCCTGGACAAACTCAACATCCACCAAGCCGCGATCAATGAGGTTTTTTCTGCCTTCTTCAAGCATGGCACCGTTGATGTCCGACAAAATTACTTGTCCGGTTGCGCCAACTTTTTCTCTAAATTTAATCGCCAAATCGCCCGTACCACCGGCAATATCCAGCACTTTGTCGCCTTTATTGACATTGCTAAGGCCAATCGCGTAACGCTTCCACAGGCGATGAGCGCCCATAGAAAGAACGTCGTTCATTAGGTCGTAGTTACCCGCTACTGAGTCGAAGACGCCTTTGACCAAGCCCTGCTTGTCAGCGACGTCTACTTGTTGATAGCCAAAGTGCGTGGCCTTATCCATGGCTAGCTTGTTGGGTAATCCCTAAAGTCATGGCCAGTGTAGATTTGCGTTGGTCTAAAGATGCGGTTATTTGACACTTGTTCGTGCCAGTGAGCAGCCCAGCCAGCAGAGCGCGACATGGCAAAAATTGGCGTGAAGTGTTCTGGCGTAAACTTAAATACTTCAGAATATAGCACACCAGAATAGAAGTCGACATTCGGGTAAACGCCCTTATGACTAAGTAGTTCTTCACAGATAGACTCAACCTCTAAAGCTGTCTCGAAGCGGTTCGATAGTGTGATTCCAGTCTTTGCAACGTAGTCTTTAATCATTTTTTCTAAAATGGTTGCTCTTGGGTCTTTGGTTCTGTATTCACGATGTCCCATGCCCCAAATTACTTGCTTGTTCTTAAGGCGACCTTCAATCCAGGCTCTTGCATTTTCTGGTGAGCCAATTTCGTCTAGCATTTTTAAAACACTTTCATTCGCGCCGCCGTGTAGTGGGCCCGCTAAGGTTCCTACTCCAGCTGAAATCGAAGAGAATGGGTTGGCCAAGCTAGAGGCAGTTACCATTGTTGAGAAAGTTGAGGCGTTAATAGTGTGCTCTGCATGGAGAATTAAACACACATCAAAAAGCTTAACAAGGTCAGCATCGACCTGTTCGCCAAAGCACATATACATAAAATTTTCTGCGTAGCCGAGGTTGCTTGCTGGCTTAATAGGGTCGTAACCACGAGAAATACGCGTCCACATTGCCACTAGAGTGCTCATGCTTGAGATGATTTTCACTAGGGCGTTTTGTGTGTAGGCAGAATCCGGTTGGCTTGCGCCTGCATCCGGGTAGAAAGTCGCCATGGCTGCGATTGCTGTTTGCAATACGTCCATCGGGTGGCCACTTGCAGGCAGTGACCAAAGAAGCGCTCGAATGTTGCGCTTTACTTCGTATTTTTTGTGAAGTAAGTCTTTGAACTCTTCCAGCTCTTTAGTGTTGGGAAGTTCGCCATTTTGCAGTAGTAGTGCAGTTTCTTCAAAAGAAGAGTGCTCACATAAGTCTTGAATTGAGTAGCCTCGATAAGCTAGAATGCCGTTTGGACCATCAATAGATGAAATGGATGATTCGGTTGCCGGCACATTGGCCAGTCCTGGGATGTAGTCTATCATTATTACTCCTTTTAAATAGAAAACGAAGATCCGCAGCCGCAAGTCGTTTTGGCATTTGGATTGCTCACAACGAAGCGCGCGCCTTGCAAATCTTCTAAATAGTTAACAGTTGAGCCAGCAAGGTACTGGTAGCTCATTGGATCAATAACCAGCTGAACGCCTTGATTGTTGACACCACTGTCACCCTCTTTGATGCTCTCATCAAAGGTAAATCCGTAAGAAAATCCCGAGCAGCCGCCGCCAGTGATATACACTCGCAGTTTTAAGTTTGGATTTTTCTCTTCTTTGATGAGCTGAGAGACGCGATTGGCAGCACTGTCGCTAAAAGTGATTTCGGCTTCATCAATAATTTCTGTAGCATTCATTTTACATTATGGTAATAAGCCAACTTGCAATAAGCCAGCGTTTTCTTCAATTCCAAACATTAAATTCATATTGTGAATCGCCTGTCCAGCTGCGCCCTTTACTAAATTGTCGATAACAGATAGGATGACCAGCTTGTTACTGTGCTTCACATACTGTATGCCAATCTGACAATAGTTGGTCGATTTAACCGAGCGTGTTTCAGGGTAAACCCCTTCATCTAGTATTTTAACAAATTCTTCATTTGCATAGGCTTTTTCAAAATACGGCCTTACATCGACACTGGTATCGAGCAGGTCCACATAAACGGTTGCCTCAATGCCACGAATCATTGGCAGCAAATGCGGCACAAAAGTTAGCCCAACTGGCCCGCCCGCCATTAACGACAGCTCTTGTTTTATTTCTGGCAAGTGGCGGTGACCGCTGACACCGTACGCTTTGAATGATTCAGTTACTTCGCAGAACAAAGTTGCCTGGTTTGCAGCACGCCCAGCACCACTTGTGCCCGATTTACAATCGGCAATTATGTCGGAACAGTCAATAAGGTTGTTTTCCAATAATGGCTTTAATGCCAATAAGACGGCAGTTGGATAGCAACCAGGATTGGCAACAAGCCTTGCTGCACTGACAGCTTCCCTGCGAACTTCGGGCAAGCCATAGACAGCCTCTGCAAGAAGTTCGGGCTGGGTATGCTCCATGCCGTACCAGTCAGACCAGTTCTCAGCATCGTCGATGCGGAAATCGGCGCCGAGATCGACCACCTTAATGCCCTTGTCTATAAACGCACCCGCACCCTCCATGGCGACACCGTGTGGTGTGGCAAAGAAAATAATATCGCATTCGTTCAAAACGTTATCGGTCGGCAGAGAAAAAACCAGGTCTGAGACGCCAATTAAACTTGGAAACACCTCGCCCACTTTTTTACCATTGAGTCCTCTAGAGCTGATGGCAATTACCTCGGCCTCTGGGTGGGAGTGAAGTAGCCGTATAAGCTCAACACCGGTATAGCCAGAGCCACCAATAATGCCAGCTTTAATTGTCATTAATGAAACTCCCCGAGTTTTTTCTCTAGATAGTGGATATTCATGCCGCCCTTGCAGAAGACTTCATCTTGCATGATTTTTCTTTGCAGTGGAATGTTGGTCTTAATGCCATCAATCACCATCTCATCAAGCGCGTTTCTCATCTTCATGATAGCTTCGTCTCGAGAGTCAGCAAAAGTGATTAGTTTGCCGATCATCGAATCATAATGCGGCGGCACTCTGTAGCCGTTATAAATATGAGAATCAACCCTTACACCGAGTCCACCGGCGGTGTGATATTGGGTGATGGTGCCAGGCGAAGGCATAAAGTTGTTAGGGTCTTCGGCATTAATGCGACACTCTATTGAATGACCCTTAATTTGCACGTCTTTTTGCTCAACTGAAAGTTTGTCGCCACCTGCAATCAATATTTGTTCACGAACAATATCCACGCCGGTAATCATTTCGGTAACCGGGTGCTCAACCTGAATACGGGTATTCATTTCAATAAAGTAAAACTCGTCGTTTTCGAATAAAAACTCAAAAGTGCCAGCGCCGCGATAATTAATCACCTTGCAAGCATCGGCACAAACACTGCCAATTTTGTTTCGTAATTTTTCGGTAATACCTGGGGCGGGCGCCTCTTCAACAACTTTTTGATGGCGACGCTGCATTGAACAGTCCCTCTCCCCCAAGTGAACGGCGTTGCCGTGCTGATCAGCAAGTATTTGTATTTCAATGTGTCTAGGCGTGGTTAGAAACTTCTCCATATAGACTTCACCGTTGCCAAAAAAGCTCAAGGCTTCTGTTTTTGTTAGTTCAATCGAGCCAATCAAGTCTTCTTCACGCTCAACAACACGCATGCCGCGGCCACCGCCACCGCCAGAAGCTTTAATAATGATTGGAAAGCCAATTTTATGAGCCAGACGAATGTTTTCTGCATCGTCCTCGCCTAGGCCGCCGTCAGAGCCTGGAACACAAGGAACGCCAGACTTTTGCATTGCCTCAATAGCGGCAACTTTATCGCCCATGACGCGAATATTGTCAGGCCTTGGGCCGATGAATATAAAACCCGTTTCTTCAACTTGTTCAGCAAAGTCCGCACTTTCGGAAAGAAAGCCATAGCCCGGATGGATGGCGTCTGCATGCGTCACTTCGGCAGCGCTGAGAATGGCTGGAATATTTAAATAACTCTGAGCTGAAGGATGTGGGCCGATGCATACGGCTTCGTCAGCGAGGCGCACATGCTTTAAGTCCTTATCTGCAGTAGAATAAACCGCCACTGTCTGGATGCCCAGCTCTTTACAGGCGCGCAAAATTCTTAGTGCAATTTCTCCGCGATTGGCAATTAATACTTTCTTTATCGAACTCATTTGATTACAACAAGCGTTTGACCAAACTCAACGGCATCGCCATCATTAACTAAAATTTCAACCACGGTGCCAGACTGGTCAGCCTCAATTTGGTTCATGATTTTCATCGCTTCAATGATGCAAACGGTATCCCCTTGGTTAACGTGTTGACCCACACTAACAAACGCTTTTGCGCTTGGTGACGGGGCAGAATAGAATGTGCCTACCATTGGTGAGGCGATAGGATGGCCATCAATGACTGGCTCTGACGTTTCGACAGCCAGACTTGCTGCAGCAGTTGGTGCAGCTACAGGTGCCGCCATCATTTGTGGTTGTGCCATCATTTGCGGTGCATCGCCATAGCGAGAAATTCGAACCGACTCTTCGCCTTCTTTAATCTCGATTTCTGCCATGCCAGACTGCTCTAGCAGTTCCATGAGTTTTTTTACTTTTCTAATGTCCATTAGTTTGTTTCCCCTTGTTTTTAAAATTCAATAGTATTCAGTTTGATTTGATGTGTTTAATTGCCGCACTCAGTGCGAACTCGTAACCCTGTGCACCCAGGCCCGAAATGACGCCAACGGCAACATCCGAAAAATAAGATTTTTTGCGGAACTCTTCTCTCTTGTAAACGTTAGAAAGGTGAACTTCGCAAAAAGGTATGTCAACCGCCAAAAGTGCATCTCTCAAAGCAACCGAAGTGTGTGTGAAGGCGGCGGGATTGATAATGATGTAGCGAGTTTGATCCTTGTGTGCTTGATGGATTCTTTCAATAAGGCCAAGTTCACCGTTGTTTTGATGGTGATCAAAGCTCAGGTTGGCAACGGCACACAGCCCTGCAAGCCTTTCAACGATATCGTCCAACGTGTCAGCACCGTAATGACCGGGCTCTCTTACGCCTAATAAGTTTAGGTTTGGACCGTTAAGTAAGAGGACGTCGGACATGGAGTAAGCCTTCAACAAATAAAATGAATTTTAACATCTATTTAGCTAAAGTTAGCGTACATTTCCAGAATTTTCAGAGCAAATAGCCCCTAAACCTATATACTGTTAAGGCGTTTTAAGAAGTTTTTTGCGCTGATTTCGCCAATGATTCGTTGTGATCTGACCTCTTTGCCGTTTTTAAAGAAGAGGATGGCTGGCGGTCCGGCAATATCAAACCTTGCAAGTAAAGATTTGTTGGACTCGGTATTATCCGTGACGTCCGCTGTTAAGGCAAGGGCATTGTCTAAACTATTAATAACTTCACGGTCGGAGAAAACCTTTCTTTCTAGTGTTTTGCATGAGACGCACCAGTCGGCATAAAACTTCAGCACAATTAGGTTGTCACTGCCTCGGGTGTTGGCAATCAAGCTGTCTAGTTGCTCTTCAGATTGCAACAACTCAAACTCAACGCTTTGCACGGTTTGGTTGTTGGCGTTATAGTCCCAGTCTGCAAGGGGCTGATACATGTCGCCACCCCCTCGAGCAACAAGCAGCCATAACAGGATGCCGTAACCCAAGACAATTAAGTTTACCGCTTTGAAGATGCGTCGCCACGAGCTGCTTTGTTTGTCTAGCGGGTTGATTGCTCCCAGAGCAATTGGTGCTATTGTTAATAAGCTCGCCCAAAGCGCTAGTGAGGCAAACGGCGAAATGATGCGATCAAGCAGGTAAAGTGCAACGGCCAACATGAGCACACCAAACACATGTTTGACGGTCTCCATCCAACGTCCGGACTTTGGAAGGGCATTGATGCCCCAGCCACAAATAATGATGAGAGGCACGCCCATGCCCAGCCCCATCGCAAATAGGCCGACTGCGCCTTTTGTGGCGCCACCGTCGGCAATGACGTAGCTAAGTGCTGTGGCCAGGAATGGCGTTACACAAGGGCCGATGATGAGGGCAGATAGAAAGCCCATAACGGCGACACCAATAAAGCTGCCACCGTTTTGTTTGTTGCTGATTTGGGTGATTTTACTTTGCAGTTTTTTAGGCAGCTGAATGTCGTAATAGCCGAACATTGAAAAGGCCAAAAAGACAAAGATAAGGCCAAAGAGCACAAGGATCCACGGCGTTTGCAATATTGCTTGAATGTTAACACCAGCACCAAAATACCCCGCAGTGGCACCGATCAGTCCGTAAGCAATCGACATCGACAGCACAAAAACCAACGACATTAAAACAGCCTTAAACGTGCTGGGCGAGTCTTTTTGGCCAATAATGATGCCCGAAAGAATTGGCACCATCGGATAAATACACGGCGTATACGATAGTGCAAGACCGGCAAGAAAAGCGCCGATAAACAAGGCCAAACCCCCTTTTTGGAACAATTCTTGAGCCGTTAACTCTTCGTTGTTCATTTGTTCAAAGGCGGCAGGCAGAGACTCTGTAGGCGTCTCTATATTGTCAGCAGAGTCATTAGTAATGCTGTTTGCTTTGCTGCCTGGCAGGTTAATACTGTAATTGGCTTGTTGTGGTGGATAGCAAACCCCGCCTTTCCAGCAGCCTTGATATTCTATGCTCAACTTTACTTCGCCACTGCTGATGTCCGTAAGCGAAAGCAAAACCTCAATTGGCCGGTCATAGATGCTAACATGACCAAAGAACTCGTCGTTTTTTAAGGTTGCATCTGGGTAGAGTATATTGGCAATGCTGGCGCCTTCAACATCAATCGATATTTTGTCTTTGTAAAGATAGTAATCTTTATGGACCAGCCATCTGACGGTGAGCGCTTTCTCATCAACCGCAAGAATGTCTAGATTAAAGGCCTCATCGGCAGGTAAAGGGCCGCTTGATTGCAACAAGCTGACTTGTGTTGACGGTTCGGTGGCAGTGATAGAGTTAAGCGCGGGAGCTTCGGAGCCAGCCGGCACTTGCTCTTTAGCAGGGGTAGAAAGGGCAATATTCTTTGTAATTGGTGGATAACAAATACCGAGATCAGCGCAACCATCAAAAACAACAGTAAGCGCTATGTCGGATGTATTTTCGCTAGATATTGGCAGTACAACACTTTGTTCGCCACGGTAGATATTGATATTGCCCAAGAAGGCGTCAGCCGTAGGCGTTGCCTGCGGGAAAATGGCGGTGCCAAGTTGGTTTGGTGCTGCGGTAGAAATCTCAACACTATCTTTGACGATAAAATAGCCGTCAGAAATTGACCATGTCAACTCAACATTGTTCTCAGCAACGTGAGCGTTGAGCTGGAATGCTTCGTTTGCCGGCAATAAAGAGGCGTTGGCCTGCGAAAAAGGCCCCAAAAGCAGCAGTAATAAAAACGACAAAAGACGTTTCATATGAGTTCCTTGATCATGGTTCGGCTAATTATATCAACTGTCCAAGTTGATTCATGAGGATTTGATGAAGATTCGATAACCGGTTGTGTCTTTGAACTACAGTATTATTGCATTGCGCAACGCGTGTTTTGTTATATATAATTCGCCCTATTGTCCAGGCCTGTCTTCATTTTTCTGTGTAGGGGTGAGTTAAATTATGACAACTTCAAGCCTTAGTTCCCGTCTCACCCCCCTGACTGTTTGTTTGGATTTGGAGTACCGGCTATAAAAACCCCTGAAAGCAATGATAGATCAAGGTTGCGCCTATATCTCGCCTGCCTCTTCAAGCACCTCTCTTGCAATTCTAAAACATTCAACACCCTGTGGCACACCACAATAGATGGCAATGGCATGAATAATAGCTTTCAACTCTTCTTTCGTTACGCCATTTGTTAGTGCCCCTTTGCAGTGAATTTCCCACTCGTGCATTTTTCCAAGTGCGGCGATCATCGTAAGATTCATCATTGATCGTGTTTTTTCGTCAATCGTCTCATCGCCCCAGCCAAATCCCCAGCACCACTGAGTCATTTGCTCCTGAAACGGACGGTTGAAATCATCAGCTGCTGCTAGGTTTTTATTGACGTAGTCTTCACCGAGTGTTGCTTTTCTTTTTTCTAGTCCAAGTTCAAATAGCTCTTTGTCCATTTTGATTTCTCCAGTTAATTGCTTGTCTTTTATTATCGCATGACAAAAGGGTTTTGCATTGGCTCGCTCGAGGTGTTAATCCAAGTCGTCTTTGTCCTAGTGTATTCATGTATAGCATCAATACCGGCTTCACGACTGCCGCCACTGTTTTTAAAGCCGCCAAATGGCGCTATCGGCGAAATAGCTCGGTAGGTGTTTACCCAGACAATACCAGATCGAATTTTTTGTGATACTCGGTGGGCTCTTGCAATATTTTGTGTGAATACGCCCGCCCCAAGGCCAAACTCTGAGTCGTTCGCCATGTTAATTGCCTCTTCTTCAGACTCAAAAGTGATGATGCTCATTACTGGTGCAAACAATTCCGTGCGGGTGCTGTCGATAGATTGGTTGGGGCAATCCAGTAACGTTGGCTCAAGATAGTTGCCTATTTTTAAGTGTTCGGGCCTCTTGCCGCCGAAAACCAGCTTGGCGCCTTGTTTAACAGACTCAGTAATTACATTGTATGCACGGTCAACTTGGTGCGCTGTGGCCAGTGGTCCAACCTGCGTTTTGTCGTCAAGAGGGTCACCAACAACAATTTCTTTTGCTCGCTCTGCTACTCGAGAAACAAGCTCTTTGTGAATTGACTTTTGCACAAAGACACGAGACCCAGCAACACAACTTTGGCCTGAAGCACCAAAGTTTCCAGCGATAACGCCGTTGACAGCGCCTTCAATGTCACAATCATCAAAAATTAACATGGGTGATTTGCCGCCAAGTTCAAGGCTGACATGGGCAAAGTTTTCAGCGGTATTTCGAATAATGTGTTGCGCCACTTCACAGCCGCCGGTAAAGGCCACTTTTGAAACTTTTGGGTGTGAGCTGATTACCCGACCACAAGGTTCGCCAAAGCCTGTAATAACATTTACTACGCCAGGGGGAAAGCCGGCTTTATCTACCAGTTCGGCAAATTTAAATAAGGCTGCCGGCGCTTGTTCAGACGCCTTAACAACAATGGTATTGCCGGCTGCAAGCGCAGGCGCAATTTTGGTTGCTGATAAAAACAATTGTGCGTTCCACGGCACAATCGCCACCACCACACCAATAGGCTCACGTGTCGTAAAAACACACATGTCAGGCTTATCTATTGGCAGAACTTCCCCTTGAATTTTGTCTGCCAGACCCGCGTAGTAGTGATAGTAATCAGCCACATATTTTGATTGGTTTTTGGTTTCTACGGCGAGCTTGCCACTGTCTGTTGTTTCTAGCTGGCCCAAAGCGTCGGCGTTTTGGGCAATTAAATCACCGAGTTTATATAGTAACCTGCCACGCTCGGTGGCGTTTAGCTTCGACCAAGGCCCCTCAAATAATGCCTCATGGGCAGATTCAATGGCGAAACTGGATTCTTCTTCGCTGGCGGCGGGAAACGTTGCCCATGATTTGCCATTGGCTGGGTTTGTGCTTTCGAAATGATTCGCACCAGTCGAAAATTCACCATTAATGTAGTGCTTAAAGTGTTTCATTGCTTTCCTTTGTTGTCTTTATTTAAATGCCGGCATGACTTTGTTAATAAAGAGCTCTAACGAGCGTTTTTTCTTATCAAAACTCATGCTGTTGTCTGTCCAAAAACTGTATTCATCATAACCCAGTTCTTCACAAAGCTTGATCCTTTGGATAACGTTTTCAGGGCTTCCGATAATGCTGTTTTTGCGCATGTTTTCAGGCGAGTACATCTCAATTTTTGCCATTTCATCTTCACTTAGTGGCTTTATTAGGCCTTGGTCAATCGGTCGTTCGTTCTTAAACCATGCGCCGAAATAGCAATAAAAGCGTGAAATGTCTTTTGCACCCTGCGCCACCTCTTCTTCAGTTTCTGCGACGAAGGTGTGTCGAAGGAGCATTATCTTAGGTCTTGGCTTTTCGCTGTGCTTCTCGCAGGCATTGTTAAATTTTTCCATTAACGAGATCACTTCATCGTCACCCAGCCATAGTGGCGTCACTTGAACATTGCAATCGTTCTCTAAGGCGAAATCATGAGAGCTTTGATCTCTCGCGGCAATCCAAATTGGCGGACCTTTGTCTTGAAAGGGTTTGGGCGAGCTGGTTGTCTTTGGGAAGGACCACTTGTCGCCATCGTGCGCGTAATTTCCTTGCCAAAGTTTTTGTACAGCCGGCACCATTTCACGAAGAGCGCCACTGGCACCATAAGCGTCAATACCGCAACCAACACGCTCGTACTCAAATGAATAAGCGCCCCTGGCAATGCCAAGTTGCAAGCGACCTTGGGTAATGAGATCGGCCATAGCAGCTTCGCCCGCTAGTTTAATGGGGTGCCAAAAAGGGGCAACAATTGTTGCTGTACCAAGCTTTATGTTTTTTGTGCGGTGCGACAGGTCTACTAAACTGGTAAATGGATTGGGGGCAATGGTAAAGTTCATCCCATGGTGCTCTCCTGTCCAGATCGTGGTAAAACCACCTTTCTCGGCAATAAGACACAGCTCAAGATATTCGTCGTAGAGTTGCCTTTGGCATTGGTTTTTTTCAATGCGCTCCATGTGTGCAAAAAAAGAAAAATCCATAATTAATTCCTATAAATAGTCTCCGGGCTTGGCAATGGCCTCAACCTTGCCGCCTGTCTCTTTGCCGACATAAATACCAAAGGCGTTAAGCGCCCTTTCGGCAATGTAGCGGCGTAGCATTGTTCGGCTCCATTCGTCGCGAATGCGTTGAAATGGCGCTTCATCAAAGGCGTAGAACCTCCCCTCCGACGTCTTTGTCGTGTTTTCAACTTGCGCACGATAGTAGATCAAACTGCTTTTGTCGTCATCGCTTTCAAACACTGAAAAAAGATAGTGCTCGGATGCGTCAATACCAGCCGAATGCAGTTTTCCGAGTAGGCTGTCGCCGTCATCAGGCGAGCCAAGGCTGCTTGCCGTTGGGAAATCTAAATAACCATCGGGCTTTTCGATGAGGAAAATTTGACTTTGACATTCAATGAGCGCACCAACCAGCACCTTGGTATTGTCATCTTCCAATGCACGGAGCATTTTCTGTTCAAGGGCTAGATTGACATAGTTGCCTCGTAAAAACACTAATGGAGTGATGATGGTGCTATCAAACTCCACAACCTCACCCAAAAGAATGTAGTGGTCGCCAGCATCAAAACAATTATTTTTAACACAATCGAACCAGGCTACGGTGTCGGCAATGATTGGACAACCTGTTGTTTTTGGCATCCAGCTCACATCAGCAAACCTGTCATCAACAGGGCTGGCAAAAGTGGTTGATATTTGCTGCTGTTTTTCTGACAGAATGTTGACAGCGAAATGTGCACTTTCTGTAAACGCTTCAAGATTAATCGAGGCTTTATCAATGCAAATAAGAATCAGCTTGGGGTCTAGCGACACTGAACTAAATGAGTTAGCGGTAAAGCCAATGGGCTGACCATCATTGTCAATGGTGGTGACCACGGTGACACCTGTTGGAAAAGCACCCAGGGCGTGCCGAAACTTTCTGGATTCTTCACTAATCATGCTTTTGTAATGCCTCGGCTAGAAAGGTTGCGATGCGGGCGTTGATTTTTTTTGGAGCAATATAGGCCATCATATGCGCTTCACCAGTAAAGGAGAAAAACTCCCCATTAGGTGTTAGTTCCGCCATTTGTTCTGACATGCCAGGCGTTGAGTTTAGATCGTCATCGCCTGTTAAGTATAGAACAGGGGGGGTTAAAAGCGGGAGTTGATTAACGAATGCTTTGTCGGAAAGCGCAAATAAACGATAAGCACGGCCGTAGCCATAGGGTGAAGCATTCGCTAACCACTGCTTAATTTTTGTTATTTTTGTTAACTCTTGGGCGCTATTTTTTCCCGCAAACCAGCGTTTTAGGGTTTGATCGGTATTGCCAATTTCTCCAGACTTAATGATTTGTTCTGCTCTTTGTAAGACACGGCCTTGTTCTGATTGAGTTCGATTAAAAACAATATTTATGGGTATTAGGCTTTGCACTTTATTCGGGTATTTCAGTGCAAAGGCAACACTAAGCAATGCGCCCATCGAATGGCCCACCAAAGAAAAGGATGACAGGCCAACATGTTCAACGAGACGATTAAGTTGCTCCACATAGTCGTCCAGTGTGGGGTTGTCGTTTGGCATGGGGCTCTCGCCATGACCCAGAAAGTCGTAGGTGATAACTTGATAAGAGCCGCTGAAGTGCTCTACCTGCGATTGCCATACATCGGCATTCATGCCAACACCATGGATAAATACAAGCGCCGGTAAAGATGCGCCAGATACAGTATATGCCGAGCCATCGGCGGCAAACTTTCTAGAGAGTGGAGTGAGGTCGGTGCCCAAGTCAATCATTGCAATCCTTACAACGCATTTAAAGTCATCAATGGCACACACCGTTTTCACTCACTGCCTGCCGACTTGAGACTGCTAAATATAACGCATCGTTCTGTGCCTGTCAAGCAGCCACCTCTAAAACACACTATAATTGTTTTTATGAGTCAAGAAATCTATATTATTTCCGGTAGCCGAACCCCAATGGGTGGCCTAGATGGCAGTTTAGGCAGCCAAAAAGCAGCCCAATTGGGCTCAGTTGCTATGACAGGTGCGCTTAAGCGTGGGGGTGTCAACGTCGAGCAAATTGATGAAGTTTACATGGGCTGTGTATTGGCTGCAGGCCAAGGCCAGGCGCCAGCGCGTCAAGCGGCTTTAGGTGCTGGCTTGCCAACAAGTGTTCCTTGTACCACGGTCAACAAAATGTGTGGCTCGGGCATGCAAGCCGCTATTATGGGATTTAATGCCATTAAAGCCGGCTCGGCCAATGTGGTGTTGTGTGGTGGAATGGAAAGTATGAGCAATGCACCCTATCTATTGCCCAAGGTTCGCCAAGGAATGCGCATGGGACACGGGCAAATGCTTGACCACATGTTTTTTGACGGCTTAGAGGACGCCTACGAAGGCGGCTTGATGGGTGTTTTTGCCCAAGCTACAGCTGACGAGTATGGCATCAGCCGTGAAGCCATGGATGAGTTTGCCATAGACTCTTTATCTAAGGCGAATGCCGCGATTAACAATGGTGACGTTGAGAATGAAATAGAGCCCGTCGTTATCATCAACCGCAAGGGCTCGGTGACGGTCAGGGTGGATGAGCAACCCGGGCAGGCAAGGCTCGACAAAATACCTCAATTACGCCCCGCGTTCAAAAAAGATGGCACCATAACTGCCGCCAACGCCAGCTCTATTTCTGATGGCGCTTCGGCTTTGGTATTGGCTGACAGTGATACGGTTGCAGATGCTGGCTGGAAGCCGGCGGCACGGATTCTTGCTGTGAATAGTTTCGCTCGTGCGCCGGGCGAGTTTACGATAGCACCGATTGGCGCCGTGCAAGGCTTGTTAGAGAAAATGAATTGGACAGTGGCCGACGTGGATTTGTTTGAAATAAATGAAGCCTTTGCCATGGTAACTATGTTGGCCATCCAAGAGCTAAATTTAGACGCAAGCAAGGTCAACGTGTATGGCGGAGCTTGCGCTCAAGGTCACCCGATTGGCTCTACCGGCTCGCGTATTATTCTAACCCTAATAACGGCCCTTAAAAATAAAGACCTCAAACGCGGTATAGCCAGTTTGTGTATTGGTGGTGGCGAAGCCACAGCCATCGCTGTGGAGCTGGTATAAATAAGCCAGAAAGACCCAATTTTGTATAATTACCAGAGGAAAAATATTATGTCAGTATACGAAAAAATGCAAAAAGCCAGCAAAGAGCGTGATACAGAGGCTTTTATGAGCCTGATGCACAAGGATTTCGTGATGGTCAGTCACCAAGACGGCAGCACAAACAACAAAGACGACCTTGGCGAAATGGTCAATTATATGTTTTCCAGTGATGATTTTATGGAAAGAGAGCATCGTTGTCTTTTTGAGAACGACGAAGCAATGGTAACTCACAGCTTTATGGACTTTCCAGACGGCACAATCGAGGCGGTTCTTACATTCAACGCCCTTAAAGATGGCCAAGTTATTCGTATGGAAACTGGCGCAACCTTGCTAGAAAAATAGAAAAACAAAAAAGGCGCTATAAAAGCGCCTTTTGACTAACTTGCATTGTAAGCGATTAATTCACAACGTGGATCTCAACGTTGTTTTGCAATACGTCAGCCACTTGGTTGGCCGCCATTTCAGCAACTACAATAGAAGCCTCAGCAGTTGAAGCGCCAAGGTGTGGGGTCAAAATTGCTTTAGGGTTGTTGAATAAAACGTTTTCTTTGGCCGGCTCTGTTGAAAACACATCGATAGCAGCGCCCGCAATTAGGCCTTCGTTAAGCGCATCATTAAGATCGCTCTCGTCAACCATGTTGCCACGAGCGGCATTGATGATGATTGCTGAAGACTTCATTTTTGCTAAGTGTTCTTTGTTAACAAGTGGCTTGCCGTCAGCTGCCGCTTTGCCATGAAAACTGATAATATCACTCTGTGCCAGTAGTTCGTCAAAGCTCACGTTAGTTACGTGTGGGAACTCTGCTTGACGAGATTCTAAAGACTTAGAGCAAACAAGCACGTTAACGTCAAAACCACTAACCAGGTGACTAAGTCTTGCGCCAATATTACCAAAACCAACGATGCCTAGCGTTTTCTTTGAAAGCTCAACGCCTTTGATGGCTTTTTTCTGCCACTCGCCTTTGTGTGTTGTTTCGTCTGCAAAAGGAATTTTTCTGAGTGCAGCCATGATAAGTGCAAAAGCGTGCTCAGCAGTGGCATTGGTGTTTCCACCCGGTGTGTTCATAACAACCACGCCATTTTCTCTTGCCCTCGCGCAGTCGATATTATCAACGCCCGCACCAGCTCTAGCAATCGCTTTAAGCTTAGTCGCCGCAGCTAAGATGTCTGCTGTGACCGTTGTTGCTGATCTAACCAATAGCCCGTCGTACTCAGGGATGATGTTAATCAGCTCCTGCTCAGACAGCCCTGTGATTACGTCTACTTCAATACCTTTGTCGTTGAAGATTTGATCCGCAACGTTGCTCATTGCGTCTGAAATTAATACTTTATACATTACTTTACCTCTTGATAAGCCCATTCAATCCATGGCAATACTGCCCTCATGTCGTCGTTTTGCACTGTTGGTCCGCCCCATAGTCTTAAGCTTGCTGGCGCTTTAGGGTAGCCACCGATATCGAAAGCCACGCCTTCGTCGTCGAGCAGTGTTACGATTTTTTTCACAAGCGCTCTTTGATCGTCTTCATTCATATTAGTGAACGACTCATCTTTAATTGCTACTGTGATACTTGTTGAGGATCTTGCGCTTGCGTCATCACATAAAAACTTAAATGAGTCGCTGCCATCAATCCAGTTAGAGACAATATTAAGGTTTTCATCTGAGTGCTTAATTAACGCTTCAGCACCGCCCACAGATTCTACCCAGTTTAGTGAGTCGATAACGTCTTCAACACAAATCATTGATGGTGTGTTGATTGTCGCGCCTGCAAAAATACCTTTAGAGATTTTTTGCTTGCTAGCCATTCTGTAAATTTTAGGCATTGGCCATGTAGGTGTGTGCGTTTCAAGTCTTTCTAGTGCACGAGGCGACAATGCGATCATGCCGTGAGCGCCTTCACCGCCCAAAACTTTTTGCCAAGACCAAGTAACAACATCAAGCTTGCTAAAATCCATGTCCATAGCAAACACCGCAGAAGTGGCGTCACAAATTGTTAGGCCAGCTCTGTCGTCTGGAATCCAGTCTGCGTTAGGAACACGAACACCGGCTGTTGTGCCGTTCCACGTGAAAATTACGTCGTTATCAAAATTGGCTTTGCTTAAATCAGGGAGTTCGCCGTACTCAGCTACATGAGAGTTGACATTTTCAAGTTTTAGCTCGTTCAATACATCGTTGACCCAGTCTCTGCCAAAGTTTTCCCACGCAAGAACGTCCACACCTCGTGCACCTAAAAGAGACCATAGGGCCGCTTCTAATGCGCCAGTGTTGGATCCAGCCATAATAGCTAGAGTGTAGTCTTCTGGCAAGCCAAGAATGCTGCTTGATTTGACAATAACATCATTTAGTTTTGCTTTACAGTGTTTCGCTCTGTGCGATCTGCCTGTGTCAGCGTTTTGTAGGGCACTGATATCCCAGCCTGGTCTCTTAGAGCAAGGGCCGCTAGAGAAGTTCGGGTTTGACGGTTTAATTGTTGGCTTAGTTATCATAATTGTTAGTCCTCGAAGTCGTATGCTACCAAGCCATCTAATGGTTTTGGATCAAACCATGTCGATTTTGGTGGCATTGTTAAGTTTTTGTCAGCAAAGTTTATTACGTGTTCCATTGGTGTTGGGAAAAAAGAAAAACCAACTTCGACTTCGCCTGAGTCGACCTTTTTTTCGATTGCTTCTAGGCCGTGGAAACCGGCAATAAAACCAATCCTTGTGTCGCGTCTTGGATCGCCAATGTCTAGAATTGGATCCAGCAGATAGTGATGCAATATATTAATATCTAAGTTCATTAGTCCTGAAAGCGCCGCTTCGGGCTTGTCTTTTAGGGTAACTGAATACCATGTGTTGTCCAAGTACATGCCGAACGACCCTAATGCAGTTGGCTTGAAAGGCGCGTTTTGCTTTTCAACAATAAAGTGTTCTTCAATTTTCTCAATAAAGTCACTGGCAGAATAACCAAATAAGTCTTTTACCAGCCTGTTGTAGTCGAGTATGCGCGCTTGGCTTTCTGGAAACAGAGCCATCATGAAAAAATTATACGGCTCTTCACCCGTGTGGTCATGATTTTGGTGTTTTCTGTATTCTGCGAATCGTGATAGTGCAGCAATTCGGTGATGTCCATCGGCAACGTATGTGCGCTTAATTGCGTTAAATAATTCTCTGATTTGTACTACAGTCTCTTCATTGTCTATGACCCAGAGCTCGTGCTGGCAGCCGTCTATAGCGTCAAAAGAATAAGTTGGTTTAACAGTGATTCGCTCTTCTAATAAGCTGGCCAATTTAGCTTCGTCGGGGTAGACCACGTAAATAGGGCCGATTTGAGCGTTTAGGTTTTTAATTTGTTCAAATCTTTTTTGAGAATTCTCAACATAAATTTTCTCATGTCCACGAATGTTTAGGTCGTCATAGTCGGATATTTTTGCCGTAGCAATCATTCCAACTTGAGAGTGATCTTCTGTCGATATTTTGTAAATGTAAAAAGAGTTGGCGCTGTCTTTTGCAATTGCCGAATTACTTTTCATCGCTGCAAATTTCTCTCTTGCCTCGGCCTCCAGCTCGCCGTCTGTTTTTGAACAGACGTCTTCGGGGCTAAAAATATTCAGATAACTCCAGGGATTTTTGCCCTTGTAGGCCTTAATCATTTCTTCAGACAGGTGGTCTGTACTAGGAAGAGAAACAGACGAAGCTTCTGCGCCTTCAGGTCTTAATCCTTTGAATGGGTTGGCTAAATACATAATATGCTAAGGTTAAATAATTTGACTTTACTATCTTTGGCGGTGATCTTAGAACGTTAATCACAGCGGAACATTATAAACACTTTGACTACTCAAAGAGCAGTTTTTTCCTAATAAGAACAGTTTTTTCCTAATAAGAACAGTTCGTTAACACTCAATAAACTCCAAGAAATTTTATAGAGTTAATGGTTGAGCTAAACGAAAAATATTAATCAAAAGGATAAATTATTTCGTTTTTTCATTATCCGTTGGCGAGCTGTTGAAATCCTTTACGAAAAACCAAGGGTTGGCGAGAGAGCAATAAAAAAGGCGCTAAATAGTGCCTTTTGTGTGAAAAATGATCAATTATTGGTAAAAAACGTGTGTTTTGGTTTACAAAATTTGATAAATTTTCAGTTTACTGAACAACCACTACCATCGCAGGGCGAACAAGGCGGCCATTTAAGGTAAAGCCGACTTGGACAACATCAAGCACTGAGTTTGACTCTTTGTCTGGCATCGGAATCATGGTTACTGCCTCTTGTAGTTCGGGATTGAATTTCTCACCAACAGGGTTAAGCGTTTCAACCCCAAATTTTTCCAGCGTTGAAGTGAAAACTTTGTCTGTCATTTCAAGACCTTCAACAATGTGTTTGACTGTTGCGCCCTCTTCGGTGGCCGACTTTAAACCCATAGACAAGGAGTCTTTAACCTCAAGTAAGGCCTTAACAAAGCCGTCTAAGGCATATTTGTGTGCGTTTTCTAGATCTCTGGCTGAGCGGCGTTTGAGGTTTTCCATTTCGGCTTGGGCGCGCAAAACTTTATCCCAATTGTCTTTTGCGGATTGCTGTGCTTCGGCAAGCTGTGCTTCAATGTCGAGAACCTCTTCGGTCTCGGTTGTCTCAACTGTTTGATCTTCAGAGGCTTGCTCTTTCTCGATGTCTTGCTCTTTCTTTTTTGTCATTTTATTGTCCAACTAATGTATATTTACAGGGAACCATTGTTCGTGTTGATTTCATTGATATGTGGTCACTTTTTATAATATTTCAAGGCCTATGTTTAATACAATTGGCATTATTACCAAACCAAAAGATTTTACCAGCGAACAGACTGGTAACAGGCTAAGTGTGTTTCTTGAAAAGCAGGGCATCGTTCTCGTTGAGGGCGCCGCTGCAATAAAAGAAAGTGCAGACCTTATCATTGTGGTGGGTGGTGATGGCACAATTCTTAATACAGCCCGTACTTTTGTTGATAACAACATCCCAATTCTTGGCATCAATTTAGGCCATCTTGGTTTTTTGGTAGACCTGGCGGTGGAGCGCATGACTGAGGCGGTTGCTGAAATATTAGAGGGTAAGTACATAAAAGAAAGGCGCGCATTATTGTCTTGTCAAGTTGAGCGAGAAGACAAGGTCCTGTCATGCCATCTGGCCTTTAATGAGGTGGTTATCCACCGTAACCACACCCCAAGAATGCTTGATTTCGATTTGTATGTTGACGGTGGTTTTGTTAATAATCAGCGCGCGGATGGCATCATTATTGCCACACCAACAGGCTCAACGGCTTATTCATTGTCAAGTGGCGGTCCGATTGTGCACCCTGGTGTCAATGCAATTACCTTGGTATCCATTTGCCCACACACCATGAGCCATCGCCCTATTGTTTTGCACGGCGAGAGTGAGGTGTTAATACATGTGCTGGATTCAGTCGAGCGTGCAACCGTCAGCTTTGATGGCCAGTCATCGATGCCGAATCAGTTGGGCGACAAACTGCGGGTTAAGCAACATGAAAATTTTGTCCATTTGATACACCCTAAGCGCTATGATTATTTCAAAATTATTCGCTCTAAATTGCATTGGGGTAGAAAGGTATAGCTGGGTAGCCTAACCTTAACATGTATGATAATTTCTGATAAAAAATGTTAGAGCAGCTTTCCATTAAAAATTTGGCTGTTGTTGAGAGCCTCAGTGTTGATTTTCAAGGTGGAATGACAGTTGTGACCGGTGAAACCGGTGCGGGCAAGTCAATTATGGTGCAAGCACTGCATCTTGTGACTGGCGGTCGTTCGGACGCCTCTCTTGTGCGTCAAGACAAAAACAAAGCCGAAATTATTGCAACTTTTGCGCTGGATAAAAACACCCAGCTTAAAGAATTCCTAGAAGAGCAAGATTTGGATGATGAGGGCGAGTGTATTTTGCGCCGGGTTGTTGGCAGTGATGGACGCTCACGTGCTTACGTCAACGGCACACCGGTAACTTTGTCCATTCTGAGAAATGTAGGTGGCCAGCTGATTGATATGCACGGCCAAAACGAGCATCAGCTTCTACTGCGCACGCAACAGCACCGAATATTATTGGACGATTTTGGGGAGGTGCGGGCTCAAGTGAGGGCGCTTAATAGTGTTGTGCGTGAATACCAACAAATAAGCAGCGAAATTGAACGCATTCAAAATGGTGGCGAATTGCTTGCTGCACAGCAAGAATTATTGGCCCACCAACTAAGCGAGCTGGTCGAGGCGCAACTTGAACAGGGCGAACTTGACAGCATTGAAGAGCAGTACAAAATTAGCAGTAACGCCAATCTATTGATTGAAAAAATATCCGCTATTTTGGGGGTGCTTGACCACGACGCCGGCATTAACGCACAGCTTGTTGATGTGGATGGACAAATTAGCCATGCGCGGCAAGTGGACGAAAGTTTAGAGTCTGTTGAGGCGCTACTCTCGAGTGCGCAAGTGCAAGTGCAAGAAAGCATTTATGAGTTGACCGATTACTTAAGTAAGGTGGGCGGTGATGAAGAAAGTGCAGCGGAATTAGAGGCGCGTATTAACGAACTGCATGATCTTGGCAGAAAGCACCATTGTCAAATACCTGAATTGCGGAATAAGCAAAACACCATTCAAGAGTCTCTAGAGGGTATGGATGTGTCTAGTGGCAAAATACAAGCCTTGCTGGAAAGGCAGAGTGAATTAAAGACCGTATATAACAGTGAAGCTAGGGTGCTATCAAAACAACGCCAAAACGCCAGCAGCAAGCTCTCAAAATTGGTGAGTGAAGTGATGCAGGAGCTCGGCATGCCGGGCAGTGAGATTCAGTTTGTGCTCAATTCGCTTGCCGACAAGGTGCAGTTGAACGGCAATGAAGAGATTGTTATTCAGGTGAAAACCAATATGGGCCAAGCCTTTAAGGCGCTTAATAAGGTGGCTTCCGGTGGCGAGTTGTCGCGTATTTCGTTGGCGCTTTCGGTGGTTACCAGTAAGTCGGAGTTGTCACCAAGTATTGTCTTTGATGAAGTTGATGTGGGCATCAGTGGTGCTGTTGCCGAAGTGGTTGGGCGCTTATTGCGAGGGCTTTCATCGCGCTATCAAGTGATGTGCGTTACCCACCTTGCACAGGTGGCTGTACAAGGGCACACGCATATGAGGGTGGTTAAGAGCGAGCAAGACGGTGAAACCTTCACCGAAGTGCATGCATTGGACAACAAAGAGCGTACAGACGAGGTGGCGCGCATTCTAGGCGGAATTAAGATTAGCGAGAAGACTCGTATAGCCGCCGCAGAAATGATTAAGACTGTCGCATAGAGCCTAAAGAGACCATTGCATAAAGGCCTCTTATAAAATCCCTTCTAACTCGCCAACAATGACGTGAAGTGTCGTAAAGTCCATTTGCTCCTCGTCTTTGATGGATTGAGTCATTAGCCGCAACCGTTCAATCTTAGCCGTGTAGGCCTGGTGAAATTGTGCCGAGGAACCCAGGCCAATCGCCGTTTCAGTAATGTGAGTATGAACACCCCTCAGCTGGTTTTGCAGCTTAAATTTTGCACTTGCATGCCAAGCATTAGTCACCTCTAGGGCGTTAATTTTTAAGCTGAGCCAGCGAATGTCCAGGTCTTGAGAAATGCTGAAATAGGCAGACAGCGTATCGTCCATGGTGCTTTGGCATTTTTCAGCGATGGCAATCACGTCTAGGGCGTGATACAAATTGGTGGCAAGTGAGATGTTCTCAGCAAGCTCACGGGGAAGGTCTTGTTCAATAAGGTCATCAACTTTGAGGCTTAAATGCTCTTTACTGAGTTTCAGGACACTTTCTTTGACGTCGTTATATTTGGCTTGGTAGTCGTCTAGAGTCGAACTAACATCCAATTCACTTTTGTTGTTTAAGAGCCAGACAACGTTAGCGCGAACAACTTTTGTCAACGACCTAATGGCGTCATACTGGGCACGACTTGCAATTTTGTTATCCAACCCATGAATAGCTTTTAGCAAGTCACTCACTCCTAAAAGCTCAGCGCTAATAAGATAGGCTCTGGCTATTTGTGCGTAACTGGCGCCTGTTAGGTTGTGCATGCGGATGTGAAAAACCGGACCCATGGTATTTATGATTTTATTAACAACTACCGTTAAAATAATTTCATTTTTTAACCTGTGGTCATCAAGTAAGCCTGTGTATTCGTCCGTTACAAGCTGAGGAAAGTAGCTAAGCAGGTGAGGGTAAAGCCCTTTCCCGACGGCTAAATTCGTGTCTAAAAGATTTTCATAAAAATCCATTTTGCTATAAGCAAGCAATACGCCAAGCTCGGGCTTGGTTAAGCATTTGCTGCTCAGTAGACGACTCTTGAGTTCTTTTTTGCTTGGTAAAAATTCAAGTTCACGATCCAACAGCCCGACTTTTTCCAGGTAGCTTATCGCCTCTGCTTGGCCGGCTAAGTTTTCGAGGTTGGGTTGGGTGTGAATGCTGATAACGGCCGATTGTTCGTAGTTGTTTTGTAAGCATAAAGTGGCCACCTCAGATTCCATTGAACTAAGGGCTTTGTTGCGTTTTGAGGTCTCAAGAGTGCTCAGTAGAATTTTTAAGTTGACCTCGTGGTCAGAGCTGTCCACACCGGCCGAATTGTCAATGGCGTCAGAGTAACAGCGCCCTCCCAATAGGTCGAATTCAATGCGGGAGTTCTGTGTCATTCCCAGATTGCCGCCCTCGCCAATCACTTGACAGCGAAGTTCACTCGCCTTAACACGCGTTGAATCGTTGGCCTTATCCTGAGCGTCAAGGTGAGATTCGTCACTGGCAATAACGTAGGTGCCAATACCGCCATTCCAAAACAGGTCTACCGGCGCCTTCAATAGTGTATTTATTAGCGCGTCGGGGCTAAGTTTATTTTGTGTTGTGCCAAGTGCTTTCATTGCTTCTGGCGACAATTCAATAGACTTTGCGCTGCGCTCAAAAACACCACCGCCCTTTGATATGAGTTTTTTGTCGTAATCTTGCCAAGTGGTATTTTCAGTGGTGAAAAGTCGCTGTCTTTCGACAAAACTAACGCTTTCATCTGGGTTCGGGTCGATAAAGATATGAAGGTGGTTAAAGGTTGCAAGTAGGCGAATATGTTTCGAAAGCAACATACCGTTGCCGAAGACATCGCCACCCATGTCGCCAACACCAATAACACTAAAGGCTTCAGATTGAATGTCTTTGCCCGTTTCACGGAAGTGGCGTTTGACAGATTCCCAGGCGCCTCGTGCGGTAATGCCCATTTTCTTATGATCGTATCCAACTGAGCCACCGGAAGCGAACGCATCACCAAGCCAGAAATTATGATTTGTAGAAATTTCATTGGCAATATCAGAAAAACTGGCGGTTCCTTTGTCGGCGGCAACCACCAGGTAGGGGTCGTCGTCGTCATGACGCACAACATTTTTTGGTGGAACAATAACACCATCGACAATATTGTCGGTTAGATCGAGTAGTGATTGAATAAACAACTTATAACAGGCAACACCTTCGGCGAGCATTTTGTCTCGCTCGGCTGGCAAACTTCTTGGCACAAAACCACCTTTGGAGCCGACCGGCACAATGACCGTATTTTTAACCTGCTGTGCTTTGACTAAGCCTAGGACTTCGGTTCTAAAGTCTTCAGAGCGATCCGACCAACGCAACCCACCGCGGGCAATTTTTCCGCCGCGTAAATGAACCCCTTGAACGCGTGCGGAATACATGAATATTTCGTATAAAGGCGCGGGCTTTGGCAGGAAAGAAATTTTCTTGGATTGGATTTTAAAGCACAGGTAATCTTCATTATCTTGGTAGTAATTGGTTCGAACCATTGCTTCAATGACTTCTAAATAGCCGCTTATTACTCTGTCCTCATCCAGCGATGAGACCGCCTCGAGCCGCTCTATAATGCTATTTTTTATAGATTTTTGCGCGTTAACATGCTCTTTGTTGCTGATATCGAACTTTGCTTCAAACAAGGCAAATAACGCGCGACTCAACTCAATGTGGCTGGTCAAAGTGTTGGTAATAAAGTTTTGGCTGTAACCAAAGTTTATTTGCTTTAGGTAAACGTAAATGGCGCGAAATAGATTGGCTTGCCTAACATCGAGACCGGCACAAAGGACAAGTTGATTAAAGCCATCATTTTCAATTGCACCTATGCAAATCTGCTCAAACGCCCGGAGAAATCGGGCTTTATCCACCGCCAAGTCAAAATCTTTCTGGTCTTTTCGTAATAATTCGATATTGCGAATGGTGATTCGATGACTGCCGCCGGTATTGATTTTGTAGGGGTGCTCGGAAACCACATTGACACCCAAGTTTTCAAAGACGGGAACAATATCGGACAGGGTGAGCGAATGATCTTTGCTGTAAATCCTAAAGTTAACACTGTCGGTAAAGCGCTTAGAGCCAACAAACAAGTCACTGACAAAATTGTTTGGCGATAAAGATTCGAGTTTGAGAATGTCTTCAAAGCCACGATCAACGCCGTAGTCGTTCGTGTAGGTCCGTGGAAATGCGTTCTGATAATCATTAAATAAGGACGGTTCGGCGCTACCCATTTGCATCACGTGGCGCAGCTCTGCGTACCAATCATAAGCAATCGACTTAATCTCTGTAGTAAGCTCTTCTTCGCTTATTTCAGCGTTTGATTGGGTAAAGATATTAAACTCAATGCGACATAAGACGGAATCGAAAAAACGCACATCGAATAAAACAAAATTCGCCTCAAACATGGCGTGCAGTCGTTGTTGGATTCGTTGGCGCAGCTCGGAGTCGAAAATATCACGAGGCAAATACACCAGGCTTGTATAAAAATGACCACAACGGTCTTTGGTCAGGTACACGTGTGTTTTGCGTCGCTCTTGATGGCTTAAGACACTGCCACCAATTTCCAATAACCGCTCTGTTTTGATTTGAAATAAAAGCGCACGTGGAAAGCTTTCTAGCAGATTCTGCATTGCCTTATGATTGCAACTGGTTGAGCGCAGTCCGGAGCGCTCTAGAACACGCTCAGCCTTTTCTTTGATCAGAGGCACCTGAAACACACTTTGGTTGAAAGACGTGCCAGACAAAAAGCCAACAAAGCAATAATAGCGCCCGTCAACATGGATCGCAATAACGTCCATTTGTCGCGTACGGTGAATCTTAGAGGCAACCGATAGTTTGGTTACAATGAGTGATGAAGGGCCAAATGAAAGATTGGGGATAAATGGTGTGACATCTTGGTCGTTCTCCAGCAAGTAGCGAAATAGGCCGCTGGCGCTTTCGCTGACAATCGGCTTCAGTGCTGTGTTTTGTGCAATTTCTGCACTGCCAAGAACGGCAAAGTGATGATTTTCTATCCAGCGAATAAAATCGCTGCTGGACGTGGGTGCTTTTTCAGAACTGAGGAGGTCGGCAATTTTCAGCAAACGATTGCGTGCGATGGGCCAGTCACTAACCACATAGTGAATTGCATCAATTCGTCTGCGCATTTTTTCCTTGAGCGCGTCGACACTCTCGGGCGACATAAACTCAAGGTGGAACTGCATAAAAGACTCAATTTCGTCTTCTTGGCCCTCGCCTTTTTTGTAGGGAGAAAGGTGGCGAATACTGCCTTTTTTGTCACGCCCAACCTCAAGTAAGGAGGCGTGTGTAAAGATAATGTTTGCACCAAAGACATTGATGCACATAATAAGAGTGTCCCGAATAAAGGGCTTGTCTTTAGTAATAACGCTGATAACGGTATTAATTGCCGTTGAATTTGGACTGGCGATGTTAGAGCTTTCAATAAGTGTCTCATCGCCTTGTTTTGAGGCGCCAAGCGCTAAGTGGATGTTTGCGCATTGCAGCAGATAACCTGCTTCAGAATCGTTGTAGTCTGAGGGGTGTAGGCCGTGATAATAATGGGTCAGATTTTGCTTGTTTTGCTCATTGAGTTCAACACCTTGCTTTGCAAGATCTTCAATAATCGCTATCATTTCAATTGATGTGCTTAATTATAAAGGGCGGGATGATAGACTATTATAAAAGGCTTTTTAGGGTTTTTTTTCCAATAAACAGCTACAAGAGAAAAATAAAGGTAAATACAAAGGTTTTTCCATTAAATTCCGTAAGTTCTACTGGAATCACTTGGGCCCAGTAAGCAAGATTTAAGGACTTGCAAAGAGCGGGAGGCTGGTTTGGTGAGGGCAGCTAATATTATCTGTTTGGCGAGGCATTGCGAGCGTTCCACTTGAGGGTTTTTCATTCCAACTTGAGAATAACAACAAAAAATCATACACCTGTGACTTGATTAAAATCACTAAAACGGTATAATGTTGCGTTTGTGTATGGCCAGGGTGGTTGTCAATTGGGATGAAATCAGTGAATTCACTAGTTCAGTCCTTACTACTCGCAGTAGCAGTTTTAGCATTTTATAGCTACGGTTTTGGCCCAGATGCGCTTTACGGCGCATTGGTAAGTTTTATCAACACTTGGTTGTTTGATTACTTTATGCGCAAGCAAAAAGCGGCAGTTAATGCTGACGCTCAAAAGAGTTTTAGGATGGCCATCAAGAGTAGCGTGTTGAGAATATTTTCTCTGGCGATGTTTACCTTGATTGGGCTTAGTTTGTTGGCACTTGACCCCGGCGCACTCATTTTGAGTTTGGTTGTGGGGCAGGTTGGATTTATACTAGATAGGTTTAGACAAAAATAATGGCACAAGGCGAATTAACAGCAAGCGCTTATATTAAGCACCATTTACAGAATTTAACTTTTGGTCAACACCCAGATGGTACATGGGGTATTGCTCATGGCGCAGAGCAAGCTAAAGAAATGGGTTTTTGGGCGTTTCATGTCGACACTCTAGGCTTTTCTTTTGTTCTGGGTGCGTTGTTCTTATTTATTTTTGCAAAAGCAGCTAAGCGCGCCACAGTTGATGCGCCAAGCGGTCTTCAGAACTTTATTGAAAGCGTTATTGATTTTATTGACGACAACGTTCGTGGCTCGTTTAAAGGCAAAAATCCAATGGTTGCGCCACTTGCGCTAACCACTTTTATTTGGATTGTATTGATGAATACAATGGATCTCGTGCCAGTTGATTGGTTGCCGTATGCGGCACAATTAATGGGTATAGAGTATCTGAAAGTTGTACCAACAACCGATCCAAACGCCACATTCGGTATGGCGCTTGGTATCTTCCTTTTGATCCTTTTCTTTAGTATTAAAGAAAAAGGCCTTGGTGGATTTGTTGGTGAATTAACGTTGCACCCATTTGGTAAATGGATGCTGCCGTTTAACTTATTTTTAGAAGGGGTGAACTTGCTGGCTAAGCCAGTTTCACTAGCGTTACGTTTGTTTGGTAATATGTACGCCGGTGAGATGATCTTCATTCTAATTGCACTGTTGCCGTGGTATGCGCAGTGGGCCCTGTCTTTACCGTGGGCTATTTTCCACATCTTAATCGTATTATTGCAAGCGTTTATCTTTATGACGCTGGTAATTGTATATATGGATATGGCTCACCAGAAAGAACATTAATTTTTTAATAATTTTTACAAGTAGGAGTAAGAAATGACTGAAGTACAAGCAACATTATTTTTAGCGGGTTCAATTCTAATGGGTCTTGGTGCACTTGGCGCCGCTGTTGGTATCGGTACTCTAGGTTCTAAGTATCTAGAAGGCGTTGCACGCCAGCCTGAATTAACTTCAATGCTAAGAACGCAAATGTTCATCGTAATGGGTCTAGTTGACGCTGTACCGATGATCGCTGTTGGTATCTCAATGTATATCATTTTCGCGGTAGCTGGTTAATTTATTTCTTTTTCACCTAAATAAGGGTATTTGCTATGAATATTAACGCTACGCTATTTGGACAACTCATCATGTTCGGCCTGTTTGTTTGGTTTTGCATGAAGTTTGTCTGGCCGCCACTTGTTGAGGCGATGGCTGCACGTAAGAAAAGCATCGAAGAAGGTCTATTGGCAGCAGAGCAAGGTAGAGCAGAGCACGCACAAGCACAGCAAAAAGCTGAAGAACTTATTGCGAGCACTAAAAACCAAGCGAAAGAGATTATTGATAACGCTGATAAGCAAGCTAACGTAATGATTGACAACGCTAAAGGCGCTGCAGTTGAAGAGGCTGACAAGATCAAAGCACATGCTAAATCTGAGCTTGATCAAGAAGTTGTTAGAGCGCGTAACGACCTGAAAGACCAAGTTTCGACTTTGGTTATGCAGGGTGTTAACTCAGTCCTAGAGAAGGAAGTCGACGCGAAAGCGCACAAAGACATGCTTTCTAAATTGTCTCAATCACTATAGGTCTAGACGATGGAATTATCAACAATTGCCAAGCCTTACGCACAAGCGATTTTTGACATTGCAGAGCAGGGCGGCTCACACTCTGAGTGGAGCAACCTACTTAGCGCTGCTAGTGCAATTATGTCTGATGACGCAACACAAGCTTTTGTGGCCTCTCCAAGTACAGGCAAGGATCAAAAGATTCAATTGATCTGTACGCTGCTTGAAAAAGCAATGGCTAAAAGCCTCAACTCGCAAGAGTCTTCGTTCATCAACCTTATTCTTAACAACGACCGCACAGAGGCGATGAGCAGTATTGCTAACACCTTTGAAGCTGCGGTACTTGCTGCGAACCAAGGTAAGAACTTCACTGTTGTCAGTGCATATGAGTTAAGTGATGCAGAAGTTAAGGCAATCGTTGGTGACTTGTCATCTAAGCACAATACAACAGTTAATGTCGACACACTTGTAGACGACACACTTACGGGTGGTGTTGTCATTAGAGAAGGCGACAAAGTAATCGATACATCAATTAAGGCAAAAGTAGACGCGTTGAGCGTTTGTTTGTCTGTAAATTAATTTTATAAGAGAGGTTAGTCATGCAATTAAACGCTTCTGAAATCAGTGATTTAATTAAAAAACAAATAGAGGGTTTTGACTTTTCAGCAGAAGCCCGTACAGAAGGCACAGTAATTAGTGTGAGTGACGGCATCGTTCGTATTCACGGCCTAGCTGACGCCCAGTTCGGTGAAATGCTAGAATTCCCGGGAAACACGTTCGGTATGGCGCTTAACCTTGAGCAAGATTCAGTTGGTGCAGTTGTACTAGGTGATTACCTTCATATTTCAGAAGGTGACACGGTTAAATGTACAAACCGCATCATGGAAGTGCCGGTTGGCCCTGAACTTCTTGGTCGTGTTGTTAGTCCTCTTGGACAAGCTATTGAAGGTAAAGGCGATGTTAACGCATCTTCATCACGTCCTCTAGAAGTTGTTGCACCAGGCGTTATCGAGAGAAAATCAGTTGATCAGCCAATCCAAACGGGTATTAAAGCGATCGACGCGATGGTTCCAATTGGTCGTGGTCAACGTGAGTTAATCATTGGTGACCGTCAAACGGGCAAAACTGCCGTTGCTATCGACGCGATCATTAACCAAAAAGGCACTGGTGTTAAATGTGTTTATGTTGCGATCGGTCAGAAAGCATCATCAATTGCTGCAGTTGTTCGTAAGCTTGAAGAGCATGGCGCATTAGAGCACACAATCATTGTTGCAGCGGCAGCATCCGATTCAGCGGCACTTCAATACATCGCTCCATACGCAGGTTGCGCAATGGCAGAGTATTTCCGTGATCGTGGTGAAGACGCACTTATCGTTTATGATGACCTTACAAAACAAGCATGGGCTTACCGTGAAGTATCATTGCTATTGAAGCGCCCACCAGGACGTGAAGCTTACCCTGGCGACGTATTCTACTTACACTCACGTTTGCTAGAAAGAGCATCACGTGTGAATGCTGAATACGTAGAAATGATGACTAATGGCGAAGTTAAAGGCCAGACAGGTTCTTTGACGGCATTGCCTATCATTGAGACGCAAGCGGGTGACGTATCTGCTTTCGTACCAACAAACGTAATTTCAATTACAGATGGTCAGATCTTCTTAGAAACTGACTTATTTAACTCAGGCATCCGTCCAGCGATTAATGCGGGTCTATCAGTATCACGTGTAGGTGGTGCGGCACAGACTAAGATTATTAAGAAGCTCGGTGGTGGTATTCGTCTTGCACTAGCACAGTACCGTGAATTGGCAGCATTTGCTCAGTTCGCATCGGATTTGGACGCAGAAACGAAAGCGCAAATCGACCGTGGTCAGCGCATTACTGAGTTGATGAAGCAAGCACAATACGCACCATTAACAATTGCTGATATGGCAACATCTCTGTACGCTGGCAACTCTGGCGCACTTGATGATATTGAAGTAAACCAAGTTGTGACTTTCGAAGGCGCGCTTCTTGCATACATGAATGCAAATCAAGCTGAGCTGATGGAGACGATCAACAGTGCTGGTGACTATAACGACGAAATTGAAGCACAAATTAAGGCGGCAATTACAGACTTTAAGGCCAACCATACTTGGTAAAAACAATGACAGTAAAGTGTACACAAACTAACTGGTAGACGACGATGGCGGTAGGAAAAGAAATTAAGACGCAAATCGCGAGTATTAAAAATACTCAGAAGATTACTTCAGCTATGGAAATGGTTGCTGCGTCTAAAATGAAAAAAGCACAGAACAGAATGTTGGCGTCTCGCCCATATTCTGAAAAAATTGCCAAGGTGATTGGTCATTTGGCGCATGCCAGTTCTGAGTATAAGCATCCTTATATGACGACTCCTGAGAGTGTGAAACGTATTGGCGTTATCATGATCTCAAGTGACAGAGGCTTGTGTGGTGGTTTAAACACCAACCTGTTTAGAAGTTTTTTGAAAAATGTGCTTGCTTGGCAGGCCGAAGGTGTTGAAGTAGAACTTTGCACCATTGGCAAGAAGAGCACATCATTTTTCAAAAATTCTGGTCTTGAAATCGTCTCGGTATTAACCGATATTGGCGATACGCCGCATTTTGACGACCTACTGGGCACGATTAAGGTGATGTTGGATCGTTACGATTCGGGCGAGCTTGATCAAATCATGGTGGCTTATAATCACTATGAAAACACGATGACGCAAGTGCCAACGGTTAAGCAAATTGTGCCGATGGAAGCGTCAGAGATGGAGGACATGGGCCATCATTGGGACTATATCTATGAGCCGGATGCAGAAGCTGCATTGGGCGCATTATTGGTTCGTTATATCGAAGCATTAGTTTATCAAGGAATCGTTGAAAACATTGCTTGTGAACAATCGTCACGAATGATTGCGATGAAGAGCGCAACTGATAACGCTGGCGATATGATTAAAGAGTTAGAGTTAATTTACAATAAGGCAAGGCAAGCTGCAATTACTCAGGAAATTTCTGAGATTGTTAGTGGCGCCGCTGCTGTTTAGATTTAGAAAAAGGAAAAGCAAATGAGCACAGGTAAAATTACACAAATTATTGGCGCGGTTATCGACGTTGAGTTTCCAGCAGACGCGATACCTAAAGTATACAACGCCCTTCTTGTAACTGAAACAGGCCTTACGCTGGAAGTTCAGCAACAGCTTGGCGATAACGTTGTAAGAGCGATTGCAATGGGTGGTTCTGAAGGCCTTAAGCGCGGTCTTGAAGTGACTAACTCAGGTAAGGCAATTATTGTTCCTGTAGGCACGAAGACACTTGGCCGTATCATGGACGTTCTGGGCAAGCCAATTGACAATGCTGGCGATATTAACCCAGAAGCAGAATGGGAAATTCACCGCTCTGCTCCTGCATACGACGAACTATCTCCTGCAGCCGAATTGCTTGAAACGGGTATTAAGGTAATCGACTTAGTATGCCCATTTGCTAAAGGTGGTAAAGTTGGCTTGTTCGGCGGTGCCGGTGTTGGTAAAACAGTAAACATGATGGAGCTTATTCGTAACATTGCGATTGAACACTCAGGTTACTCTGTATTTGCTGGTGTTGGTGAGCGTACTCGTGAGGGTAACGACTTCTACCACGAAATGAAAGATTCAAATGTATTAGACAAAGTGTCGTTAGTATACGGTCAAATGAACGAGCCTCCGGGAAACAGATTGCGTGTTGCTTTGACAGGCCTTACAATGGCTGAGTACTTCCGTGACGAAGGCCGTGACGTACTGCTATTTATTGACAACATTTACCGTTATACGCTTGCGGGTACTGAAGTATCAGCACTATTAGGTCGTATGCCTTCTGCAGTAGGTTACCAGCCAACGCTTGCGTCTGAAATGGGCGCATTGCAAGAGCGTATTACATCAACTAAGACGGGTTCAATTACATCAATCCAAGCGGTATACGTACCTGCGGATGACTTGACTGACCCATCTCCTGCAACAACATTTGCTCACTTGGACGCGACAGTTGTACTTTCACGTCAAGTAGCGGAATTAGGTATTTACCCTGCGGTAGATCCACTGGATTCAACTTCACGTCAGCTAGATCCTCTAATTGTTGGTCAAGAGCACTATGATATTGCTCGTGGCGTACAAGGTGTATTGCAGCGCTATAAAGAGTTGAAAGATATTATTGCGATTCTTGGTATGGATGAGCTTTCTGAAGAAGACAAGCAAACGGTATCACGTGCTCGTAAAATTCAAAGATTCTTGTCACAGCCGTTCTACGTGGCTGAAGTATTTACTGGCGCACCTGGTAAATATGTATCATTGAAAGACACGATCTCAGGCTTCAAGGCCATCCTTGAAGGCGAGTTAGATGCAATTCCAGAGCAAGCATTCTATATGACTGGCTCTATTGAAGAAGTTAGAGAAAAAGCGGCGGAGACAGCGTAAATGTCAGTAATTCATGTTGATGTAGTTAGCGCAACTGAGGAGATTTACTCAGGCGATGCAAACTGTGTGTTTGCACCTGCCAGCATGGGTGAAATCGGTGTATATCCTATGCACGTTCCGTTAATAAGTACACTTAAGCCAGGAGAGGTAAGAGTTGAGACAGAAAATGGCGTTGAATCCATCTATGTTTCGGGCGGTATTGTTGAAGTTCAGCCACATACAGTGACGATCTTCTCTGATACAGCCATCCGCGCCCATGACTTAGATGAGTCTAAGGCGATTGAAGCTAAACAACGTGCAGAAGAGGCTATGGCCAATGCACAGTCTGACCAAGAGGTTTCAACAACTCAAGCAGCACTTGCTGAGTCTATGGCCCAGCTTCAAATGATTAGTAAAATGCGTGGTAGGAAAGGTTAAATTGCATTGAAGCGGACTTTTTTAAAGTCAACAACCTTGTTATCACACACTAAAACGCCTTCTTCTTGAAGGCGTTTTATTTTTACGCTAATATCATCAGCAAAACCACCCAACTCTCCGTTTGATTTGACCACTCTATGGCAAGGCACTTCAGGCGCAAATGGATTTTTATTCATTGCACTACCCACGGCTCGATGCGCTCTTGGCCGACCTATCATCGCAGCCAGTCCGGCATAGGTAATGACCATTCCACGTGGAACTTTTTTCAGTGCCTTGTAGCATTGGGATTGAAACTCGGTCATTTTAAATAGGCGGCCATTAAGTCGTCGTATTTATTCTGCGCAGTCAGCAGAAGGTCACATACCTCACGAACTGCGCCATTACCACCGCTATTCTGCGTGATTAATACTGCGTGTTCTTTGACAAAAGGATGGGCATTGGCCACTGCAATTGGCAAGGCTACTTTAGACATCACCGGCAGATCAATAACATCATCCCCGGCATAGGCAACTTGTCTCGGCTGCAAATCCAGTTTTGTTAGCAACTCTTCATAGGCGATGACTTTGTTGGATTGTCCTTGGTAATAATGCTTTACACCCAACCCATCCATTCGATGAGCGACGCATTTGGCGTGTCTTGCTGAAATGATGGCAACCTCAATACCAGAATCTCGCAGCATTTTTATACCATGACCATCCAGAGCATTAAAGCGCTTGAACTCACCGCCGTTGTCGTCAAAATATAACCCGCCATCGGTGAGCGCACCATCAACATCTAATATGAGAAGTTTTATCGATTTAGCGCTGTCTGATACTTTGCTGTCAGGAATCATAAGACGAGAATTATTAAGAACGTATACTATTGCGCTTATTGTACCAAGGGTCGGTGTTGGGTGTTTTAGCTTTTAATTGCAAGAAACGCTATTTTTATACCTGCCTCTGAGTAGCTTTCGTTTCTGTTGGTTGCTATCGATAAACGCAGAACGGTTATGGAGCACATTGTTGCAAACTAGGCCTTCGCCTGCAGCCAATTTGTACATGTGGTGAATTTCTGTGTCACTATCAAGAAAGTCATTTAGTGCGCAAAGTGCGTCACTAATTTCACCCGAATCAAGCCAGTGAATATTTCTCTTGCGTTGAGTAAATCGCATTTTGGGTTTTTGAGATGCCTTATCAATAAAAAATACCGGCCCAATAGAAGCCTCTCTAACAATTTTATCATCCTCTCGTCGCTCAGGAATGGTTAGCGCCGCTGGTTGTGATAGAGCACAAATAATGTCAGGATTGCGCTCTCTAAAGTGGATATAGAGCATTTCTGGGTCTATCCAGTGATTATTACCACCTTTGCTGGCACTTTCAATGCAATACAAAGAGAATGCGCCAACAAGGGCATTCATTGGGTTGTAGTAGCCGTCGGTATGCCAATTAAGAGCTTTATTGCTGTAAGGCACGTAGCCAACCTTTTTTGGGGTATTAGTGTCTTCAATGACAACAAGGCCGTCGTCTTCCACGCAGAGGTGTTGATCAAAATCAACAAGGCCCAATTGCGCATTAATAGAGTGTATCGAACCTCTTGTATCGTCATTAGGTTTGACCTTTATAAATGAGAGATTGTTGCTGCGGCAGTTATCTGCAATTGCTTTTTTTTCAGCACTTGAAAGCTGCAAAGGGTTGTTAATCTCTATAAAAAGAGACTCGGGTTTTGAGCGATAATTGGCGAGCTTTTCGTCTCGCCAAGTTTCGTATTGTTGTTGCTGGAAAGTTTCCAACATCGATTGCTCTTTAGGCTTCTTTCTTCTCTCCATAGCGCTTGTTGATAAACATTTGCTGGGCGATAGAAAGTAGGTTGTTGGTTACCCAGTAAAGCACCAAGCCTGCCGGGAAGAACAAGAAGAACACAGTAAATACTATCGGCAGCATCATCATAATTTTTGCTTGCATCGGGTCCGCTGGTGGCGGATTCAGACGCTGCTGGTACCACATTGATGCGCCCATAATTAGCGGCATGATGAAGTACGGGTCTTTTGCTGAGAGATCTGGCAAGTAGAAGAATGACATGTGTCTTAATTCAACCATTTCTTGCAATACCCAGTACATCGAGATGAAGACTGGGATCTGCACAAGGATTGGTAAACAACCTGCTGCTGGGTTGACCTTTTCTTTCTTGTAAAGCTCCATGGTCTTTTTGCCAATTTTTTGTTTGTCGTCACCATAAGTCTCTTTAATCTTGGCCAAACGTGGCGCCAGTTTTCTCATGCCAGCCATCGAGCGGTAAGATTTTTCGGAGAGCTTGTAGAAGGCCAACTTAATCGTTAGGGTGACCGCAATAATAGCGAAACCCCAGCTAGCAATAAAGCTATAAATCCAATGAAGGTACGTTGATAATGGCTTGGCAAAAATGTAAAGGAAGCTGTAGTCAACAGTTCTGTCCAGGCCTTCGGCTAAATTTTCTAGTCGAATGTGCTCCTTAGGGCCAATATAGAGCTCACTGCTTGCCAATACCGCTTGCGCTCCTGGCGCAATGAAGACGCGCGGATTGATGGTTGTCAAGATGAATTTTCCTTGCTCGGTTTTAGCAGTGTAGGTGCTGGAAACGTTGGCATCCGGTATCCATGCAGCAAAGAAGTAGTGCTGAATCATGGCAGCCCAGCCGCCCGTAGAGGTGGTTTCTGGCTGTTCATCAAACTCGTCAAAGTCAAACTTTTCAAAGACGCCATCATCTTCGGCATTTTTAATATAAATAGCGCCACCAGCAAAGTTTTGCATCATTAGGCTTGAGCCGCTTTCGACGGCACTGCGTGATAGGCGAGTATAAGTGCCAGCCTCTTGCTGAGAGTCGCTGTTGTTGGTAACAACGTAGTCTAGCCCGATTGTGTAGCTATCCGGCTTAAAGTGATAGTTTTTGGTGATAGTAACGCCATTTTCACCCTGCCAAGTTAGAGGGACAATGAGTTCGCTATTGCTTCCTAAGAAGTAGTTTTGTTTCGCTGAGCTGAATTCTGCGTGTTCGTCCGGTAAATGCTCGGTTGGGTACAGGCCGCTTTGTGCGTGGAAGGTGTTGCCATCAAGGTTACTTAGTAGTTGGAATTTTGCATCTGAGTTGAACTCGTTATCATAATCGTTCAGATAGGCGCTCTGAATAGTGCCGCCTCTGTGTGAAATTTCAACCGTTAAAAGGTCTGTAGTAATCGTTGTATAAGCGCTCTGACTTGTCGCTGCAGTGGTACTGGTCGGCACATCTGATGCAGGGGCTGAGCTAAGCGCAGTACTAGGGATGTCGCTTGATTCGCTAGATGTGTCAAGCGCAGTAATACTGGTTTGGGTGACAGTATTGCCATTGGCGTCTGTTGTCTGCTTGATCTCCCACTGATCCCATAACAGAAACACAGTTAATCCGATAGCGATAACAAGAAATAATTTTTGATTGTCCATAATAATTCTGGGTTTTAATTAATGAGAGAGTTTTTTTGGCACCGGGTCAAATGTGGCTTCGGACCAAGGATGGCATTTGCTAATGCGTTTTACCCCTAAGCCGATGCCCCTTATTGCGCCGTGCTCCTGAATGGCTTCTGAAGTGTATTCAGAGCAACTCGGGATGTGGCGACAATTATTGCCCAGTAATGGGCTAATCAGCCACTGGTAAAGCTTAATTGGGATGAGGAGTAGTGCGCGCATACGTCTATGCCTCAGAAGCCTTTCTGAACAAGTTCGATAAATCAGCCACCAAGCTTTTATTGTCAACTTGATGAGATTTTTTGGCCATGACGACCACGTCAAAATTGCTCAACTGTGTTTGCTGCAGTCTAAATGTTTCTCGCGCTAAGCGTTTACGAAGGTTGCGATCCACAGCCTTTTTATACACTTTTTTTGAGATTGCTAATCCGAGTCTTGGTGTTGACTCATTCGAGGAGACGGCAACAAGTTGCCAAAATTTCCCTTGGGTACGTTTGCCCTTCTGGAAAATGTGTGCGTAGTCACTAGCTTTAGTTATGCGCACACCTCGAGTGAGCGAGCAAATCATTTGATTATGCTGCTAGGCGCTTACGACCTTTTTTTCTGCGTGCATTGATGACAGCGCGACCAGAGCGTGTTTTCATTCTGGCTCTGAAGCCATGAGTACGTTTACGTTTTAATACGCTAGGTTGGAAAGTTCTTTTCATAATGAATATCTGTCAGCAAAATCTTGCAATTTTACCATAGTTGTTTCAGGGATACATCTTTGTTAAGCTTAGCTTTCACTGTCATAATAGAAGAAAAAAGTTTAATCTAATGGACTTAATATATTGGCTTTGGTTGTTGAAGGCGCCTCGAATTGGGGTTAAGACTTTTTACGATACATTGAAAGTCTTTGAGGCGCCAAAAGATGTTTTTGATGCAGAGCTCATCACTCTTAGGCAAAGTGGGCTTTTTAGCAAGGCCACCCTAGCGTATCTTGCACTTAAGGATTTAAGTGTTGCTGATAAAGATCTGGCTTGGGGGCAAGGGGATAAATGCCACATAATTAGCATTATCGACGCCACTTATCCAAAATTATTGGCGCAAATATCAGACCCGCCACCGTTGCTCTATGTATTGGGCAATGTGGATGTGTTGAATAAGCCTCAATTGGGCATAGTGGGCAGCAGAAATCCAACAGCGGGCGGCAAGCGGATCACCAAAGAGTTGTCGACAAGCGTGAGCTTGAGTGGTCTTGTGATTACCAGTGGCATGGCTACTGGTATTGATGGCGAGGCGCATATTGCCGCGCTTGAGACGACTGGTGAGACGATTGCTGTTTGTGGTACGGGTTTGGACAGAATATATCCAGCAAAGCACAGAGCCTTGGCGCACCAGATTAGTGCGCAAGGCGCATTGGTCTCCGAATTTTCAATCGGTACGACGCCCATGGCGCAAAATTTTCCTCGAAGAAACCGCTTGATTAGCGGCATGAGCCTGGGTGTTTTGGTGGTTGAGGCAAGCATTAAAAGTGGCTCAATGATCACTGCACGTTTAGCTCTTGAACAAGGCCGTGAGGTTTTTGCCGTGCCGGGATCGATCCATTCGCCGTTATCAACGGGGCCGCATGAATTATTAAAGCAAGGCGGTGTTTTAACGAGAAATGCTGAGGACATACTGAATGAGCTGTCATTTGAGTCTGAGCCTTGCATTCCCCTGATTAAGCAGTACAATGGCGACAAAGATGTGGATAATGAAATCAGCGAACTATTAAAATTCCTGTCATATGAAGCAATATCGGTGGATGAGCTAGTTGAAAAAAGCAAACTGAGTCCCCAAGTAGTAAGCCAGACGTTACTAATGCTTGAGCTTTCTAATAGGGTGAGTAAGGTGGGTGTAGCAACTTTTGTATTAATTTGATGAGGTTTTATGACAAATAATATTCTTGATGTCTTGACTTTTATGTTCGACTTCTTATTTGAATCCTCTGAACAGGATTCCGCGCACGAACTTGACGATGACCTTTTAAAGGCGCATTTGTCAGAGGCGGGATTTGATGATGGGCGCATTGATAAAGCCCTTAATTGGTTAGAAAATATCGCCGCCTTGCAAGAAGGCAAGCTTGATACTTTTGTCACAACCCATAATTCCGTACGAATATACTCTGAAGCAGAACAAGGCAAGCTCAGCGCCAAAGCCCGTGGTTTTATTATGTTTATGGAAAACATGGGTCAGCTCAGCGCCGCTCAGCGTGAAATGGTAATTGAGCAGGTAATGACACTGGAAGATTCAACGCTGTCAATGGATGACCTTAAATGGGTTGTGATGATGGTGATTGGTAACAGCGAAGAAACCGCCATGCCAACTCAATGGTTGGAGTCCATCGTTTTTTATGATGACAATCCTTCCTTACACTAGACCACAGTATGTCTAGAAATCTGGTTATCGTCGAGTCACCGGCAAAAGCAAAAACAATTGAAAATTTTCTTGGCAAAGATTACGTTGTCAAGTCGAGTATTGGTCATATTCGTGATATGCCTAAAAAAGACATGGGTATTGACCTTGAGAACAACTTTCAACCTACTTATGCTATTAGCAGCGACAAGAAAAAAGTCGTTGCCGACCTGAAGAAATCCGTTAAAGTGGCCGAGAAAGTTTATCTCGCAACGGACGAGGACCGCGAAGGAGAGGCCATTGCTTGGCATTTAAAAGAGGCTTTATCATTGGCCGATGATACGCCGCGAATCGTTTTTCACGAGATCACCAAGGGCGCTATTACCAAAGCGATTGCCAGCCCGAGAACGATCGACTACCATCTTGTTGACGCACAACAAGCAAGACGAGTTATTGATCGTCTAGTAGGTTTTGAAATTTCCCCTGTTTTATGGCGCAAAATATCTGGCGCACGTTCGGCCGGACGAGTGCAATCACCTGTTGTTCGATTGGTGGTAGAAAGAGAGCGTGAAATTGCAGCACACGTGGCTAGTCGCAACTTCAAGGCCAAAGCGACATTGCTGGATAGTGCGAACGAGTTGATTGAGGTCAAACTTAAGCAAGACTTCGGCTCAAAAGATGAGGCGATGGCATTTGCCCAAAGCCTTCTCGAGGCGAAATTGAGTGTTGCTTCTGTTGAGACGCGACCTTCAAAGCGCTCGCCAAAGCCGCCTTTTATTACCTCAACCTTGCAACAAGAGGCGTCTCAAAAACTGGGCTTTTCAGTCAAGCAAACCATGACTATTGCGCAGAATCTATATCGTGAGGGCTCAATCACTTATATGCGTACCGATTCGGTTAATCTTTCGGATACGGCAATTACAGCTGCCAAAGAAGTTATCGAAACCAATCTTGGTGCGGAATATTACCAAGAGCGTCGCTACAAAACAAAATCGGCGGGTGCGCAAGAGGCGCATGAGGCCATTAGGCCGACAGACCTTACCAAGCCAGGTATTCTAGGCTTAGACGATCAGGCGGCTAGGCTGTATTCTTTGATTTATAAGCGCACGCTGGCTTCGCAAATGAGCGATGCTCAATTGCAAAAATCCAGAATTACGGTGGACGTATCAAACAGAGACGAGAGCTTTGTTGCTGATGGCGAGGTGTTGTCATTTGCTGGATTCTTAGAAGTTTATGATTACATGGCTGCTGAGGATAAATTATTGCCACAGCTCGACAAGGGCGACCCCTTATCCCTTCTGGATTTCAATGCCAGAGAGTCTTTTTCTCGAGCCAAACCAAGGTATACCGAAGCCTCTCTTGTTAAAGAAATTGAGCAAATGGGTATTGGTCGACCGTCAACTTTCGCAACTATGGTTACCACGGTTCAGGACAGGAATTATGTCACCAAAGAGACGCGTGACGGCGTCCAGAGGGAGTTTCAGCTAATTGAAATTGCTAACGGTATCGTATCCGATTGCACTCAATTCGAAATTACCGGTGCAGAGAAAAACAAATTGTTTCCAACCAATGTTGCCTACTTGTTGGTTGACTTTCTGGTGAAAAACTTTAGCAATATTATTGGTTACGAATTCACTGTCAACCTTGAAAATAATTTTGACAAGATTGCTCAAGAGGACAGCCCTTGGCAAGATGTTGTTCGTGATTTTTACGAGCCTTTTCATGCTCAAATTGAGCTAGCGAAAGACATCTCCAGAGATGAAACGCACGGCAAAAGAGATTTGGGCGAAGACCCAGTCAGCGGCAAGCCAGTCAGTGTGCGCTTTGGGCGATATGGCGCTTATGCACAAATTGGTCATCAGGACGACGAGGAAAAACCAACTTTTGCCTCCTTAAGAGCGGGCAATGATATTGAAACCATCACCCTAGATCAGGCGATTGAGCTTTTCAAAATGCCAAGAACGGTCGGCGAGACAGCTGATGGTGAAACGATTAAAGCGAATTATGGCCGCTTCGGCCCATATATTCAGTATGGTAAAAAGTACGTATCTTTAAAAGAGGTCAGTCCTGAAGAGGTAAGCCTTGAAACCGCATTGGAGCTGATTGCTGCCAAAGAAAAAGCAGACGCCGAGCGCCTAATTAAGGCTTTTGAAGGTTCCGATATACAAATTCTGAACGGCCGTTTTGGCCCATACGTTTGGAACGGAAAAAAACGCGGAAAAGGCCAAAAGAACGTTACTATTGCAAAAGTCTTTGGCGATAAAGCCCCTGTCGATCTGACTCTAGAAGAGTGTGAGAAGGCCATTGCGGGTAAGGCAAAAGCAAAAGTCAAGGCCAAAGCTAAGGCAAAACCAAAAGCAAAGAAAAGCAAAAAGAAAGCAGCCCCAAAAAAAGCCAACCCCTGATCGGGCATGCGAGAGTGTCGCCTGATTATTGCTGACATCTGAGAAGGCTCCTTAAGTCTCAGTACCTGTACTATTTAGTATAATTAACACATGACGAAAATAAAAATCTGCGGATTTACCAATGCAGAAGTTGCTAAAGCGGCAGTATTTGCTGGTGCTGATGCTATTGGCTTGGTTTTTTACGGGCCATCACCGCGAAATGTAAGTATCGATATTGCCCGTGAAATCGTGGCCGCATTGCCGCCCTTTGTTAATCGCGTGGGCTTGTTTGTTAATGCCAATCCAAGTCAAATCGACGAAGTGTTGTGCGAAGTGCCACTTGATACCCTGCAATTCCATGGCGACGAGACGCCGCTAGACTGCGCTCAGTACCACATGCCCTTTTATAAATCCGTTCGCGTTACTGAGACAACCGATATTCAACAAGTTGCCGCTGACTTCTCTGAGGCGAGTGCTTTGTTATTGGATGCGTATAATTCTAACGCTTATGGCGGCACGGGTGAGTCTTTTGACTGGTCGCTGGCCAAGATAGAAATTGATTTGCCGATTATTTTGGCAGGGGGTCTTACAGCTGATAATGTGGAAAATGCCATTGCTCAAGTCCAACCCTATGCAGTCGACACATCAAGTGGTGTGGAAAGTGCAAAAGGTGTTAAAGATATTGATAAAATAAGGAACTTTATTAACAAGGTTCGCCCGTGAGTTACAATCTACCCGACGACAAAGGCCATTTCGCCCAGTATGGTGGTGTTTTTATTGCTGAAACGCTAATGACAGCTGTCACCGAACTTAAAGAGGCGTACGAAAAATACAAAGACGATGCTGATTTTTTGGCAGAGTATCACGCGGATTTAAAAAACTATGTTGGTCGTGAAAGTCCGCTTTATCACGCAAAAAATCTAAGCGCCAAATTGGGCGGTGCGCAAATCTATTTAAAGCGTGAAGATTTAAACCATACCGGCGCTCATAAAGTTAACAACACCATTGGTCAAGCGCTTTTAGCTAGCCGTATGGGGAAAACACGAATTATTGCTGAAACAGGCGCAGGTCAGCACGGTGTAGCTACGGCAACAGTTGCTGCGAGACTGGGCTTGGAGTGCGTGGTTTACATGGGTGAAGTGGATGTTGCCCGGCAAGCGCTGAATGTCTATCGAATGAAATTATTAGGCGCCACTGTGATTCCGGTGACTTCAGGCTCTAAGACACTTAAGGATGCACTTAATGAAGCGATGCGTGATTGGGTAACCAACATTGACGACACTTTTTATATTATTGGCACGGTTGCGGGCCCGCACCCATACCCGATGATGGTTAGAGACTTTCAAACGGTAATCGGTAAAGAGGCCAAAAGGCAATTTGCTGATCAAAAAGGCGGTTTGCCAGATGCTTTGATTGCCTGTGTTGGCGGCGGCTCTAACGCTATTGGTCTCTTCCACCCGTTTATTGACGATGAATCCGTTGAGATTTACGGCGTTGAGGCGGCGGGTCACGGTATTGAAAATGGCCCTACGGCGCACGCGGCACCGCTATGTGCAGGCAGCGTTGGCGTACTTCACGGCAATAGAACCTACCTTATGGAAGATGAGGATGGGCAGATTATCGAGGGACACTCCGTTTCTGCAGGCCTGGATTATCCAGGTGTTGGTCCAGAGCACGCCTACTTAAAGGATACAGGTAGAGCGCAATATGTCTCAATCACTGATAAAGAAGCTTTAGCAGCGTTCCATACGCTTACTGAAGTGGAGGGAATTCTACCGGCGCTTGAGTCTTCGCATGCTGTGGCTTATGGGATTAAGTTGGCGCAACAGTGGTCTAGCGATAAATCTATTATTATTAACCTTTCTGGGCGAGGTGATAAAGATATTCATACTATCGCTGAAATCGAAGGCATTGAGTTCTAGAGACTACTTATTACCAACATTTTTGTTGCCGCAGTTTAACAAAGCCATCACTTATAAGTATAAACCCCTACTCTTGCTAAGCTCCTTGCGCCTCAATTTTGGCTAATAATGAGCGCCCTAGAATAGCTTAAGAATTTGCTGAATTACTGCATCAGTCGCCGTACTCAAGGCCTAATGTGTTAATAGCAAACTTCGACTTTTGCGAACACCCTCTCTCTGCGTCAAACGTAGACTGACACTATAAAAAGGTGGGCTTATTTCATTGGTTTGGATTAGCACTTTTTGCCGATTGGATTGTGTCATAATGGACGCATTTTACTTAGTGCTGTAATGGCCAATGGAGATGAAAATGGAGAATAAATCATTTCAATTGAGTGAAAGAGCTGGTGTCTTTGCTCTTTACTTGGTGATACTGTTTGTTAATGCTACTGTTGATCTTGGACATAAGACGGTCATTATTAGTACCATCTACGAACTCAGTGGCCCTGGCGGCCTCTTTAACGAAACCGAGCAGTTGCTATTAACGGCACTGGTCAGTGGTTTAATCCTCCTGCCATTTGTGATGTTGTTTACGGTCTCTGGCCACCTAGCCGATAAATTTGCAAAGCCTAACATTATGCGCTGGAGTGCTTTTGCCGCAGTGCTAATAACCCTTGGAATTGCTTACTCTTATCACCAGGGCGAATATTACATGGCGTTCGGCTTTACCTTTCTTCTAGCAACACAAAGTGCAATTTACTCCCCGGCTAAGTATGGTTACATTAAAGAATGTTTGGGCGAAAAAGGCCTTAGTGTAGGTAATGCATACTTAATGGCCACAACGCTTACCTCTATTTTGTTAGGTACAGTGTTCTTTGCCGGCTTATTTGAGTCCTACCTTGGCGACTCAAATCCTGAAACGCCGGGAGAATTATTGCAACTCGTTGCTAATGTTGCCTGGCTACTAGTGGGCTTGTCCATACTTGAGTTTCTTTGTACATTTGGCTTGAAATATTATGCCACTAAGTATTCGAAGGTTAAACTGACAATGGGCAAGTGGCTTGCTTGTGGTTATTTGATGGACAATGTGCGTGTAATGAGGGCTAACCAGGTTACTTGGTATGCCATTCTAGGTACGGTTGTTTTTTGGAGTATTTCTCAAAATTTACTTGTTGTTTTTCAGGCGCACGCAAAGGTTAATTTGCATATTGACAGTCCTTTTTTGGTGCAAATTATGCTGGCACTTTCGGTTATTGGTATTATCTCTGGCTCATTTATCTCTGGCAGAGACGCCCAGAAGGCAATCAAGGTTGACAACGTTTGGTATGGCGCGGTTCTGATTGTTGCTTGCTCGATTGCAATGCCTGCATTTTCTGTGCCAGCATTCCTTACTGAAACCATGCTGGGGCCAGTGATTTTGGGCACCGAGGTGTCTTTGGGCCTGGCGTTAACAGCGGTTTCAATTTTTGTTTTTGGTCTTGGAGCAGGAATGATGATCGTACCACTTAACGCTCTGATTCAAAGCAGCGCCGCACCTGACAACCTAGGTAGTGTGATTGCTGGCAAGAACTGGGTACAAAATATTGCGATGATAGGTTTGTTGTGTGTAACTTCAGGAGCTTCGTATCTCTCTATCAGCAGTGAATACATTTTGTATCTGAACGCAATTATTGCACTGGTCGGTTTTAGCGTTGTACTGAAAAAGCTAAAGTCAATCTACTAAAACTGTGAGAAGGGTTTTAGCAAGGCTTGTCTTTGGCTGGCGCTATCGTTTGACTATAACGGGCGCAGAACAAGTACCAAAGAACGGCCCTGTTTTGTTGCTGGGCAATCACATATCCTGGATCGACTTTATCTTTCTCCAGTGGGCGCTGCGCAGAACTATTTGCTTTGTTATGCATGCGGAATATTACGATTGGCCAGTGCTCAGAACTGTTCTTAAGTGGTTCAGTGTCATTAGTATTCAGCCAACGAGCAGTAGGGGTGCTATAAGAAATATTGTCACTGCTTTAGAAAGCAACAAGGCGATCGGTCTGTTTCCAGAGGGGCATATTTCCACGGATGGTGAGTTTGCGCCCTTAATGCGTGGCTTTGAAAAAATCTTAAAAGAGACGGGCGCAGAGGTGGTTGTGGTGCCTTTTGCAATAAACAATATGTGGGGCGACTTATTATCATTAGCACCAAGAAGCATTAGAAAGCAACAAAAATTTACTCTCAGAAGGCCAGTAGAAATTCACTTTGGCACCAGCATGGATTCAAGCGCAGGTCGCGTTGAAGTTGCCAAGGCTATTTCTCAAATGCTCAAATAAATACCCTAAGACTTATCGAGTTAGTCGATAAGCTTATTGATTTTTTTCGCTTGAGCTGGCAATACCGCAGTGGTATCATCCGATTTTTTGTCCTTGTTAACACGCTAGACAGTCTTCCTATTTCTTATGCCCGATACCAATAAAACAAAGAGGCGTGGTGGCCGTGCTGCGAGAATAGCACACAGACAGGCTGCAGATAAAATTCAGGCGCCAAGATTTATGTCGCGCAACATTCCTTGCTACGATCTTCTGCGAGAGGAAGAGCTTGTGCGTATTGAAGACCATGCCGACTGGATTCTGCAAGAAGTCGGCATTGAGTTTTGGGGTGATGATGAAGCGGTAGCGTTATTCAAGGGCGCCGGCGCATGTGTTGATGGAAGGCGGGTACGTTTTGATAAGGGTCTTGCAAAGTCATTATGCGTAACAGCGCCGAAAGAGTTTGACATGTTGGCACGCAATCCCGAGAGATCAACCACTTTTGGCGGTAATCGGCTAATTTTTGCACCGGCTTACGGCCCACCCTTTGTCTATGACTTAAAAGGCGGTAGGCGCCAAGGCTCTATTCAAGATTTTCAGAACTTTGTCAAACTCACTTATATGACACCTTGGCTTCATCACCAGAGTGGCACCATTTGCGAGCCGACCGATGTTGCTGTTAACAAGCGCCATTTGGATATGGTGTATGCCCATATTAAATATTCTGATAAGCCCTTTATGGGCTCAGTCACTGCGCTCAATCGTGCCGAAGATTCGATTGCCATGGCTAAGATTGTTTTTGGCGAAAAGATCATGGAGAGTAATTGCGTGATTCAGGGAAATATTAATGTTAACTCACCGCTGGTTTATGACGATGTTATGTCTGGCGCCCTTAAGGCTTACGCTAGAGCCAATCAAGGCAACGTGATTTCACCCTTTATTTTGGGTGGTGCGATGTCGCCAGTCACCATGCCTGGAGCGATCGCTCAGGCACACGCCGAGACCTTGGTCGGCATTGCATTGACGCAATTGGTTAGGCCTGGATCCCCCGTTGTTTATGGCAATTTTTTGACGACGATGGACCTTAAATCTGGTGCACCGACCTTTGGCACGCCAGAGTCAACATTGGCCGGTATGGCTGTTGGCCAATTGGCACGCAGGTTGGGCTTGCCGTTTCGATGTGGTGGTCATTACACAGCCTCTAAGGTAACAGATGCACAAGCTATGCAAGAGTCAGCAGATTCTATGCTTTCAGGGTTTTTAGCGGGCGCCAACTTTATCCACCAGTCTGCTGGCTGGCTGGAAGGTGGCCTGGTTATTGGTTACGAAAAGTTTATTCTTGACTCGGATCGTTTGGGGGTGTTGCACCGTACAGCTAAGGGAATGACGATAAATGACAACACGTTGGCAAAAAGCGCCTTTATTGAGAATGAGCCAGGGCAGAATTTTTTAGGTACAGAACATACAGGGAAAAACTTTGAAACAGCAAATTTTCGTTCTGAAATGCCTGACAATAATTCCTTTGAGCAATGGTCGGAAGACGGCTCTAAAGACGCCGAACAGCGCGCTTACGAACGCTGGAATAAAATGCTGGACGAGTACCAACCGCCAGTGCTTGATCTTGCAATCGATGAAGCGTTACTTGACTTTGTTCGAGCCAAAAAAGACAGCATGGAAGACGAGTGGTACTAGGTCTTTAAAGTTTTTGTGCGACAGCACGCCCAACTCCATCCGGTGCAACTAGATTTTGGTGTGCCGAGCTGACAGCGGCAATTCTGTCAATAACCAATTCATTTGGATTGCACGCCGCCCTTGACTCAAGGTTTACATGGATCAGCATTTGCTCACCAGTCGCCAGTAGTCGGCCATCTTGGTGATATAAGAAATGGAAAACCTGGAGTTTTTTGCCACCACCAGATATCACCTGAGTTGAGACCCTCACACCTTCGCCGACAAGCACTTCGTCCAGGTGTCTGATGTGTGTTTCTACGGTAAAGAAAGAGTTTCCTTTGGCGATATACTTCTTATCCACGCCCACAATGGCCATGATTTTATCGGCCGCATTGGAAAAACATTCCAGATAATGTGTTTCATTCATGTGGCCGTTATAGTCGGCCCATTTTTGCGGGACAATCGTTGTGTAGGTTTCAATTGGCTGATTAAGGTCTAGGGCTTCAAAATTGATTTCTGCCGTATTCTCTGTCAATCGCTCTTCGAACGTTTGCAGTGTATTGCCAGCACCCCAGCGGTTATCTTTTAACACTTTTAAAATGTCGACTAAATTATCGTCTCGCTTTTGTTCTAAAGCGCGAATCGAGTGTGCACCCGATTGCTCGTCTGATTGATTCGAAACTTTGTCAACAAGCTCTTCAGTAAACTCTGGCACATCCATTAGGTGCGTCCATGGCCACTCAAGACAGGGGCCGAATTGCGAGATGAAGTGACGCATGCCGGCTTCGCCACCCGCCAAACGGTAAGTTTCGAAAAGGCCCATCTGCGCCCATCTTAGCCCAAAACCGTAGCGGATTGCATCATCTATTTCTTCAGTTGTCGCAATACCATCGTTGACCAGCCATAGCGCTTCACGCCAAACCGATTCAAGAAGCCGATCGGCAATAAAGGCGGGAATTTCTTTTTTAATATGCAAAGGAAACATACCGATTGACTCGAGCATGTCGCTGGCTTTTTCGATGGCAGCCGCGCTTGTTTTTTCACCGCCAACCATTTCAGCCAGTGGCAATAAGTAAACCGGGTTGAATGGGTGGGCAACCATCATCCTTTCGGGGTGTTCTAGCTCTACCTGTAATTCAGTTGGTAGAATGCCAGATGTCGACGAAGCAATAATTGCCTCAGTTGAGGCGCTGGACTCTATTTCCAGGTAGACCGATTGCTTTATATCGAGGCGCTCAGGAACGGCCTCGATGATAATATCGGCATTGGCAGATGCTTCGGCAACTGAGCTTTTAAAGCTCAGTTGGCCCTTGTGAGGTAGCGCCACGCTGAGCAGGTTTGCATAGGCTCTCTCAGCATTACTGATGACCTTGGCTGCGTGTTTTGGCGCCTCTGGCGAAGGGTCGAATACGTTGACGTTTACGCCGTTTAAAAGCAAACGCGCAATCCAGCCATTGCCGATTACGCCGGCACCAATAACTGCTGCTGTTTGGATTGTGCTCATGGCTATCCCCAGCGTTTTTGCAATTGCATTTTCTCGCGAACCTCTTCAGGCCCCATTATTCGTACACCCATACCTGTGGCAGTTTGCACAGCCCTCTCAACGAGTTGCTCGTTGGTGGCCAACACGCCACGATCCAGGTAAATATTGTCTTCAAGGCCAACACGAATATTGCCACCTGCTAGAACAGCCAATGCTGCGTAAGGCAGCTGGTTTCTGCCAATTGAGAAGGCTGAGAAAGTCCAGTCACTTGGTATATTGGCAACCATGGCCATCATTGTGTGCAGATCATCAGGCGCACCCCAAGGAATACCCATGCACAGTTGAATCATCACAGGATCGTCAATCCAACCATTTTCTTTAAGCCACATTGCGAGCTGCAAATGGCCAGTGTCGAAGCACTCGATTTCTGGACGCACGCCTAAGGTTTGCACCTGCTTAGCCATTTCACGCAAAACTGCTGGCGTGTTGGTCATAACGTAATCGCCTTCACCAAAATTCATGGTGCCGCAATCAATAGTGCATATTTCTGGCAGTAAGTTTCTGACGTGTTCAAGGCGCTCTGTGGCTCCCACCATATCTGTGCCATCGTCGCTTAATGGCAGTGGTGCCTCAGCTGAACCAAATACCATGTCGCCACCCATGCCCGCGGTAAAGTTAAGCACCATGTCAACCTTTGACTCACGAATGATGTTCAGCACTTCTTCATAAAGTTTCGGGTTACGCGCTGCGGCACCGGTCTTGGGATCGCGCACATGGATATGAACAACCGCAGCACCAGCCTTTGCAGACGCTATACATGAATCTGCAATTTCCTGCGGCGTAACCGGTATTTTGTCAGACTTATCTGTTGTGTTTCCCGCGCCAGTGACGGCACATGTGATGAATACTTCTCTAGAAGGTTGTAGTTTGGTCATGATAGCTTCTCCAGTTTATTGGCTTTTGGTTGCAATTATTTTTTGAATAAATTCATGGTAATATGGGCGGGTATATTACTGCTAGCCATTTATTCTGCTATACTTTTTACGCAACAAATTCTACATTTTACGAAATGAGTATTTACTCACCCACGGAAGAGACACTCAGCGTAACGGTGCTTTTATTGCCAGAATCATCAATGATGGTGCTAGCCTCTGTGATTGATCCCATGCGTGCAGCCAACCGCTTATCAGAGCGGCAATGTTTTACCTGGCGTATTGTGACCACACACGGTAAGCCAGTCGACTGCACCTGCGGTATCCAAATCACACCTGATGGCGTGCTGGATATCGATACTGCGGGCGACGTTTTGTTTGTTGTTTCTGGTTTTAATCAATACAGCTATATTAGCGCCGATGATATGTCACTGATTCGACGAATTGCACCACGCTTTGACGCTGTTGGGGGCGTAGAGTCAGCTGCATGGATACTGGCTAAGGCCGGATTGCTTGACGGTAAGAATGCAACAACGCACTGGGAAGATTTGGAAGATTTTGCTAGCAGTTTTCGCAAATCCAATGTGCAACCAGATCGTTTTGTTATCGACCAATCAGTCTTTACAATTGGTGGCGCTTCTCCCACGTTTGATTTTATGTTGCATCTCATTCGTTCGCGTTTGGGCTATCCGCTCGCTTTGGAGGTGGCTAGTGTCTTTGTTTATGATGAAACGCACTTCTCTACCGACGCACAGCCGCTCGTTTCGTTGGGACTGCTGAACGACTTTGAGCCAAGAGTAACCAAGGCCATTCGCATTATGGAGGCACATATCGATGAGCCGATGTCGATTGTCAGTGTGGCTGAACAATTGGCGATGTCGAGTAGACGGCTGGAAAAGTTGTTTCAACAGCATTTGCAGTGCTCGCCTGGCGTTTTCTACTTACGTTTAAGGCTCCAACGCGCTCGAAAATACGTGACTGATACGTTATTGTCGATGCAGGAAATCGCCATTAGAACAGGTTTTAATAGTCTTTCTGCTTTCTCTAGGTCTTATAAAAAGCACTATCAAAGTGCGCCGAGTGATTATCGTCAAAATCCGCCTAAACCCTAACTTGAAAAGTTTGAACGCTTTGTTGGCGGTCATTTAGACCAGGAACAATCGAGTCAGATCAGTCAAATATCCGCTTCCCAGGAAACATTTGAGAACACAAGTGTTGATGAGATGATGGCGCTATTGTCCACGCATTGAGCTCCAGACAGTCCAGAATAGCTTAGAGAGTTTTGTTCGTTTTTTGTTAAATAGGAAACGAATAAAGTTAAGCAACAGCGAGGTCTGTTGGTAACATAATTCGCTATATTGACACAACATTTATAATTCCAATGGAAAGAACAAACGGGTTGCTTTGGCAGCCATCTGAATCTCTGATTAAGGCCTCTCAAATGGCTGACTTTATGTCGTATGTCAATACAGCGAGCGATCAGAAACTTGAAAATTATCATCAGCTTTATCGGTATTCAGTGACAAATGTTGCTGAGTTTTGGTCTCATCTCTGGAGCTATTGCAATGTGCAGGCGAGCAAGAAGGGCGAGTTAGCGCTTGACAACGCTGAGGACATGCTTCGTTCACAATTTTTCCCAGATGCAAGACTAAATTTTGCCCAAAACTTACTAGCCAAAGGCGAAGATAACGATGAAGCTATTGCTTTTATCAATGAAGATGAAAAAACGATTCGCCTCAGCTACAGAGAGCTTAAAGGTCAAGTGGCAGCCCTTGCGTGCTACTTAAAAAGCCAAGGGGTTGTTAAGGGTGATCGTATAGCGGCATATTTGCCAAACACTGAAAAAACCATTATTGCCATGTTGGCGACAACCAGCTTGGGCGCCGTATGGTCTTCGTGCTCGCCTGATTTTGGTGTGCCTGGTGTTGTTGATCGCTTATCGCAAGTTAAACCGAAAGTGTTGTTTGTTACTGATGGCTATTTGCACAAAGGCAAAGTCTTTGAAATGTCAGAGAAAAATCAAGCTGTGTTGAGCGCTTTGGGTAGTGTTGGTGTTGCCATTATGACACCGCTACTGGACAATGGCACGAGTCATATGTACGCTGCTGTTGGTTTTGCGGACATTCAGCGAGATTATGAAGGCGCTGATTTGGTTTTTGAACAGATTGGCTTTAACGAGCCTCTTTATATTCTTTTTTCATCGGGCACCACTGGTGTGCCAAAGTGCATTGTTCACGGTGTCGGTGGCACATTGTTGCAGCATCTAAAAGAGCATCGTCTGCACCTTGATTTAAAACCGCGTGAGCGTTTTTTCTATGCCACAACCTGTGGCTGGATGATGTGGAACTGGATGGTCTCTGCGCTTGCCAGTGGCGCAACCTTAATTCTTTATGAGGGCGCCCCTCTTTATCCAAAACGGCGTCGATTCTTTGATTTGATTGAAGCTGAAAAAGTGAATATTTTGGGTGTGTCGGCCAAATACATTGATGTGCTTCGTAAGGCCAAAGTGTCAAGCGAGGGCTATGATTTATCTTCATTAAGGGCGCTACTTTCAACCGGCTCGCCATTGGTGCCAGAGGCCTTTGATTATGTTTATGAGAGTATAAAACAAGACATCTGCCTGTCTTCGATTTCCGGCGGCACAGACATTGTTTCCTGTTTTGTGCTGGGTGCCAATGTATTGCCAGTATATAAAGGGGAAATCCAGTGCCGAGGCCTGGCTATGGCGGTCGAGTCATGGGATGATGCGGGCAAGCGTCAAATTGGTGAAAAAGGTGAGTTGGTTTGCACAAAACCCTTCCCCTCAATGCCAATTGGTTTCTTGAACGACCCAACGGGTGAACGTTACCGTTCTGCATATTTTGATCGTTTTGAAAACACATGGTGCCATGGTGATTTCCTTGAAATTAATCAACGAGGGGGTGTGGTCATCCATGGGCGCTCCGATACAACGCTAAATCCTGGTGGCATTCGTATTGGTACGGCAGAAATATACCGCCAAGTGGAAGTTGTAGACGAGGTTAACGAGGCATTGGTTATTGGGCAGAAATACCGGGACGATGTGCGTATTGTGCTATTTGTGACTTTGCTTGAAGGGGAGAAGCTCGATGATCAATTAAAGCGGAAGATACGCACTCAAATACGCCAAAATACCACACCACATCACAACCCAAAAGTGATTATTGCCGTGCCAGAAATTCCTAGAACGCTTAGCGGAAAAATTGTTGAGCTGGCTGTGAAGGCAGTGGTTGAAGGCAAAGAAATTGACAATAAAGAAGCCTTGTTAAATCCAGACGCGCTGGACTTTTTCACCAATTTGAAAGAACTTCAATAGCACTCTTTTTTGCTCATTTTTATGCCCTGGGATGACATTATTAAGTGATTTATGTTGTGAATTATTGGAATTAAAGGATCACTTCAATAATTTTGGATATTTTGATCGTTCTGCCATTATACTATTTTTAAGTTTTTGTTTCAAAGCGCTATTGCTTGCTGCGCCACTGGCGATTAAACCCTTAAGGAGCACACAGAGGGTTGGTGTTGCTTTGGCATGGGGTCAAAAGGCTGTAGAAAGCGTTATTGAGGGGTTAATGGGGCTTGAGGCCGATGCAAGAATGCATTCGTGAGGCGACAGATAAAGATATCGCTGGCCTTATCATCGGCTTTATAGAAACAAATCATAATGGGCAGAACCGGCACTAAAAGGAGGGATTAAAGTGGATAAAAAAACAAGGGATAACGCCGCAATGATGCAGGGTTTGTATTGGTGGGGTATTCCAACTCTATTTCGTTGCCCGCACAATCCTGATCCAGTTGGTTGTGATATTGCACTTGTTGGCGTTCCGCACAGTACAGGCAATGGCACTACTCAGCGAGACCAACACCTTGGGCCGAGAGCGGTGCGCAACATCTCTGCTCAGGGCAGAAGGGGCCATCTTAAGTTTGGGATTTCGCCTTGGGAGATGTGCGACATTCGGGATTTAGGTGATGTACCTCTGCCAGAGGCCAACAATAATGAACTGTGCATAGAGCGAATAACTGAGTTTTATGAACATATTGCCAGTGCAGGTGCGAAGCCACTGTCCATTGGCGGTGACCACTCAATAACTGGCGGCATTCTGCAGGCAATTGCAGGCCCTAAGTCGAAGTTGACGAATGGCGAAAAGGCTGTTCTTGTTCACTTTGACGCACACACGGACGCTTTTCATCAGTTAGACCATTTTTTAGGCGCTATAAAATCTGCCGCTCACTGGGCCAGTTATTTGGTGCGCGACGGTTTTGTTGATGCCGAAAAAAGCGTCCAGGTCGGCATTCGTGGCAATACGAGGACGTTAGACTGGCTGGATTCAAGCTACGAGTTAGGCTATGAAATTATTACCAAGGATCGCTACGATGAGCTTGGTGTGGAAAAATGTATCGACATTATCAGGCAACGCGTCGGCGACGCGCCGGTCTACATTACTTTCGACTTGGATTGTTTGGATGTAACTATTGCACCTGGTGTTTCCAACCTTGAGCCAGCAATTGAAGGTTTTAAGATGCCCGATGTTTTACAGTTGCTCCAAGGTTTACGCGGAAAAAATATTATCGGCGGAGACGTAGTTTGCCTTATGCCGACCGTTGATTCGCCAAATCAAATTACCTCTCATGTTGCCAATGCAGTTCTGTTTGAAATGGTTTGCTTAATCGCCGACAATGTTGGCAAGTCGGACCAATAGCTCTCCTTCACCGACTAGAGTGAAAAACTTAATGAAGTATATTCAAATGTTTGCATTAAATTTTTTCATAGTGGTGCGCTTGACTTTACATTAATATTTCTTGATTGCGGCTGCGGTTATTTTGTTGGACGCTCTTTGGCAATGACCTATTTGCCTGTTGAGTTAATTGATTCAGCTGTTGACCTTGAGGTGGAAATATTGGGTGAATTTTACAAAGCTAAAATTGTAGCCCAGCCATTGTACGATCCAAGCGGCGTAAAAATGCGCGGGTCACAATAAATATAGGAGTTAGCCATGGCCAGAGAAAGACGAAGACGCAGAGGCGGCGTAGAAGAAGTAAAAGAGGTGGTGAAAGCGCCAGCCTACATTAAACGAAAAATTCCAGTGCACGACCCATTAAGTGATGTCGATTTGCGCATTATTGAGAACAACGCCGATACTATCCTTGAAGAGATCGGCATGGTTTTTGGCGAAGATTTAGAATGCGCCGATATCATGGTTGCTGCAGGCGGTGTACGTGATGCAAAAGACCCACATCGTGTACGCTTTCCGCGCGGCATGTGCCGTGAAATCATTCAGGCCAGTGCACCGAAGCAGTTTACTCAGCACGCTCGAAATCCTGAGCGAAGTGTTGAAATTGGCGGCGACAATATCGTTCTTTCGCCTGCCTACGGCCCTCCATTCATCCGCAATTTGGACGAAGGTCGGCGTTATGCTAATATCCAAGATTTTCGTAATTTTGTCAAACTAGCGTACCTGTCCGATAACCTCCATCATTCGGGAGGCACCATTTGCGAGCCTGTAGACTTACCGGTCAACAAACGCCATTTAGACATGGTGTATAGCCATATTAAATACTCTGACAAGCCATTTATGGGCTCGGTCACTTTGGGTGAAAGGGCGCAGGACTCGGTTAATATGGCCAAAATTGTTTTTGGTGAAGAGTTTATGAAGGATAACTGTGTGTTATTGAGTCTTTGTAATACGGTCTCCCCTCTGTCTACGGATCCGGCAATTACCGGCTCTGTGAAAGTCTATGCTCGAGCAAATCAAGGCATGATTATTACTACCTTTATTGTTGGTGGCGCAATGGCGCCAGTATCAGTGGTGGGGGTGGCGGCGCAAAGTTTGGCAGAAGTGCTGGCAATGATGGCTTTAACACAACTGATAAAACCGGGTTGTCCGGTTGTTTACGGTACATTTGTGACATCGATGTCGATGAAATCAGGCGCCCCAACTTTTGGCACTGCTGAGGCTGCGCAAGCGATGTGCATCAGTGGAGCGTTGGCTAGAAGACTGGGCGTGCCGTTTAGAAGTGGTGGCGGCTTTACCTCGTCTAAAGTTCCAGACGCGCAGGCTGGCTATGAGGCGGCCAATACCTTGCACGCAACACTGGACGCCGGCGTTAACATTTCATTGCACGTTGCGGGCTGGCTAGAAGGTGGCTTGGCAATGGGGTATGAGAAGTTTGTTATGGATGCTGATCAGGCGGGCGTACTCGCCACTGCTGCACGTGGTATTGATATGAGTGAAAATGGTCAAGCGATGGATGCCATTCGCGAAGTTGGCCCACAGTCACACTTCTTGGCTTGCAAACACACTGAGAAAAATTATAGAGAGGCTTTTTATATGGCCGATCTCAGTGACTCTCAGAGTTTTGAACAGTGGAAGGAAAATGGCTCACAAGACATGGAAATGGCCGCAAATATAAAGTATAAGAAAATGTTGGCAGATTACGAGTTGCCGCCGCTTGATCCAGAAATTGACAAGCAATTGCTAGATTACATGAAAAAGGTTAAAGACAGTTACCCTGACTCCAATATTGCTTAAAAATACACTAACCAACAAATAGGATAACTTATGAATATGTCAAGCAATAAGCGCCATCAAGCAAAAATCAATCCGCTTACTGCGGATTCGGAAGATATTTTTAGTTTAAACATGCATGTACAAGGACCAGGTGAATTAGCCGAGGGTGAATGGCAAGCGGCCGGACTTGCTGCGCCAGACATGACAGCGATTCGTGAGTATCGTTTAAATCGCGTTAGAGCCCAACTTAAGGCATCTGATTGTGCAGGGATTTTGTTGTACGATCCGCTCAATATTCGCTACGCTACTGATAGCACCAATATGTCGCTTTGGACCTCTCACAATGCCACACGTTATGCGTTGGTGATGACAGAAGGCCCGGTGATTATTTTTGAATTCGATGCGTATGAGTTTCTTTCGAATCACAATCCTTTAATTACCGAAGTTCGTCCTGCCATCACCTATTTGTATTTCGCTGCTGCCGAGTTTAGTGATAAAAAAGCCAAGCTCTGGGCTGACGAAATTTCAGATATTGTTGATGAGTTTGGCGCTGGTAATAAACGTTTAGCGCTGGATCATTGCGCCCCTGAAGGCGTTTACGAACTTCAAGCCCGCGGTTTAAAGCTCCATAATGGTGAAGAGGTGATGGAGTTGGCGCGAATCATTAAATCGGATGAAGAGATGCATGCGATGAGACGCTCTATTTTTGCTGCTGAAATATCGATGAGCGTGATGCGAGAGCACTTTCAACCAGGGGTGGCTGAAACTCGACTTTGGAGCTACCTCCATGCAGAGATGCTCTCTCGTGGCGGTGAGTGGATCGAGACACGACTATTGGCAGCGGGTCCAAGAGCCAACCCATGGTATCAAGAATGCTCCTCACGACCGATTCAAAATGGTGAGATGATGAGCTTTGATACGGACTTGGTAGGTGCCTATGGTTACTGCACGGATATTTCAAGAAGTTGGTTGTGTGGTGACCAAAAGCCCACAGATACGCAAAAAGATATTTACAGTCGAGCTTATGAGCAAGTTCAGCATAACATTTCGATTTTACGTCCTGGCATGAGCTTTATGGAAATGACAAATGAGGCCTTGGAATATCCTGAAAATGAATATCGTCATTACTCTGTGCAATACCATGGCGTTGGTTTGTGCGATGAATATCCTGCCATACCGTTCACCTGGGAGCTCAACGAGCTAAGCTATGACGGCATTTTGCAGCCAGGCATGGTGCTCTGTGTTGAAAGTTACGTTGGCCGACGCGATGGTGGCCCTGGAGTCAAACTAGAAGAGCAAGTTCTGATAACTGAAACAGGCTATGAGGTGCTGTCTAAGTATCCTTTTGAAAAACACTTGCTCCGTTAATTTACTTTTTGGAGATACAAGAATGAGTCATGTACCGGTCACAATGTCAGCCGTTCTGTTAACAGGTCACGGCGGCTTTGAAAAATTAGACTATCGAAATGATATCGATGTACCAACCGTTGCAGCAAGCAAGGTACTGATCAGAGTGCTTGCAGCGGGCGTTAATAATACCGATATTAATACTCGCACCGCTTGGTACTCAAAGTCTGTCACTGGAGAAACCAGCACTGGCGCTGCTGCAGGCTTTGAGACAGCTGATGACGATGACGGATCTTGGTCGGGCACACCCTTGACCTTCCCAAGAATTCAGGGCGCAGACTGTTGTGGTGAAATTGTTGCTGTTGGTGAGGGCGTGGATGAAAGTCGTATTGGCGAACGAGTTCTTGTGCGCACCATGCAACAAGCACCAGTTGATTATCAGCCTTTTGTTTGTTGGACTGTTGGCTCTGAATGTGACGGCGGCTTTGCACAGTATATGACCGCCTACGGCGCAGAAACGTTTAAGGTGGATTGTGATTGGTCTGATATTGAGCTGGCCTCTATACCGTGTGCTTATTCCACGGCAGAAAATATGTTGGAGCGTGCCAATGTTAGCGAAGGTGAAATTGTGCTGATTACCGGCGCCTCAGGCGGTGTTGGTTCGGCAGCGGTTCAGCTTGCAAAAAGACGTGGCGCCAAGGTGATCGCTCAATCTGGCGAGGCCAAGCTTAACGAGGTTAAGGCGCTAGGCGCGGATGAAGTGGTGGACCGAAATGCCAACTTGGCTGAGACTTTAGGAACTGAAGTGGTCGACGTTGTAGTGGATTTGGTTGCTGGAGAATCTTGGCCGTGTTTGCTAGAGGTTCTTAAGCGTGGTGGCCGTTACGCTACGGCTGGAGCTATAGCTGGACCGATCGTCGAGCTTGATGTTCGCACCTTGTATTTAAAAGATTTGACCTTGATTGGCTGCACCTTTCAGAGGCAAAATGTTTTTGAAAACTTGGTGGGCTACATTGAGCGCAATGAAATTAAGCCACTGGTAGCAAGGCATTACCCGCTTAAGGATATTGTTCGTGCGCAGGAGGATTTTTTGAGTAAAAAACACGTTGGTAAGCTGGTGCTAGTGCCGCCACAAGGCTAAATGAGAATTAAGGTAGAGCGGCAAATGAAAATCACCGAAATACATATTTACCAACACGATCTTGAAATTAAGGGCAAACCTTACAAGATGTCTTTGTCTGAAGTTAAGAGTCTTGATACTACGATTGTAGAGATGGTTACTGATTCCGGCATTTCAGGTTTTGGCGAAGTTTGTCCACTCGGCCCCACTTATCAAGAGGCGCACGCATTGGGCGCTCGTGCAGCGCTTAGTGAAATTGCCCCAAAACTGATTGGCATGAATCCTTTGCATTATGGCAAAGTGATGCATCAGTGCGATTTGGCCTTGATGGGGCATTTATATGCCAAAGCGGCAATTGATATGGCGTTATGGGACATAATTGGCAAGCATTACAGTGCACCTATATCTTCTCTATTGGGCGGCGCCAAGCGAGCAAAAGTGCCAAGCTATTATGCCATTAGTATCGATAGTCCGGATGAAGTTGCCCGAATGACGATTGAGAAAGAGGCACAAGGCTTTACTCGTTTACAAATAAAAGTCGGCGGACGTGATGTAGAAGAAGACATCGCAGTTGCCAGAAAAGTGTTCGAAGTGAAAAAACCAACAACAACAGTTGCACTTGATGCTAACCGGGCACTAACGACAACTCAGGTAATGCATTTGTCGCAGAGTTGTCGCGATCTGAATTTTGTCCTTGAGCAGCCCTGTGACAAATATCAAGAATTAAAAGCGATTAAAACCAGTCTTTGCCATCCACTCTATATGGATGAATCGGCAAAAGACCTGCCAAATATTACCCAATCAATTGTTGAGGGTGTGGCTGATGGATTCGGTATTAAGGTGACGCGAGTTGGGGGTATCAGCGCGATGCGTTCAATTATTGATATTTGTCATGCGCATCAGAAACCACTCAGTTGTGATGATTCCTGGGGCGGTGATCTTGTCGCGGCAGCTTGTGTGCATTTAGGGGGTATTGTTAATCCAAGCCTGTCGCGTGGCATCTGGATTGCGGCGCCATATATCGACGAACCTTACGACACTCTTAATAGCGTGCAAATAAACGACGGCTGGATTGATGTACCCAAAGGCCCAGGTTTGGGTGTGGTCCCAGATACCAGCATGTTTATTCTTTCACAAAGTTATTCCTAGGAGTGGAGCGATGAAAATTGCAAAAATTGAAGTTTTTCAAGCAAATTTGCCCTATTCAGGCGGTGTTTATCGACTGTCTGGCGGTAGGGAGTATGCTGGATTTGATGCAAGTTTTGTGTGTATTACCACAGAGTGCGGCATCGAAGGCTGGGGAGAAAGCACACCTTTTGGTGCTACTTATATTGCGGCACATGGTGCTGGCGTACGCGCAGGTATCACTGAAATAGCGCCCAGTTTGTTAGGTCAAGACCCACGCCACTTAGATAGAATTAACGAGACAATGGATGGTGCTTTAGTAGGGCATAATCACGCAAAAACTCCGATCGATGTTGCCTGTTGGGACATTTTTGGCAAATCGGTCGATATGCCTGTATGCGACCTTCTTGGTGGTAGAACAATTAATGCGCTGCCGCTTATTTCCTCCATTTATGCAGGTGATCCACAAGATATGCGCACTCGAGTTCGAGCGCATCGTGAAGCGGGGTATATGGGGCACTCAATTAAAATTGGTAGCGATCCCGTATTGGATGCAGAGTGCATCAAGGCTTGTCTTGCCGATCGCCAGAGTGGCGAATATTTTATTGTTGATGCCAACGGCGGCATGAGCGCTGAAAACGCGTTGAGACTACTAAGCCTATTACCCAATAATCTGGATTTTGCTTTAGAAGCGCCTTGCTCCACTTGGCGTGAGTGTTTATCGGTTAAGAGAAGTACATCGGTACCGATTATTTGGGATGAGCTGGCGCAAACCGAAGAGGACATCGTTAGCCTAATTGCTCAAGATGGCGCGGATGGCATTGGTTTGAAGATATCAAAAAATGGTGGTTTGACGCGTTGTCGTCGGCAGCGAGACATCTGTATTGCAGCGGGTTATACCATGAGCGTTCAAGACACCACTGGCTCTGATATTGCTTTTGCCGCTATTGTTCATATGGGTCAAACCGTACCAAAGAAGTTTTTAAGATGTGTTTTGGAGTGTCGAGACATGATCTCTGTAAAAACGGCTGATGGTGATTATGTTGTTGAAAATGGTTTTATTACCGCCCCAAAAAGCCCTGGTTTGGGTATCAAACCACGAATGGGCGTACTTGGCGAGGCTGTATTGAGTTATAGTTAAAGCGCCCTATTAATACCTCTCATAAAAACTAAAAGTAAGCAGCCTTTTGGTGAGGAGGATGAGTGGCAACTACCCGGTTCAAAAGTAACAAAGTCACCTTTTTTGAAGGTCGTATTATCTGAATCGATCATTTCGCCTTGCAAAACCAGAAACTCTTCAAATCCAGTGTGCTCATGAGGAATGGATTGCGCACCAGGATCAAGCTTTAATACAAAAGTTCCGAAGCCGGTTTCGCCGTCAAAACTAATTTCATGCCAGCTCATCTTGTCTATCGGTGCACCGTATCTATCGAAAGGTTTAAATTCAACTTTTAGTGGGTCTGTAATTTTTCTTTTTTGCATAGTTATATTATCAGTGTTATTTGTCCTTGCCAGCGCACATCTCTTTCCAGTGCATATAGCCGTTTGCCCCAAGGTACATGAGCGGCTTGGGGAGTAGTTTTTTTGGCAATTCTTCCTTTTTGTAGTCTGGCACAAGGCTGGCTTGTGCAGCACTTGCTTGCTCGGCGGCAATGATGCCGATCGCCGTGCCTTTGGCTGTTCCAAGGCCGTTTTGGCAGCAAGCCGAAAACACGCCTTCTTCAACTTCACCAGTAGCAAATACATTGTTTCTACTTAGACACAAGCGCCCACCCCACGAGTATTCCGTCTCAACACTCCTCAGCATAGAAAAGCGCGCATCAAAAGCTTTCCTATGGTCTTTAGCTACCGAGGCGACTCGTTTTTCTGAAACCTCCATGTTGGGATCGTAAGTAAATCGATTGCGCACCATAATGCGATCACCACCTGTGCCTGAGATTCGCCTAATAGACGAACCCATTGGGTCGGCAGAAGTAAACGCCCAAGTGGGTTCACCGCCAAGCTGTTTGACCTCGCTAGTCGTTAATACCCTTGTCATTGAGGCGTAAGTGAATACATGCATCAGTCGTTGTTGAAAATAACCAAATCGCTCTATCATGCCATTGACAGCAAGAATAACTTTTGCTGCCTGTACGACTCCCTGCTTAGTTTTCGCACGCCAGAGAGTGTCTGCTGCGGAAGCGTTTTGTTTGTCGAGGTTGGTAACAGCTGAATTTTCAAATAGATGTATGTTTTTATTTTTAGTGAGGCCATCTGCAAGAGAGCTGATGTAGTTCGCGGGTTGCAAGATAGCTGTGCCCGGCGTCCACAGGCCACCTAAATAATAATCAACACCTGTCATCGATTGCATTTGTTGGGCATCGAGTAGGTGGTAGTCTTCGCCAATCCTCTCAAGGTGTTGTGCGTATTGAGTATTGCAGGCCAAGCCTTTTGCTGTAGCCGCTGCGTTGGTTTTGCCGACGCATTGCATTGCTTCAGGGGGCATTGAGTACTCGTCAAAAGCACTTTTGGCAAATGCAATTGCTGAGCGATTAATCAGCGTTTGCTGTTTATCTATCTCAGCACTACCGGCATAATCTTGTGAGGATAAGTCATGCGGTAAGTCAATCATAAATCCGGAATTACGACCAGCCGGCCCTTCGCCTACTTCGCAAGCCTCGAGAATAATAATTTTTGCGTCTGGCTCTATTTGGCTTAAGCGGCGCGCTGCTGCAAGACCCGCAAAACCTGCACCAACCACTAGATAATCGGCACAAACTGATCCATTTAGTGCTGACTGAGGCTTTCTAGTGGGTAGAATGGCCTGCCAGCCAGAAACACCTGGGTTGGCGGCAACTCTAATTTTTTTGAGCATGTCGATTTTAATAGGGTTTAGTCCAGAGACTCTTCCGGCGCTCTATCGGACAAGTCTATCCAGATAGTTTTAATCTCTGTGTACTGATCGTGTGCATGGATCGAGTTATCTCTACCACCAAAGCCAGACTGCTTGTAGCCACCGAACGGTGTGCTCATATCGCCTTCTCCATAGCAGTTAATTGTAACAGTGCCGGCCTTGATAGCTCGTGCCGCTCTAATCGCTTTTTTGCCATTGGCAGTGAAGATACTGGCAGTGAGACCGTAGTCGGTATTATTGGCGGCAGCTATCGCTTCGTCGAACGAGTTCACCGTGATAACAGAAAGTATTGGCCCAAAAATTTCTTCTTGGGCTAGCTTTGAGTTTTGCTCAACTTGGTCAACAATGGTTGGCATGACGTAACAAGGCTGCTCTGTTGTTCCGCCGGCGATAATATTGTTGTTATCCAGATAAGCACAAACTTTTTCAAAGTGCTCCTTATCAATTAAAGAGCCGAGATAATTGGAAGGGTTCAGTGGATCGCCAGTTTTCCAGTCGCGCAGATGCGCCAACATTTTATCGAGTAGCTCTTTTTTGATGTTTTCTTGAACGATCAATCGAGAAGCTGCAGAACAGTTCTGACCCATATTCCAAAATGCTGCGTTAACCAAGTGCTCTGCAACTAAATCCAACTCTTCGGCGTCATCAAGGACGATGGCTGGGTTTTTGCCACCACACTCTAGCACGATTTTTTTGAGGTTGGAGTCTGCTGAGTAGCGCAAAAAGCGTCTTCCAGTTTCTGTCGAGCCGGTAAATGACACCATGTCAACGTCGTCGTGAAGACCAAGCGGCTCACCTACGTCAGGCCCAAGTCCAGTAACCACATTGAGGACTCCTCGGGGTATGCCCGCATCTATAGCCAGTTCTGCAATTTTTAATGTCGTTAGGCTGGTTTGCTCTGCCGGCTTGACAATAACTGAATTGCCAGCAGCGAGTGCTGGCGCTATTTTCCAAGCAAGCATCATTAGAGGGAAGTTCCAAGGCAGTACACAACCAACAACACCAACTGCTTCACGTACAATAACCGCTAGCGCATCTTCTCCAGTAGGAGCGCTTTGATCATAAATCTTGTCAATAGCCTCGGCATGCCAAATAATTGTTTGAATGGTTTCTGGAAGGTCCACTGTGGCGCAATCCCGAATCGGCTTGCCCGAATCAATGCTTTCTAAAACCGCCAATTCATGGGTATTTTTTTTAATCAACTTTGCTAATTTTATTAACGCTTCTTTACGTTCACTTGGGTGTAATTTTGACCAGTGACCCTGGTCAAATGCCTCTCGGGCTTTAGTAACTGCATGATCGACATCGTCAGCATTGCAAGCGGCAATATGGGCAATTAACTGTCCTGTTGCAGGGTTAATAGTTGCAAATGTGTCGCCAGATTTAGCGCTTTGAAACTGGCCGTTGACAAAGGCATTGGTTGGATAATCTATCGATTTTTCAATCGCTTGGTATTCTTCATGAGTTAGTAGATTTGACATTTAGTTACCCTCTTCGGTGATTAGTTTGAGTGTGTGATTCATCACACGGATGACTTGCTCCAATTGGCGCTTGTCATCTTTGTTCAGTGATTGTAGGGGTTTTCTTGGTGGGCCAGCCGGCAGGCCCCTCATTGTAGCGCCGTGCTTAATGCATTGAATAAATTTTCCACCTTGTTCAAGAACGCGCATCAGCGGCATCATTGCCGACATAATGCGTCGCCCCTTGTCAAAATCCCCCTCAACCCGGCAAGCTTGATAAAGAGCAACATGGGCTTCTGGGGAGAAGTTTGAGCCTGCACAGACCCAGCAACTGGCGCCCCAGGCAAAAAACTCCAACGCTTGATCATCCATGCCACAGCCAAGCTGAATATGTGGATAGTCACGCGCTAATAAGTGTAGGCGATTAATGTCACCGCTGCTTTCTTTGATGGCGCAAAAATTGGATGATCTGGCTACTCTATCAAGATATTCTTCGCCCATCATTACGCCCATACGCCCTGGGTAGTTATAAAGCATGATTGGGAGGTTGGCTGCTCGATCGATAGTTAACGCGTGCAAGGCGTTCTCTCTTTCAGTTGGCACAGCATAAGGCGGTGTTGCCACCAAAATAGCATCAGCGCCAATTTTTGCGGCTGCTTCTGCGTAAGAAACAGATTCTTCGGTGCGTATCGCACCAGTACCAGCAATTAGTGGCAACCTGTCGTTGATTGCGTCTTTGCAAATGCGCATTAACTGCAAACGCTCTTCTTGGCTTTGGGCGTAGTATTCTCCTGTTGTGCCGGCAACGATAATGCCATGAACGCCAGAGGCAACTAGATCCTCAATGATGGGCCCTATGCCATCATAATTAATACTGTAATCCTCGTTGTATGGTGTTACAAGAGGGGTGTAGATTCCTTCAAATTTCACTACTTTCTCCTATGAATTTGGTAGACTTATTTTGGCAAGTCGACCGCCATCGATTGTGTAGACTTGGCCTGTGACAAAGCTGGATTCTGATGATGAGAGCCAAGCGACAAGCGAGGCCACTTCAGAGGTTTTCCCTGTTCTATCGAGTGGATGAATTTTGCCAATATTTTTTCTAAAATACGCCGGGTCGGGCGTTGAGTTAATAAAATCCTCGTTAAGTTCTGTGTCTATCCAGCCTGGCGCAACAGCATTGCAACGTATGCCGTCCTTGCCATGATCAATTGCAATCGCACGAGTAAGTCCGTGTAAACCAGCCTTACTGGCGCAATACGCAGCGTGTTTTGGGTTGGCCCCTAGTCCTTCAATCGAACCAACATTAACTATAACTCCTTGTGATTGCTTTAAATGCGGCATTGCAAATTTGATTAATAAGAATGGCGCAGTTAAGTTAAGGGCGATGGTTTTGTTCCAGCTGTCTAGACTTGTATTTTCGATAGTGGATTCCTCCATCATGCCCGCGTTGTTGACCAATACGTCAATTGGACCATGATCTACAGCAATGGCCGCAATGCACTGTTCGCAACCATCCTCAGTCCCTAAGTCGAAGCTATAGCTGTGAAATTTTTCTACTGGGGATCTCTGTACAATGCAAACTGTAGCACCTTCTGCATGAAAGCGCTCAGCGCAGGCAAGACCAATACCTTGTGAGCCACCAGTGACAACAATAACTTTGTTAGTAAACCGCTTTGCCACCATTGACCTCCACAAGTGATCCGCAAATATAATGGGCCTCATCAGATGTCAAAAAAGCAACCACATCGGCAATTTCCTCGGGTTCGGCAATATGACCAATCGGCACCGAATCGTTGAGTGTTTTAATTGCATCATCGGCATCTAAACCACGTATTTCAAAACCTGTCCTAAGCATCGGCGTGTTGACTTCGTTGGGGCATACGGCATTGATGCGAATATTTTGATGCGCATGATCGCGACCCAGGCATTTTGTCATTGCCGCAAGCGCTGCCTTAGTGGTGCAGTAAATTAAGTGGTTAGGGCCTGGATGAACACCCCAACAAGAGGCGATATTCACAATTGCACCACCATCAATTTTTTCCATTAGGGGTATAGTGGCTCTAATCAGTCTGAATGGCGCCTCAACATTGACCGCCATCGATAAGGCAAAGTCTTCGTCGCTTGCTTCAGTTATGGCGCCTCTTCTCATTAAGCCAGCATTGTTTACCAGTACATCAATTCTGCCCAATTGTTGTTCAACCTTAAGCGGTAAACTATCACAATAATCCTGATCTGTTAAATCACCTGAAAATGCGACGGCCGTACCGCCACCGTCATTAATTTGGATCGCTAAATGATTAACTTTACTTTCTGACAGATCGGCAATTGCCACCGTCATTCCGTGTGCCGCGTATTTGTGCGCCAAGGCCTTACCAATACCGCCGCAAGCACCGGTTACCAACACCACTTTTTTTATTTGTTGACTCATAGGTTGTGCGCGATATTGTCTATTGGAAGTGGATCTGGATACACGTAGCGCTCCATATGGGCCCTGGAAAGATCCCAGTGAGCTTGGGTTAAGGCCACCATGCGTTCAGCGTCACCTATAGCAATGTATTCAATCATAGCCTCGTGGTGATCCACGGCTTCTTCAAGGTCTTTGATCATCTCATCATCTGAAGGCCTGTAGAACGTTTGGCTGATTCTAGTATGGTCGATTAACAAGCGCTCATAGCTCGGTTGCAAGTATGGGTTGTTTGCTATTCCGCCGATCAACCGATGAAAGCGATCATTATAAAACACCATTCCTTCAATGTGTTTTTGCTCGACAGCCTCACGAAAACTATCTTGGGCTTCTTGTAATTCACTTAGCTGTCCCCTTGATGCGTTTACGGTTGCTAAGCGGCCAATAGACGCGTAAACCATCGGTGCGGTGAGAAAGAAATTTCGCACTGTTTTATAATCCATTGAAGATACCATTGCCCCACGGTTATTAATTATCTCAATATAGCCTTCTCCAGCAAGTCGTTGAAAAATTTCTCTCAGAGGTGTGCGGGAAATCTCGTATTCCTTAGACAGGCTAACTTCATCTAGACTGGAACCAGGTGCAAGTTTCAAGGTGAGAATTTGACGTTTGAGATCTTGGTAAAAATGTTCTTTTTTCATTGTCTTAGTACTCTTGATTGAGTGCATCCATGGCTGGAATGGTTGCCTCTCGACGGCCAATATAGTCTAACAACTCATCGTTTATTGCTTCATCAAGTTTAGGTTCTTGGTAATCATTGAGCGTTTTTCTGGCGTATTCAAGCCCCCTTTGGATGGTGTCTTTACTGCCATCAGCCTCCCATTGCTCAATGGAATTATTGTCAAATAATTTAGGCATAAAGAAAGCCCTCTCAAAATTCGCCATGGTATGTTCATGGCCAAGGTAATGACCCGCTGGGCCTACGTCTCGAACAGCTTCCATCGCCTCATCAAAGTCATCCCAACGAATGCCTTCAGCCATCCGATAGCCCATTTCGCATTGTTCAGAGTCGACGACAAATTTTGCCATAGAGCAGTGCATGCCTGCCTCATTCCAGCCAGCCGAGTGCCAGATATAGTTTGCTCCAGCCATCAATACTGACATAAGTGTCGTGGCACTTTCGTAGCCTGATTGAGCGTCGAACAATTTTGAGCCGCCTAGGGTGTTGGATGTGCGCCAAGGTATCTTGTAATAACGAGCCATCTGCCCAATCATAAAGTTCATCAACGAGATTTCTGGTGTGCCCGCCATTGGCGAGCCAGATTGCATAGATACTGTTGCCAGATAATGCCCGTAAATCGCCGGCGCACCCTTACGAATAACCTGGGTGTAGGCCAAGGCCGAAAGCGCTTCTGCATTAAGTTGGGCAACGGTTGGCGCCACACTTGCCGGTGTGTTTGCACCGCCAAGTACAAACGGTGAACAGAGTACAGGTTGGTTATGTGCTGAAAATACACGTAATGCAGAGAGCATTGTTTCATCCCAAACTAACGGCGAGTTGCCGTTTATGTTGCCGGTGACCACTGGATGAGATTCTAAATACTCTTTGCCGTAAAGAATTTTGCACATATCCATCACGTCTTCGGCATTTTTTCCACTACTTGTCATTCCCATAAAGGTCTTGTCAGAGTGCTTCATGGATGAGTAAGTGATATGTAAGTGACGGTGGGAGATTGGCAAGTCCATTGGCTCGACAATATGGTGAGCCGATGAATGCAGTGCTGGCATCATGTGCGCAAGTTTATGAAAGTCATTTAAATCTTTGATTGTGGGCCAGCGGCGCTTGTTTTCAAGGTCGCAGACGAACGGTGCACCAGTCATTGGTACAAAAATTGAATGTTTGCCGCCAATTTCAACCGTATTTACAGGGTTGCGGGCGTGCATGGTAAATGTTTCGGGGATTGTTGAGATCAACTCCTTGATTAGGTTGCGATCTAGATAGACACGCTCGCCTTTGACTGTTGCGCCCACTTTTTTCCAGTGTTCAAGTGCGATAGCGTCGTGAAATTCAACACCCACCTCTTCAAGAATTGACAGTGAAGCGTTGTCAATCTGGCGAATCTGCCCTTCACTCATTGGCTCGGTAAGGGGGATGCCACGCTTTAGAGTGGGCAGCATTTCAATTTTGACTTCAAGGCGATTCGACCGTCTGGCTTCACGGCCACGGCGCGCTGATTTACTGGTCATGGGTTGCCTTCATAAAATTGTATACAAATTGTGTATTATAGCTATAGATTTATTATAGTCAAGCACCTTGACAGGTGGTTATAATTGGCCGCCTCAGGGGGGAAGTAGGGGTATGATTAAAAAGCCATACACTTATTTAATCACTTGATATGCCTTAACAAAGGCGAAAAACTTATTTTTTGTTCACTACTAACTTACTATGTCAAATTTATCAAATAATTACATCGCCGGCGACTGGGTTGAAGGCGTTAGTTCAATCGCAAATATTAACCCTTCTGATACCAATGATGTTATCGGTCAATTTGCTCAAGCAAGTTCGACGCAATTAGAAGATGCACTGAATTCTGCACAAATCGCACAAAGACAATGGGCGGCTACGGGGCTTGAGCAGCGCCAAGCTGTATTGATGAAAATTGGCGAAGAAATGATGGCTCGCAGCGCTGAACTTGGTGAGCTACTCTCAAGAGAAGAAGGCAAGCCAGTAGCAGAAGGCAAAGGTGAGGTCTACCGCGCCGGTCAATTCTTTACTTATTACGCGGCTGAAGTTTTACGCCAAAGTGGCGATACAGCGGATTCTGTGCGCCCTAACATTGAGGTGGATGTGCGCCGTGAGCCAATGGGTACAGTGGCGATTATTTCACCTTGGAATTTTCCAACAGCAACAGCGAGCTGGAAAATTGCACCAGCGCTAGCATTCGGTAACGCGGTTATTTGGAAACCAGCCAATTTAACACCGGCCAGTGCAGTTGCCCTAGCTGAGATCATTTCAAGACAAGATATCCCTAAAGGACTGTTTAACCTAGTGATGGGCTCTGGTGGCTCAATTGGTCAGGCATTGGTTGAAAGTCCTAAAGTGCACGCAATCAGCTTTACCGGATCCTACGACGTCGGTCGTCAAATTGCCGGTGCAGCAGCGCAAAATTTAACTAAATTTCAATTAGAACTTGGCTCAAAAAATCCACTGGTGGTGATGGATGACGCCGATATCGATGTTGCTGTTGCTGCGGCAACAGGTGGCGCTTTTGGCTCTACTGGGCAAAAATGCACGGCATCATCGCGTTTGGTGGTTCATCAGTCTATTCATGACGAGTTTGTCGAGAGAATGACAGCCTCTACTTCAGCTCTTAAAGTGGGTCACGCACTGGAAGACGGTACGCAAATTGGCCCTGCAGCAAGTGCAGAGCAATTAGCCTCTAACCTAGATTACATGCAACTCGCACGTGAAGAGGGTTGTGAAGTGGTTTGTGGTGGTGATGCACTTGAGCTTGCAACACCGGGTCATTACATGCAGCCTGCCTTATTGATTGGTGGTGACAATGCTATGCGATTAAATCGTGAAGAGTTGTTTGCGCCAATGGCTTGCGTCATTAAAGTTGCTGATTACGACGAGGCATTGTCGGTGGCTAACGACACCGATTTTGGTTTGGTTTCTGGCATTATTACTCAGTCATTATCAAAAGCAAGCCATTTCCGTAGAAACGCAGAAAGCGGCTGTGTAATGGTTAACTTGCCAACAGCAGGTACAGATTACCACGTACCGTTTGGCGGCAGAAAGAACTCAAGCTTTGGTCCAAGAGAGCAGGGTCAATACGCGAAAGAGCTTTACACTCAAGTGAAAACATCTTACATTTCATCAGGTAATCCATAATGGCACACCCCTCTCTTTATGTTGATGCACTCCAATACAATAATTGGAGTGAGGAAGTCTTCAAACAAATTAACGCTGGCGGCCTTAGTGCTATTCACGTCACTATTTGTTATCACGAAGATTTTCAAGAGATGGTGCAAAACGTCATCGTTTGGAATCGTCGATTTGAAGATTACGCTGATTTAATTTTCTTAGGAAAAACAGCGGATGATGTTCGTAGAGCAAAAGCCGAAGGCCGTACTGCTATTTTCTTCGGCTATCAAAACTGCTCTCCAATTGAGGACAATATTGGTCTTGTAGAAATATGCCATCAACTCGGCGCGCGCTTTATGCAGTTGACGTATAACAACCAGAGCTTATTGGGTACGGGTTGCTATGAGGCGAACGATCCTGGCATTACTCGCATGGGTAAGCAAGTCATTAAAGAAATGAATCGAGTTGGTCTGGTGGTGGACATGAGTCATTCTGCGGAGCGTTCAACAATGGAGGCGATTGAAATTTCTGAGCGCCCTATTGCCATTACTCATGCGAATCCAGTCTTCTGGCATGCGGCACTTAGAAATAAGTCAAATGAGGTTTTAAAAGCCCTGGGTGAGAGTGGTGGTATGCTTGGTTTTTCCATGTACCCACATCATTTAAAAGGCAAGTCAGATTGTACGTTAGAGAGTTTTTGTACGATGATTGCCGATACCGCTGAAGTTATGGGTATTGATAATATTGGCATTGGTAGTGACCTTTGTCAAAATCAACCGGATAGCGTGGTTGAGTGGATGCGCAATGGTACCTGGACTCGAGATCGCGATTTTGGTGAGGGCTCAGCAAGTGCTGCGGGCTTCCCTGCGCAACCGGATTGGTTTAAGGACAATCGCGATTTTTCAAATCTTGAGGGCGGCTTAAGATCAGTTGGCATGTCAGAAAAAGACGTGGCGGCCGTGATGGGTGAGAATTGGCTAAGATTTTTTGAATCCTCATTTGGGCCGACCAGCACATAAACAATGCCGTCTAGTGCCACACTTGATGAAGCGATGATGCGGCGACCCGAACAGGTGATGCGTCTTGATAGAATGGGCTCATCATTCCCGACACGATTGAGTTTTATGCGCGGACTAATTCGTCGCATGTCAAAAGAGCAGTGGAAGTTTGAGAAGTTGCGTCAAGACATTGACGAAAACGGCTATGGTGTCAGCGTTTATGCGGCGCATACACCAAAACGTACATATTCCTTAGTTGCTTTCACTCAGGACATTCCTGCCGATATGCGTACCGATCGAGTAATCGCTGAAGTTTGGGATGCAACATTTAATTTATTTGATGGTGTGCCGACGCAGGACGATATCGATTATTTGGCAAAAAATACACCCAAACAAGAGGGCGGGCGCTTTCGACCAAGCGAGCTTAGCTTGGCACGGGCCAATAAAAGCTTAAGACTGTTTGAGCACATAGTTTCGTCGCTTTCCGAAGGCAAGCAGCCGGACGTTGATTTAGTGGCTTCGGTTGGCTATATCATGCGCACAACTGCGGTCTACGGTAGCGGTAAATTTGGTTGCGCTGATCGCGCCAAGATTGCCGAGCGTGAAGAGTGCAAGGTGTCGTTCCACATGGAACTGTTGGCGGTTTATTTAATTCGCTGGTTTACCATTGACGTGGTAGAAACCATTGCAAAACAACGAGGTGGTGATAGAGCGGTTAGCCTAGAGCCCCATATTCGTCAATTTATTGGTGTTGGCAACTCTACCGGTCTTGGTATGGCGCCATTTTTACTAAAACACCCTGTATTAATACATAACTGGGTTAGTGCAAAAGAAACCGCACTCGCTAGAGTTCGCAGTCTGGAGACGCCAATTAAAGGCTCTCTCGAGGCGTTTACACACAGCGTTCGACAAGTGGCACAACATTTGAAAGAGTGGCGTGTTGCAGACGAGATTCAAAGTGCTCGCATTGAGCAGCTGGAGGGCGAGGTTGCTGAGCTATCCAGTTGGTGTGATGATGAGAGTAATCTTGTCAAGCCATACCCTTGGAATGGTATTTATCAGTTTGCTGAGAATAGTTTTTCTCTAGAATGTCAAGAGATGGTGGTCTCACTTGTTATTGAGCCGCATGGTGCCTTGGTGGATGATTTGGCCGATACCATGTTTTCAACAACTGCACCACAATTCGAAGCCAGTATGTCGCTTACAAGATTGAAGACGATTGTTAAAGATTATTACGCATGGGCCACCAGCATTGATTTTTCGCTCGGTGAGTCACAGCATCATTTTTGGTATTATTCGGAAGATAAGCTGGAGCCGCGTTTTGGCTCAAAAGGTGTGGATGATGGAGTAGATCAGGAAATGCCCTTGGCTATTAGCAGAGATGCAAATGATCTGAATGAGCAGTTAAAAACAGCATCGGATGACATTACAGTGGGCGAGTTTGCGTTGCAATACCCACAATTTAGACACATTATTCGCCGTATCCAAAACACCGCACTGAGGCCTTATGCGGAAGTTCAAGATAATTTATTGGGCGAAACGATGAGGCCGCTTGACTTGCTGCGTTTTAAATTGGCATTTTTTGGCGCCTCTAAATTTGACCCAAAATCCGATTTATGGACAAGAATCTCCATGTATCAAGGCGCACCAATGCCTGACCAACTCTCAGATTCTAGTCACGATGATTGGACTTTTCCAATTCGACCACAAAGCGCACTTTAATGCCAGATCAACTAACAATTTCACTAAACGAAATTCTATTTATCTTCACTAGGGCGGGTTTTGGCGTCAATGCGCCAATCGGTATTTCTGAAGATTTTGCGCGCAGCAATATGTGGCTAGCGGAGAATGGCTTTGACCCCTCTTTGTGTAGTGTTTCTGCACTTGATAGTCTTGATGAGGGCAAGAGCTCTTTGGTTATAGAACAGACGGAGGATGGTTTTAGTGGGTCGAACTCTCAGTATTTGTCTGCCTTGCAAGCCTCTGTTAGCGTGCTTGATAGAGTGAAAGGCAAACAAAGTGTCGAGTTGACCATTGCCAATGTTGATTCACCGCTATTGGTGGTTGCTGCTCTGGGGGCCAATCAAGTTGAGGGCTGGAAGGTGTGCTGGTGCGATGAAGTGGGCGCAAATTTTCAAGTGAATTTTATGGCCAATGGTCAATGGCACATCATCAGTGATGGTTTAGGGGTAATTGAACTTAGTAAGGGTGCAACAATGCAAGTGAGCTTGCTAGGCGATACAGATGTCGCTCTAGAAGGCAATATACAAAGGCTTGACAGCAAGGTCGAAAAAACAAAAATTTTACAAACAGGCATTGCAGTGCACGAGCATTGGAATGCGATTTATGCCTATTTTTCTCGCTGCTTGGTGAAGTCAACGGCGGAGTCCCGCGCTTCAGGTGCAGGCGCGGGTTTGGTAGATACGGATTAAACATTAAGGAGTTACACATGAGTACAACGTTTTTAAATAGAGAAGAAATTGAGACAGTGGCAATTAAAGCGCTGATGAATTCAGGCGCCAGTGAAACTGCTGCAAGCGCTCTTGCAAAAGGCGTGGCCGCCGCTGAAATGGATGGCATTGCCAGCCATGGTTTGGTTTATGTGCCAATTTATTGCGAACATTTGACCTGCGGTAAGGTGAACCCAAACGCTAAGGTTGTGGTTGATCATGCAGCCTCTAGTGCAATTGTGGTTGACGCAGACAGTGGTTTTGCTCATCCAGCGATTGACGCAGGCTTTGATCTGTTGATTGAAAGCGCTAAGAAAAATGGTTGTGCTGCGATGTCGATAAGAAATTCTTATAATTGTGGTGTGCTTGGTTTTCATTCAGAGCGTATTGCACAAGCAGGCATGACCGGCCTAGGGTTTACCAATGCACCGGCATCGATAATGCCAGTTGGTGGCAACAAGTCAATTATTGGCACCAATCCTTTTTCTGTCGCCGTGCCGGATGGTAAGGGCGGTGTTGCTTTTGTTCTTGACCAGTCTGCCAGTGTGGTTGCTAAGAGTGAAATTAAGATGCATGCACAGGCTGGAAAATCGATCCCTGAGGGTTGGGCGTACGATGCAGATGGCAATCCAACTACCGATGCCGATGCCGCTATGAAGGGCTCTATGGCACCAGTTGGCGGCTACAAAGGCTTTGGCGCAGGCTTGCTGGTTGAGATTTTTGCGGCAGTTATGTCTGGTGCTACGCTTTCGCAGGATGCCAGCCCTTTTGCAGGCACAGCAGGCGGACCACCTAGAACAGGCCAATTCTTTTTCGCCGCTTCACCAGACGTTTTTTCACCGGATGTATTTGGCGATCGAATTCAGACACTAACCAGCTCAATTGTCGCCCAAGAAGGCGCACACTTATCAGGCTCTGAGCGTGTTGTAGCAAGAACGGCACACGAAGCAAATGGTGTTGAGGTAAGCGTTGCTTTGTTGGAGAAAATCCAAGCGATTTAATTCACCAGAGAGTTCAGTCAATTATTAGCTTCTTAGCTTGATTGGCTGGACTCCTCTGAAAAGTCATCGCGGTGTTTGCCTATTTTTATTCGACGAGTAGTGCCCACAAGCTCTTGTTGATAGTCGCTCTCATTGATGCACTTCTTGAGGCTATCCGTCCTTAAATCAAGCGTTGAAAGACCCATTTGTCCAGCAGCCCTCATGCCGGCGTACCTCGCGTCTGCGGCGGTCTTCTTTCTAACTAGGTGCGGTTGCCAGTAGTCCAAGTCCTTGGGTTCGGCATCGCCCTCTATATTTAAGTAGTTAGCTTTTAGGGCGCCATTAATAATTTCTGCACCTCTAGAGGTGCGGCCAATCACAACATTGGTGCCTAGGTCGTTTTCCATCATCTCTAAGGTTGGCTCACAATTCGGCCACGTGTCTCCAGAAACAATATCTGCAGCTTCACCCGAGCCGTCTGGACAAATGCGGCAGCGCCAAGGCATGTACCATTGTGAAGAATCTGTACCCCAGAAGTCCAGATAGGTTTTTGTGATCGTTTCTCCGTTTTTGAAACGAACAATGGTTGGCCCCGGGCAGCCCTCACCACGATAGCTCACGCTTTGGACGTCATCTTCGTCGGCGCCAACAGATTTGAGGAAATTATCCATCGCAAATGGCGGGAAAAAACCGCCGCAAACGGGTGTTAATAGTGCTTTAATTTGTCGGTCAATCCTTGGATCCTTTTTGCCGAGCAAGCGCACTGCTGAAATGTCACATGGCTTGGCAACAAGAGCAATATTAATGCCAGTATCGAGTGTTTTGAGTAAGTTTTCTAGTGGTGCGGTTGAGGCGTAGATGGAGCCACTGCCCTTTATAACATCGTCACTGGTTTGGCTTAATTGTGAGTGACCAAAATACGCTTTTAGGCCACCACCAGCAACCTGTAAAATACCATCAACTTGCCCGCTCTCCAGTAAGTATTGACTGATTGCGGTAAGGGCGCCCCCAGTAGCCGCTTTATGCCTGATTTTTGCATCACCCGAATGCGCCTTCACTATTGTTTCTATCGCCCCCCATGTCGGGTCGATATTTTCTGGGTTTAAGACTTTGTCACTTGGCATACCCGATTGCACAACGCCAGGGCAAAAGCTTTGTAAATGGGTGTTTTGTCCTGAGTTTAATGCCGTGCTTTCTGAGGGCCTCAGATGACCGGAAGGTGAGAGTTGCATTTGAACTTGACTAGGAAAAACGCTAGCACAGAGGCCGCAACCGATGCACAAGCCCTCTTCGATAATTTGTTCAATACTGTTATTTGTGGGCATATTCAGAGTTATTAAATCAGAAATTTTTCAATTGCGCTATTATCAAAGGTGAAGCCGATTCCTGGGCGTTCTGGAATTTCAATGCATCCATCGATAATAGATATTTTTTCATTGAACAGAGGTGCGTACCAAGGCATGTGTTCAATTGAAATACAATTTTCGACAGAGCCCGCTATGCACAAGCTTTGCTCAGTGAAAATATGGGTAGAAATCGGCAGATTGTAAGCTTCGGCCAGATGCGCCACTTTGCGCATCTCGCTTAGGCCGCCGATTCGCTGTAAATCTGGCATAAGAATGTCACAAGCTTTAGACTCAATCATGGCACGCATGCCGTAACGGGTGTATTCTGTCTCACCCGATGCAATTGGCATGTCCAGCGCTTGACGCACTTCACCGTGGCCAGTTAAGTCGTAAGCTGGTACCGGCTCTTCCAGCCAAAGAAGATCGAATTCTTGCAATTCTTTGCCCAGTTTTATCGCTTTTTTAGGAGTTAGGGCTTGGTTGAGGTCCGCCATGAGTTCGATGTCCGGCCCAATTGCGTCCCGAAGCTGTTTGACTCGCTCTACGTCGTCTTTGTAGTTTTTGGATCCAAGCCTAAGTTTCATTGATCTGTGACCTTGTTGAAGAAAAACATGTGCTTCTTCAATGAGTTCGTCAATACCTTGTGCGAGCCACAAACCCCCACTGGCGTAGGTTTGTATTGTGGTTCGACAGGCACCAAACATTCTGTGTAGTGGTAAATTCGCCGCCTTGCCGACAATATCCCAAAGGGCTGTATCAATAGTGGAGAGCGCAGAAATGGTAATACCTTTGTGGCCAGTAGGGTTTATCTCTCTCCAAATATCCTGCCAAATGGCTTCGATAAAGTGCGGGTCTTTGCCGATTAGATGCGAGGAAAAACCTTTTATCATTTCATCAAAAGCTTTAATTCGAACAGCATTTAATGCAAATAAATAGGACTCACCGGTAACTCCTTCGTCGGTTTCAATGGTGAGTAATACGCAGCCCACTGAGCGCATATCGTGAATTGCTGTTTTAATTGGCTTTTCGAAAGGAAGCTCGACAAGCCTAGTAGTTAGCCCGCTAATGATCATTTATCGACACGACTTCTATCTAAAAATAAATAATATACCGGTTTGAGACAAAAAGAACTGCAATAAAAAACTATAACACCTATCGAAAAAAATGATTTCAATGGAAAACTGCAGTCTGAAAAAGTTAGTTAATGATTTTTCTTAATGCACGAATGGCTGCTTTGTGTAATCTTGAATCGATAGCGGTTGTGGGATAGCCCAAGTAAGTTGGGCGGTGAAAAGTTGGGGAGTTTCCAACCAAAAACAACGTTTCATCTTCAAGAAAGTGCTTGATGAATCCCTCTATAAAATAACCTGAGCCACCATTTTTTAGGATGTGGTTGAGGGCAATGGTTGCTGCACCAAACGATATTTTAGGGATGTAGGCTTTCGGAAACGCAAGGTTGTGTTGGGCGCGAAACTCATCGCCCCAGTCCACAAACACATAACCATCAACCCTGCCCATTTCAAGAGTGCGTGGCTCTGTAGATACAAGAATTAGTTTGTCGTCCAGTAGTTGCTCTATGTGGATATTGGGCTGGTGAATTGGACGGTAGAGAATAGCCATATCAATATGACCATCTCGTAGCTGGACCATCAATGGATCCGAATAATCACTAATTACCCTAGTTGCAATACTGGGCTCGGTTTTCCACATGATATCCAGCCATTTGGGGGCGATATAATCCCAATGATTCATTTGAATGCCAAAACTAAAGACGCCGGTCATATCGTCTGGCAAAGCAATTTCTTGACGGGCTCTTTCCCATGCCTGAACGGCAGCAACGGCATGCTTGTGGAAAAGTCTGCCAGCAGTTGTTAGTTCACAACCATTGCGTTTTCTAATAATAAGTGCTTGGTTGAGTTGCTCTTCTAGCGCTTTGATTCTAGCGCTGACAGTAGATTGTGTAACGTGTAATTTTTCGGCGGACGCTTGAAAGCTACCAGAAGAACTGACCTCTAAAAAAGTCCGCATATGCTCAATATTCACTTAGCCCCCCGCTAATAAACAAAGTTATCTATTGGATACTATGATTATACAAAATATGAGGAATGGATGTATCGCTATTTTCGATAGGCGTTAACGTTTTTTATCAACACACCCTTGGCGCCAAGCGGTATATTTATTTGATTTAGCTGATAGTAATAGCCATGAACACAGGACAATTAACCCTCGAGCAAGAGATGGAAAAAGTTAGGATCGACCTGGCTGCTATGTTTCGCTTAACGGTAATGCACGGCTGGGATGATACCGTTTGGAACCATATTACTGCTAGAGTGCCTGGCTCCGACCACCATTTTTACATGCATCGATTTGGCCTGACTTATGAAGAAGTTTGCGCTTCTAACTTAATAAAAGTGGATGAAGAGGGCAATGTACTGGAGGGCCCGAGTGATGTGAATACTGCCGGATTTATCATTCACAGTGCAATCCATTTAAACCACCCAGGGCATAAATTTGTTTTTCATGCGCACCCAGCTAGTGCAATTGCGGCAACGGCGTTTAAAGAAATCCCTTTCTTGGTCCAGGATTCTTCGATGCTTTATGGAAAAGTGGGTTATCACGACTGGGAGGGTCTTTCGGTTGACCCGGATGAGCGCCACCGAATTGCTGAAAATATGGGCGAAGGCGGCTTGCTAGTTATGCGTAATCATGGTTTTTTAACGGCCGGCGCCACAGCGGGCGAATGTTTTATGAAAATGTATTATTTGGTGCGAATGTGTGAAGTTGCGCTGTCAATTACAGGCTCCAATCTAGAAGTAGACTCTGGGCCTGGGCATTTATGGCCGATCGCCTCTAAGCAGTACGAAGCATTCGCCCCTGGTACTTATGAGTGGCCAGGCTTATTGCGTCGTTGTGATCGCCTAGACCCTTCATACAGACACTAAGAGGCAGGAGGATGAGCGAAGTATTTATGCCATCTGCTTTTGCCGCGGCAGAGATTCATATTGAAGAGTTTTTAAATCTTGATGAGTTCCCTATTCATGATCTTACCAATCCTAGAAGGGCTGAGCTGGTTGCGCATTGCCGATCGGGCTTGGATAAATGGGGCTGTTCGCATGTGCCAGATTTCATTTTGCCATCAGCAATTGAGGCCATGCATCAAGAGGCATTAAGACTAATAGATAAAGGCTGTGCGCGTGAGGCGCACGCTTGGGTGAATCCTTATTTAACCAAAGATGATGAGGGCCTTGAGAAGACTCATCCAAAACGCTTTTTTGAAGAAAGGACTTCTTCCTTTATTAATTCGGATTTGCTCGAGTCGCGCTCACTTTTAAGAATGATTTATGACAGCGATGTGATGGTGCATTTTGTGGCCGAGTGCCTCAATGTCGGGCCGATTTATCGCTGGGCAGAGCCTTTGGGTAGAAACCCATACAGTGTCATGGAGGACGATGATTATTTTCCTTGGCATTTTGATGGAAATGATTTTACTGTCAGTATTTTGGTCAATGAAGCCGAAGAAGGTGGCGACTTTGAGTACGTTCCGGACGTTCGAACACCTAATAATGAATGCTTTGATGAGGTGGGTGCTGTACTGCACGGACAAAGAGACAGAGTGCGTGTTTTGAGTTTAAAAACAGGAGATTTACAGATATTCAAAGGCAGATATTCGATGCACAGAGTGACCAAAACTAAAGGCAGAGAGCCGAGAATTATTGCCTTGCCGACTTATGTTACCAACCCGTATTTGGTCAATAGACCGCACCACGCTGAAGCTTTTTATGGTCGCGCAATGGATATTCACCACGAGCGTAACCTTGAACGACTAGACAAGTTAACGGATTAAGGGCGTATATGAATATTGGATTTATTGGTCTTGGGAATATGGGGTATGGCATGGCACTCAATTTGCTTGAGCGCTGCCAAGATTCTGGCGATACTTTGATTGTGCTGGATATTAAGCCGAATGTTGTCGATGAACTTGTGGCAAGAGGTGCAGAGAATGGCCTGAGCATTGCCAAAATGTGCCCTCGGTGTGATGTGCTTTTTACTTCGCTACCAAGCTCCAAAGAAGTCAATCTTTTGGCTTTTGGCGATGACGGTATTCTCGTCAACCTTAAAGAAGGGGCGACCTGGTTTGAAACCAGTACCAATGAGCTGTCAGAGTGGCAAAAAGTGCAAAACGAAGCACCCGAGCACCTGACTTTAGTGGATGCGCCAGTGAGTGGGGGTGCCGAAGGTGCTTTGGCGGGAACATTGGCTACTTTTTTAGGAATTGATGAAGATGTTTTGGTTAAATTTGAATCCCTGCTTGGTGCTTTTGCAGTGCGCATTGTAAGAATGGGTCCTTCTGGCGCCGGTTACGTCACCAAATTAGCGCAGCTGCATCTCAATTATTTAGTAGCTCAGGGCATTGGTGAAACGCTAATGTTAGGCGCTAAAGCCAACTTAGATCTAAGTGTGTTACACTCTGTTTTAATGAGTAGTTGTGCGAGAAGCTATGTGGTTGAAAGCTATATTCCAAAAGTCCTTGATGGTAGCTACGATGCGTCGTTTGCACTTGGTCTTGCGGAAAAAGACATGCGCTTAATTACTGAATTAGGCCAACACCTTGAGGTGCGGATGCCGCTTGGCGACAAAGTCTACAGCACTTACCAAGAGGCAACGAAAGTCTATGGGGCAACTGCTCCACATCTTAGTATTGTTCGACTAATGGAAGAGCAACATGATCAAATTTTGCGCAGTTAGGATGCATTGAATTATGGCATTACTCGTCAGCCTTACCGATACAGACATTCGACCCTGGGTTGATGTGTTTGAGGCTGGATTGAGTGGTATGGACATCAGAATTTACCCTGATGTGGTCGACCCAAGCGAGATTGAATATGTTGCTGCTTGGCACCACCCGTTCGGTGAATATAAGAAATACACTAATTTAAAAGCTATTTTATCGCTCGGCGCTGGTGTGGATCATATTATCAATGACCCTGAGCTGCCTCAAAATGTGCCCATTGTTCGCATGGCAGATGAGGCGCTGATTCATGACATGTGTTTGTATGCCTTGCATTGGGTATTGCATTACCATAGTAATTATTATCGCTACGTTAAGCAGCAACAAGAAAAGCAGTGGTTGGAGCACAAGTTTGTTGCACCAAAAAAACGTTCTGTTGGCATTATGGGTCTTGGCACCATCGGTAAGCGGGTTGGTGAAATATTAAGCGATCAAGGTTTTAGCGTTGTCGGCTGGGGGGCCAGTGATAAGTATTTAACTGGTCGAATTGAGTATTTTTACGGCAAAGATCAAATGACAGGTTTTTTAAATAAATCAGAAATTCTTATTAATATATTGCCACTCACTGAATCAACCAACAATCTAATTAAGGCGAACGAATTGCATCAATTGCCCGAAGGGGCTCTTGTTATCAATATTGGAAGGGGTTTTATTATCAACCAGAGCGACCTTTTAACAGCGCTCGAGAGTGGCCATATTGGCGCAGCTGTACTGGATGTATTTGATGTGGAGCCTTTGCCTTTAGACAATCCGCTTTGGTCTCATCCAAACGTTACCATCACCCCGCATATTGCTGGTCAAAGCGATGGTGAGACAGGGGCAGTGTCAATGGTAGAAAATATTCGTAGAATTGAGTCTGGAGAGGCACCTTTTCCACTTTATGACCCAGTACAGGGTTATTGATGAATAAATACCAAAGAGCAACACAGTGACAGATTTATTACCAAGTCCTCGGTTTTCTGACAGCACGTGGAAACACATGTGTGATTATCGTTTAGCAAGATTACGCCGAATCATGGCAGAGAAAAATGTTGATTTATGCATATTGGCAAATCCGATTAGCTTGCGATACGCTATTGACTTTGATGAATACCAAGTCTTTCAGGCGCATATCCCCACCTGTTATTTGTTTGTACCGTTAGAGGGTCCGCTTGTCATGCACGGCGCCACTAGTCAAGAATGTCCGAATGTTACAAGCTATCAGCGCCCCCGTTTTGTCAGTCCTTTTGATGGCGGTTTTGATTTAAGTGAAAAAACCCGGCTTTTTGCCGACGACGTCAAATCGTTTCTTGGCGCTGGCCATCACAATTCTGCGCCCATTAGGATTGCGCTCGAACGATTTACGCCGTTTGCAACTCAAGAATTAGAGGCTCTGGGCTTTGAAGTGCTCGATGCAGATTGTATTGTTGAGCAAGCCAAGATCATTAAGTCTGATGCAGAGATTGAGTGCATTAAACACGCGATTGCAGTGGCAGAGTACGGCATGAAATTAATGCAAGAAAACACCAAGGCGGGCATCACTGAGCGTCAGCTCTGGTCAATCCTTCACCAAGTGAATGTTGCTAATAATGGCTGTTGGATGGAGGGCCACATGCTCTCATCCGGGCCGCGCACCAACCCTTGGTTGCAAGAGGCAACGGGGCGCGTTATTGAGCAGGGCGACATGATTGCCTTTGATACCGACCTCATTGGCCCAAGAGGCTATATGGCAGATATATCCAGATCTTGGATATGCGGCGGCGGTCTCGGAACGCAAGCGCAAAGAGACGCCTATCAGCATGCTTTTGATGAAGTAAATTTCAATATTGACATTATTAAGCCGGGTATGGGTTTTTCTGAACTGGCTGAAAAAGCTTTTCAACGCAAAAAAATATATCAGCATAATCACTACGTTTGTGTTTATCACGGCGCAGGCCTTTCTGATGAGTATCCCAAAATATACTATCAAGACGACTGGGCTAGAGATGGTTATGACGGCATTGTAGAGCCTAATACAGTTTTATGTGTTGAAAGCTATTCAGGCGAAAAAGGCGGCACTGTCGGTGTCAAGCTTGAGCAAATGGTGTTGGTGAACGAAACCGGCACCGAGGTGTTAACGCATTATCCATTCGAAGATAGTTTAATTCAATAGTAAGTGAACTGAACTAAAAATACCCCCTACTTTAATTCAATTAAGTCTATAATTTGTATAGATTGAATATAACTAAACACGTCTGTGGTTTATTTTATCAGTTAATACTAGGTAAATAACCGCTGCTATAGTAATATTAACAAGATATTGAAGAGTAATAAAATGGGTCTTGCGATGACAGAAACTATAAATGAATTCACTACAGTATTTTATCAAATGCATATTGATGCTGGCGCAAAAATGATGTCTTTTGCGGGCTATGACATGCCCGTTAGCTATCCACTGGGTGTAAAAAAAGAACATTTGCACACTCGCGAAAAAGCCGGCCTTTTTGATGTCTCGCACATGGGGCAAGTCAAGTTGATTGGAGAAAATGCAAAAAAAGCATTGGAGTCTTTAGTGCCGGTCGATATTATTGATTTGCCATTAATGAAGCAGCGTTACGCGATGTTTACGAACGACAAGGGTGGTGTTCTTGACGACTTAATGGTAACTAATATTGGCAACGACAGCCTGCTGTTGGTGGTTAATGCCGGTTGCAAGCAGGCGGATTTTGCTTATTTGCAGAACGCTATTGGCAATGAGTGTGAAGTGAAAGTGCTGGAGGATTATGCGCTACTTGCTTTGCAAGGTCCGCAAGCCGGAGATGTATTAGCAGCATTGGCGCCAGAATCCAGCGAGATGACCTTTATGACAGCTAAAACTTTGATTATTGATGGAATTGAGTATCTAGCGACGCGATCGGGCTACAGTGGCGAAGACGGCTTTGAGATTTCGGTTCATAACGACCAAGCACAACAACTAGCAAAACGTCTTTTAGCGCATGAGGCTGTTGAATGGATTGGCCTTGGAGCTAGGGATTCGCTACGTTTAGAAGCGGGCTTGTCTCTATACGGTCACGAGCTGGATACAGAGCACACACCAGTGGAGTCTTCGCTTGTTTGGGCGTTGTCAAAAGCAAGAAGATCGGACGGCTCTCGTACCGGCGGATATCCTGGTGCGATGTCTATCATGAGTCATATTGACAACGGTGTCGCACAAAAAATTGTTGGCCTTCAGCCAGAGGGCAGAGCGCCTGTTCGTGATGGTGTAGTAATCGTTGATGGTGAGGATAATGTTGTTGGCAAGGTCACCAGTGGTGGCTTCGGACCGACGACTGGCAAGCCCATTGCTATCGCTAGAGTTGAATCTGCAGTGAGTGATGGCACAAAAAAACTCTTCGCTATGGTGCGTGAGAAAAAACTTGCAGTTGAGGTGGTCAAACTGCCATTTGTAAAACCCAATTATTACCGTGGCTAAGTGCCACACAAGGAGATGTTATGACAATTAAATATTCAGAAGATCACGAGTGGGTCGAGCTTTCGAAAGATGGAGTGGTGACTGTTGGTATCACAGAGTTTGCCCAAGAGCAACTCGGTGATTTGGTTTTTATTGAATTGCCAGACGTGAGTGATGAAGTCAGCCAAGGCGACAACATTTGTGTCATTGAGTCTGTGAAAGCAGCTTCAGACTTGATTGCGCCTGTTTCTGGCGAGCTTATAGAGGTCAACGATCGTCTTAATGATGAGCCGGAATTGGCTTCTGAAGATCCATTAGCAGAGGGCTGGTTTGTCAAAATACAACTTTCCGACACCTCTGAGTTTGACGCCCTAATGGATGGGGCGGCTTACCAAGAATTTATTGAAGAATAAAGAGAGAAAAACATGAGTGAAAAGATTGAAGCCCTATTAAATAACGACGTTTTTGCTGATAGACATATTGGCTCTTCAGCGGTCCAAAAGCAGCAGATGCTTGATTATTTGGGTGTGGACGATATGGAGTGCTTATTAGAGCAAGTTGTCCCTGGTAATATTCGCCGAAAATCGGAAATGAATATTGACGAAGGGCTTTCAGAGCTTACAGCACTCAAAAAATTGAGAAATTTGGCAAGAGAAAACAAGCGCCTTAAATCTTTTATCGGCCAAGGCTATTACAATACCATCACGCCACCGGTTATCCAGCGCAATATTTTAGAAAATCCTGCATGGTATACGGCTTATACGCCTTATCAGGCTGAAATTTCTCAAGGCCGTATGGAGGCAATGATCAATTTTCAGACGATGGTTGCAGACCTGACTGGTTTGCCACTTGCTAACGCCTCGATGCTTGATGAGGCGACTGCCTGTGCTGAGGCAATGAGCCTCTGCAAAAGGGTAAGTAAGTCTAAAAGCAACACATTTTTTGTTGCCAGTGATTGTCACCCAGGAAATATTGAGTTAGTTCAAACCCGAGCCAAGCCACTGAATATTGAGATTGTTATTGGCAACCCGTTAAACGACCTTGAGTCGCTCGATGTATTTGGTGTTCTGCTGCAGTACCCAAACACCTATGGTGGCTATTACGATTATTCAAACATCATTGAAACCGCTCACAACAACAAGGCGCTGGTTGCAGTGAGTGCCGATTTATTGGCTTTGACACTGTTAAAGCCACCAGGAGAAATGGGCGCCGATATTGCTATTGGCAACACTCAAAGATTTGGCGTGCCGTTGGGTTATGGTGGCCCACATGCGGCCTACATGTCCACTCGAGACGAGCATAAGAGAGCTTTGCCAGGCCGTATTATTGGCCTTTCTATTGATAGCAATGGAAATCCAGCTTATCGTTTGGCTTTGCAAACACGCGAGCAACACATTCGTCGTGAAAAAGCGACGAGTAATATTTGTACTGCACAGGCGTTGTTGGCTATTATGGCGGGCATGTACGCCGTTTATAACGGCGCTGACGGCCTAATTAAAGTGGCACAAAGGGTGTTCCGCTATACGGCTGTATTTGCAGACGGCATTAAGCAGTTGGACCTTGAGGTTACTAACGAGACATTTTTCGATACCATTGCTATCAATGTTGACGACTCGAGCGAGATCATTAAGCGGGCCGAAGCTGCTGGCTATAATATTAACCCTGTTTCCGCCACGATGGTGTCGGTAGCGTTTGACGAGCTATCCACGCCTGAAGATATTGAAGCTTTATGGGGCGTCTTTAGTAAAAATTCTGATCTTAGTGCGCAAAGTGTTTTTGAAAAAAATACCAGTGAGATCAGTGAAGCACTGGCGAGAACATCACGATTCTTAACAAACGAGGTTTTCTCTTCTCATCATTCTGAAACACAAATGATGCGCTATCTGCGCCATTTGGCGGATAAGGATTTAGCACTTGATCGTGCGATGATTCCGTTGGGTTCGTGCACAATGAAACTCAATGCAGCCGCTGAACTAATTCCAATTTCTTGGCCGGAATTCTCCCAGATTCACCCTTATGTGCCTCTTGATCAAGTTCCGGGCTATCATCAAATGATTGACGAGTTAGAGCGGATGCTATGCGAGGCAACGGGCTACGATGCTATTTCATTGCAACCGAATTCTGGCGCTCAAGGTGAATATGCAGGTCTTTTGGCTATCAGTGCTTACCACCATTCTCGTGGCGATGATCAGCGCAATATTTGCCTCATACCAGCCTCTGCCCATGGCACCAACCCAGCTTCTGCACAAATGGCAGGAATGAAGGTGGTGGTCGTAAAAACAGCAGATAACGGCAATATTGACTTAATTGACTTGGCGAGCAAGTGCGAGAAGCATCAAGAAAGTTTAGCCGCGATTATGATTACCTATCCGTCGACACACGGTATTTTTGAAGAAGATGTCAGGGAGGTGTGTGAGATGATTCACCAAGCTGGCGGCCAAGTTTATATTGATGGTGCCAACATGAATGCTATGGTTGGCGTTGCTGCGCCTGGAGAGTTTGGTGGTGATGTTTCACATCTTAATTTACACAAAACCTTTGCTATACCGCATGGTGGCGGTGGTCCGGGTGTGGGGCCGATTGGTGTTAAGCAGCATTTGGTTGAGTTTTTACCAACAACGCCTATTAAAGAGACAACAGCGGGCAGTGTTTCAGGTGCGCCATGGGGTTCGGCAAGCATTCTACCAGTCAGCTGGATGTATATTTCAATGCTGGGAAAAGAGGGTTTGTACCAAGCAACAGCCAATGCTATATTAAATGCCAACTATATGGCAACACGTTTGGCCGAATATTACCCACTCCTTTATACGGGTAAGAACGGTCGAGTGGCCCACGAATGTATTGTTGATTTGCGCCCAATTAAAGATGAGGTAGGCATTAGTGTTGATGACGTTGCGAAGCGTTTAATTGACTATGGGTTTCATGCACCAACCATGTCTTTTCCTGTACCGGGCACGCTCATGATTGAGCCAACAGAATCTGAATCATTGGAGGAGTTGGATCGTTTTTGCGATGCGATGATTCGCATCAGACAGGAGATAAAACGTATTGAAGTGGGCGAGTGGCCTGTGGACGATAATCCGCTAATCAACGCTCCCCATACGATAGAACTGGTAACATCTTCCTCATGGAATTGTTCTTACTCGAGAGAAGACGCCGCCTATCCGGTAAGGAGCTTGCAAAAGGGCAAGTACTGGCCGCCTGTTGCTCGAGTTGACAATGTTTATGGAGATAAGAATTTAATTTGCTCATGTCCAAGTTTGGATACGTATACATGAGTTAGATTCGCAACAACAGGGTTAGCATGAAGTCGATTGTTATAAGTGTATTGGGTAATGATAAGCCAGGTTTGATAGACGGCCTATCGAGTATCGTTGATTTGCATCAAGGTGACTGGGTAGAAAGCAGGATGTCGAAGATTGAAGGTAAGTTTGCCGGCATTCTCAGAATTAATGTGCCTGACAAGAATTTACAATCTCTTGTGGAGGGCTTGGCTGGTGCTGATCTTGGTTTGTCTATTGCTTGTGAAGAAGTGCAACCCCCTGCCAAACTTTCTAGATTCAAGAGTTACAATATTGAGTTGATCGGCAATAATCACAGCGGCATTATTAGGCAGTTGTCACACGTCTTGGCTAACCTGGGTGCCAATCTAGAAGAGATGCAAACCGAAGTCATTGATGGCTCCATGTCTGGCGAAAAGCTTTTCAAGGCAGCGATTCATCTGGAACTTCCTATTGGCGTGAATGAAGACTTCGTTAGAGCCAAGTTGGAACAAATTGCTAATGAGATGATGGTCGAAATCTACAGTTACGAAGACTAAAGACCTTACAGCTTCAGCAAAAACAATCCAATAATATTAATGCACTATTGGCGCGTGTTTTTTGCGCGTAGCCAAGCCTTGCATAGTAATAGCACCAAGCATTATCAAGCCGCCAATTAGGGTGTTCAAATCAGGCACTTCGTTTATGCCGATAATCGGCAACCAAGCCCAAAAAATACCCACTACCACTTCTAGTAATGAGAGCAAAACAAGCTCTGCAGCCGGTAAATATTTTGCACCCAGGCCGTAAAGAACCAAGCCAGCGCCAACAATCACACCGTGAGCCACACTTAATTTAATATTTATTTCCGGCATGACAAAGGTTAGGTCATCACTTGCCAAAACCAATGCGCAAGTCACCACAATCCCCATAAGGCCAGAAAGGGCTGGGGTTAATAATTTTGGGGTTTCTGGATTATGTCGGATAGTAATTGTGTACATGGCAAAACAGAATGCGGTAAACATTCCGTATAGGGCGCCAATAATTGTATTGGAGCTCTCCACGTTCCAAACCATAACAACCACACCAAAAATAACGATAAACATGTTGACAACGGTGGTTCGACTGAGTTTTTCTGAAAGCAGCAAATAACCAAATACTGCAGAAAAAAGAGGCGCAAGAGCAAGCATGAGTAAAGTGATTGCTACGGTTGTAATGGTTAGCGAATAGATAAAGCCAAACATGGCCATCATGAGTAATATGGCGCCAGAAATGGCCCAGCGATCAATGCGTTTAAAATTGGCTAAAAATTCCTGTCTATCACGCAATAATATATAAAGCATGATTGTTGCAAAAATGGCAAAACCTCGATAAAAAAGATAAAGGAGTTTGTAGTTCTCTGCATTCTCCATATGACGCACAATGGGGGCGCCGAAACTCCAGACAATGCCTGATAGGCACACGAGTATAAAGCCTAGTAAGTATTTGTTCTGCATTTAACTCTCCGTTTAGACATCAGAGCAGATGTCGTTGATTCGGGCATTTTGTTCCTAATGGGGTAAACTGTCCAATGAAATTTTTTGACAACAGTTATCGGGTTTTTCGATTTTAAAGTGCTTATTTTGACTTTGGCTGGTCTTGAGTGGGACTTGTGGTTTAATGGGGCGATAAACAAGCAATAAAGCACTGGCGCGTAGGTTTTGAAATATACTATCCGTGTTAAATAAAACAAGTTGTATGAATTCACACACTCCATCAAAAGATAATCGCTGGCAATTTTGGGTTGATCGCGGCGGCACTTTTACCGATATTATCGGTCGCAAGCCAGGCGGCGAGCTTTTAACGCATAAGTTGCTCTCTGAAAATCCTGCGCAATATCCGGACGCTGCTATTCAAGGCATTCGCGATCTGCTGAATTTAACTCAAGAGCAGGCCATCCCAATGGCTGACATTGGCGCCATAAAAATGGGCACCACGGTTGCTACCAATGCCCTACTTGAGCGTCAAGGAGAGAAGACTTTATTGGCTATTAGTAAGGGCTTTAAAGATATTTTGCGTATTGGTTATCAGAATCGACCGAAACTCTTTGCACTGGATATTGAGCTTGCCGAAATGCTGTATACCGATGTTATTGAAATTGATGAGCGTCTCGACGCCCAGGGCGTGGTTCTTTGCCCCCTTGATCTAAACACCACAGGGCAACAACTGCAACAAGCATTTAATGAAGGTTATCGTTCTATTGCCATCGTCTTGATGCACGGTTATCGGTTTACTGAGCATGAAAAGAAAATTGAAAAAATAGCGCAAACTATTGGTTTTTCTCAAGTGTCAGTGAGTCATAAAGCAAGCCCCTTGATGAAAATCGTCTCTAGGGGTGATACCACCGTTCTGGATGCGTATTTATCGCCCATTCTTAGGCGTTATGTCAATCAAGTTGAATCAGCTCTTGGCTTTGAGGCTGAAGAAAAAAGTCGATTGATGTTTATGCAATCCAACGGTGGGCTGACCGACGCGAGATTCTTCCAGGGAAAAGATGCCATTCTTTCAGGCCCTGCGGGCGGAGTTGTGGGCATGGTGAAAACTTGTGAGAATGCAGGGTTTAACAAGCTGATTGGTTTTGATATGGGTGGCACGTCAACCGATGTGTCGCATTACGCGGGCGAGTATGAGCGCGCCTTTGAAACACAAGTTGCCGGCGTTCGTTGCCGTGCGCCAATGATGTTAATCCACACTGTGGCAGCGGGTGGCGGCTCAATATTGCATTTTGATGGCGCTCGTTATCGTGTTGGCCCTGATTCCGCAGGCGCAAACCCAGGACCTGCTTGTTATCGTAATGGCGGCCCTTTAACCATTACTGACTGTAATGTCATGCTCGGCAAGCTTAGCCCGGACTTTTTCCCAAACGTTTTTGGACCAAAGGCCAATCAAGCACTGGACGTTGACATTGTGAGACAAAAGTTTCAACAATTGGCGAAAGAAATCAAACAATCGATCGGTAAAGACACGACACCTGAAAAAGTGGCCGAAGGGTTTTTGTCTATTGCTATTGAGGGCATGAGCAACGCCATCAAAAAGATTTCTATCGAAAAAGGCTACGATGTCAGCGAATATACGTTGTGTTGTTTTGGTGGCGCGGGCGCGCAACATGCTTGCTTGGTCGCCGATAAATTGAATATGAGACGCATCCACTTGCATCCATTTGCGGGTGTATTATCTGCTTTTGGCATGGGCTTGGCGGACACCAGGGTGATTAACGACTTGGCTGTCGAGGTTGTGCTGGAGGCCTCTATGTCGGAGTTGTCGGATAAATTAGAAGCGTTAAGACAGCAGAGTGAGCAGCAGTTGCTTGAACAAGGTGTTCAAAAATCATCAATAAAGTTCCATCAGAGGCTGTATCTTCGCTACCTTGGTAGCGACAGCGCTATAGTTGTTAAATTTGGCGCACTTGAGGCAATTATTCGTGACTTTGAGAATGCCCACCTAGCAAGATTTGGCTTTATCTCAGAAGAGAAGCGGCTGATTGTGGAGTCTATTCAGCTCGAAGCCGTTTCACAAAATGAGCTTCAAACTCAGCAATACAACGTCCAACATCCAACTGAAAACCAAGTTTTGAGCCGTCAAGCCGTTGTGATGGATGGAGCAAAGAATGACACTGCTTTTTATAATCGCAGTCAACTGGCGCCTGGTGAAGCAGTAGAAGGCCCTGCCATTATTATTGAGACCACCTCCACCATTGTTATTGAGCCTGGCTGGCAGGCCACTTTGAGTGACAATAACGACTTGATTCTTGAGAGGGTGAGGCCTGTGAATCGACAATACGCTATTGGCACCAATGTTGATCCAGTGATGCTGGAAATATTTAATAACCTATTTATGAGTGTTGCCGAACAAATGGGCACTGTGCTTGAAAATACTGCTGTCTCTGTCAACATTAAAGAGCGTCTGGATTTTTCTTGCGCCATTTTTACCCCTGAGGGCGAGTTGGTGGCTAATGCGCCACACGTGCCTGTACATCTTGGCTCGATGAGCGAATCCATAAAAACCATTATTCGTGAGAACAGTGCAACGATGAAATCAGGCGATGCCTACCTTATCAATGCGCCGTACAATGGCGGCACACACCTTCCCGACATAACTCTAATCAAACCTGTATTTGATAAGCAAGAAAAAACGGTTATTTTTTATGTTGCTAGTCGCGGCCATCATGCTGATATTGGTGGCATTTCGCCAGGATCCGCACCTGCATATTCGACGCATATCGAGGAAGAGGGCATTGTTATTGATAACTTCAAATTGGTTTCTGAAGGGAGGATTTTAGAGATAGAAATTGAGATGCTTTTAAATTCAACTTCACATCCTGCGCGTAATGTGGCGCAAAATATAGCCGACCTTAAGGCGCAAGTCGCTTCTTGTGAAAAAGGCGCTCAAGAGCTGATTACAATTATTGAATGTTACAGTTTGGAAACAGTTCATGCTTACATGCAGCACGTGCAAGACAATGCTGAAGAGTCGGTAAGGCGGGCAATTGAAAATCTTGAAGATTCTCAATTCACCTACAAAATGGATGATGGCCACCAAGTCAGTGTGTCGATTACGGTCCACCATGAAAGTCGTAGCGCAACCATTGACTTCACTGGCACCAGTGTCGAGCATCCGGGCAACTATAATGCGCCGAGTTCGATTTGTTATGCGGCGGTTCTTTATGTGTTCCGTTGTATGGTTGATGACGACATTCCGCTCAATGCGGGCTGTTTAAAACCACTCAAACTTATCATTCCTGAAAAAAGCATGATTAATCCAGTCTACCCGGCCGCTGTTTTTGCCGGTAATGTCGAAACTTCACAGTACATTGTTGACGCTCTATTTGGCGCTTTGGGCGTTGTGGCGGCCTCACAAGGTACAATGAACAACTACATCTGGGGCAATGAAAGCGTGCAAAATTACGAAACAATCTGTGGCGGCTCTGGCGCAAGCGCCAAACAAGACGGATGTAGCGCTGTTCACACCCATATGACCAACTCTCGACTTACCGATCCTGAAGTGCTGGAGTGGCGTTTCCCCGTACGCTTAGAGTCTTTCAGCATCAGAGAAAGTTCTGGCGGAATCGGCTCATATAGAGGAGGTGAGGGCGTTGATCGGCGGATGCGCTTTCTGCAGCCAATGACGGTTAATATGATTGCTGGCCATCGAGTGGTGCCACCTTATGGTCTCGAGGGCGGTGGCTCGGGTGCTGTTGGCGAAAATTACGTTGTTCATAGTAATAATACAACAACCGACTTGGGCACCAATGGGCAAGTTGAAGTATCAATCGGCGATGTTTTCGTATTAAAAACGCCGGGCGGTGGCGGCTTCGGCTAGGGCTAATATAACACGGAAACAACATACATTTAAAACAAGGAAGCAACATACATTATGAAATACAAACCTCAAAACCCGAAGCCGGAGGATGCGCAAGATCGAACGGGCAATGCGGCCGTCATCACTTACCCTGTAGATTCATTGCCACCAGCAGATATGACGATGTACCAAAAGGCTAGAGAGTGTATGGCTTTGGTTGACGAGATACTCATTCCGCCCAGAGGGGCTAAAACTTTTCACGTGCCAGCTGGCCACTTCTTTCGCATTGTAAGTACTGAGGGTCCACAAGTTGGTGATTTAAACCTGTGGCATAAGGATGATTTAAATGAGCGGTTTTATTCAGGCAAGACTCGAGCGCTTTACGGCACTCATGTGAGTACTAGCGATCGTCTTTGGAGTAACTTCCCGTATCTTAGGCCTATGGCCACTATTACTCAAGACACTTTGGATTGGTACGGTTGGGATGAAGATGGCGGAAGTGTCCATGATGTTATAGGGACGCGCTGTGATCCTTATACTCATATGGCGCTTAATAACCAAAACTATCATTATTGTTGTCATTCGAACTTATGCCGAGCAATGGCTACTTACGAAGACAAATCGATTGACGAAATTGAGCATTTAGTACACGATGTCTTAAACGTCTTTATGTGCACCGGTTTTACTAAGGACACTCACCAATATTTTATGAAAGCCAGCCCTGTTCGTCCGGGTGATTTTATTGAATTTTTTGCCGAGATTGATTTGCTTGGTGCCCTGTCAGCATGCCCTGGTGGAGACTGCAGCAGCACTCATTCCAGCGATTCTGCAGCTTGTTTTCCGCTTAAGGTTGAGATTTACAAACCCCAAGAAGAGTTCCTCATTGACTGGGCATCGCCAAAGGTCAATGCGTATTCAGGCCAACACGGCTGCTCATGAGTGACTTAGCAGAAGATAGTACGGCACAGGATCAGGATAAGGCGCCAAAATCAAGCCAGTATGACTACATCATCGTTGGTGCGGGCGCTGCGGGTTGTGTGTTGGCTAATCGCCTTAGTGAGAATCCTGAAAATACAGTGTGTTTAATCGAGGCGGGAGGCAGTGATAAAAGCCCATGGATTCAAATACCTGCGGGTATTTTTGGGCTTTATGGCAATAAAAAATACGACTACGCCTACCAAGGCGTGCCACAAAAGCATTTAAATAACCGCACAATTACCATCAACCGTGGCAAGTGTCTGGGTGGCTCAAGCGCTATTAATTCCATGGTCTATATCCGCGGAAACAAACAAGATTACGATCATTGGGCAGATTTAGGCTGTGAGGGCTGGTCTTATGACGATGTTTTGCCGATATTTAAAGCGCTAGAGAAGGATTGCACGGAAGGCGACTCCAATTTCCATGGCATCGAGGGTGAATTGTCAGTTGTTAATCCTCAAGACGTCAATCCAGCGGCTGAACGATTTGTGAGCGCAGGCGCTGAGGCGGCCCTGAAGGAGAATTATGATTTTAATGGGGCCTCACAAATAGGCCTGGGTGTTTACAAAGTTACTCAAAAAAATGGCAGGCGTGTCAGCGCTTATTCGGCCTTTATAAAACCTATTGCAAAGCGGCCAAATCTAAGAGTGCTTAGCGATATGAAAGTACTTTCAATCGATATTGAAAATGATGCCGCCAAAGCGGTAAATATTAAAATTGATACATTTGGCTACAAAATAACATGTCGTAAAGAGATAATACTTTGTGCCGGTGCCATCGATTCACCCAGATTATTATTAAGTTCTGGCATTGGCAATAAACAAGAGCTTGAAGCCTTAGGTATTGAATGTAAGCAAGATCTTGCTGGGGTTGGTGAGAATTTACAAGACCACCTTGACTCTATGGTTACCGTGAGGTCTAATAAACCAGAGTCTATAGGCGTATCCTGGAGCAGTCTTTTGCGCAATGTAGTGCCAGCGCCTTTTAGTTATTTCTTTCGCAAAATGGGTTGGTGGACGACCAATTATGTTGAGGCTGGGGGTTTTGCGAAAATCAGCGACTTAGAGGATGGGTTGCCCGATGTTCAATTTCACTTTACCCCAATTTTTAGAAGTTACCGAGGCAAGAAGTTTGAGTTTGGTCATGGCTATTCATTGTTTACTTGCCTGCTACAGCCCCAAAGTGTTGGAAGTGTTAAGCTAACAAAAAAGGATGACGAATTCAAGCTTTTGATTGATCATAATTTTCTCTCAGACTCGAGAGATGGGCTAATGATGATTGGCGCAGTAAATAAAGCCAGAGAAATTTTGTCCTCACCCGAGTTTGACTCTGTGAGAGGTGTGGAAATGGCACCCGGAAAAGATGTGAAAAGTGATGAGCAGATACTTGAATATTTACGCAGTACGGCAACAACCGTTTTTCATCCCGTTGGCACTTGCAAAATGGGGGTTGATGGATTGGCTGTTGTTTCACATAAGGACTTAAAAGTCATAGGAATGAACAACTTACGCGTTATCGATGCCTCCGTTATGCCACGCATAATTCGGGGGAATACAGCTGCTGCAACGATGATGATTGGCGAAATGGGTGCTCGTATGATTTTGGCTAATCAAGGTGAAAAACAAGAAGAAGCTTAATGAATTAATTAAAAAAAAAAGATAATAAAATCTTTCTTTTATTTCGTTGCAGAAAAAACTTGCTTTTCATATTAAATTTGATTAATATCCGCTTTTTTTGAACAGTCGGGGGAAAGACTATGAATATGCCAAGAACAAAACTTTTACCAAATGGTGACAATGTCGCTCACACATTCAGCGATGCTGAGTTTAAAAACAGACAAGCAAGTTTGAGACAACATATGGCTGCAAATAATATTGGTGCAGTCATCCTGACCTCTATTCATTGTATTGCCTATTATAGTGATTTTGTTTACTGTTCATTCGGTCGCCCTTACGCGTTAGTTGTAACCCAAGATAGGGCAACGACTGTTACAGCAAATATCGATGGTGGCCAGCCGTATCGCCGTACTTTTGGTGAAAACTTGGTTTACACGGATTGGCAAAAAGACAGTTTTTTCTACGCTCTGCAACAACTTGCGCCAAATACAGGAAAAATTGGCGTCGAGCATGACCATATTACGATGGAGCGTCTAAACAAGCTACAGTGTGCTTTTGATAAAGCACAACTTGTTGATATTTCGGTTGATTGTATGAACATGCGCTCAATTAAGTCTGATGAAGAGATCGCTCATATTATTCATGGCGCGAATATCTGTGACATTGGCGGCGCTGCATTGGTTGAGGCTGTTAAAGAGGGCGCTCCAGAGCATGAAGTTGCTATGCATTCAACACAAGCAATGATTAGAGAAACAGCCAAGAGGTTTCCAAACTCCGAATTGATGGATACTTGGACTTGGTTCCAATCAGGCATTAATACCGATGGTGCGCATAATCCTGTGACCACGCGCCAAGTACAAAAAGGCGATATTCTTAGCCTTAATTGCTTCTCAATGAATTCTGGTTACTACGTTGCACTTGAGCGTACATTGTTTCTCGATCACGTCGATGACGCCTCACTAAAACTTTGGGAAGTGAATGTTAAGGTGCATGAAGAAGGCATGAAGCTAATCAAACCAGGTGTGGCATGTAAAGACATTGCATTAGAACTTAATAAGATATTTGAAGAATATGGCCTTCTTGAGTCCCGAACATTTGGTTATGGTCACTCGTTTGGTGTGCTTTCACACTACTACGGTCGTGAAGCTGGCGTAGAGTTACGAGAGGACATCGACACCGTTCTACAAAAGAACATGGTGGTCTCTATGGAGCCTATGATAATGATTCCTGAAGGACAGGCTGGTGCAGGCGGCTATCGTGAGCATGATGTGATGGTGATTACCGAAGACAGTGCTTATGACATTACAAAGTTTCCGTATGGTCCTGAGCATAATATTATTCCTGGTTAGGGGAATGGTTTATTTCGATTTTATTGATTGAATAATGTAATCGTACTACTAAAGCTTCACTGATAAAATTCGAATTTTTACAGTCGCTTGATCCAAATGGTTTTCGGCGGCTGAATATCAGGTTGTCGTGTAGAGTGAATATGAACTCAATTAGTTTTCCAAATATTGATAATGAGAATTTGCCCAAATGGGAAGGCGACTTGGCACCTCTTGAGTGTATTGAGATAATAGAAGAAACACATAACGTTAAAAGCTTTAGATTTAAATCACAAAAAGACGCTTGGTTTCAGTTTTTGCCAGGGCAGCACACCACCCTATTTCTCAATATTGGTGGTGCGGAAGTGATGCGAACTTATACAATCGCCTCAAGCCCAACAAGGCCGCACACCATTACCATTACCTCAAAACGAATGAGCGGTGGAGTGGTCGCCAATTGGATGCACGACAATCTTAGAGTTGGTGATTGTATTGATGCACTTAATATTGGCGGTTCATTTAGTGTGGCGCTGGATAATCCTAAGAAAAAAGTTTTATTGATGTCGGGTGGCAGTGGTATTACACCGATGCTGTCGATGACGAGATACTTTGTCGATTTAGCCATCAATGTTGATATAGTCTTTGTGCACAATGCACAAACGCCCGAGGATTTAATTGGTAAGTATGAGTTGGATTATTATGCCCATCACCAAACTAATTTTGATTTGCATTATGTTTGCGATAAAGCTCATGCGATTTGGCAGGGCGAAAGCGGTTTTTTGAGCGCTGAGATGTTGGCTCGCATGGTGCCGGACTTTCTAGATAGAGAGGTTTATTGTTGTGGCCCTGAGGCCTATATGGTGAACGCCAAAACATTGTTAGAAGGCGGTGGTTTTGATATGAATCATTACCATCAAGAGAGTTTTGATATTGAAAGCTCAACTGCGCAGCACAATATGGCCGAGCCGCATGAAGAATCCCTAGACACCCCTGAATTTAGCGGTGAGGTTGTTGAGTACAACGTGACATTAACAGAGACTGGCAAAACAATCCTTTGCCCTAGTAATATCAATATCTTGGCTGCGATTCAAAAACAAGGTATCGGTGTACCATTTGCCTGCTCAATGGGCATGTGTGGCACCTGTAGAGTAAAAATGACCGAGGGAACGGTTGATATGGACGCACAAGGCGGCTTATTAAAATCCCACGAGGAAGAGGGTTATATTCTTACCTGTTGTTCACACCCCACAAGCGATGTAGTGCTTGATTTATAGGTTTTTAGATAGAGTGATATTATGCAAAAAAAATATTCTTGGTATTCGTTATTAAAAGCGGGCTTAAGCGGTCAAGATTGGGATCAGGCGATTCCACTAGTCGAGCCTAAGTCGAAATACGACGTTATCATCGTTGGCGGCGGTGGTCATGGTTTAGCAACCGCTTATTACTTGGCAAAAGAGTGTGGTATTACTAATATTGCCGTTGTCGAAAAAGGCTATATTGGTGGTGGCAATACAGCCAGAAACACCACCATCATCCGCTCTAACTATTTGCGAGATGAAGCCTCAAGTCTTTATGAGCACTCGATGAAACTATGGGAGGGCATTAGTGAAGATCTAAACTTTAACGTCATGTTTTCTCAGCGTGGTGTTTACAACCTTGGGCACACATTGCAAGATATGCGCGATATCGAGCGCCGAGTGAATGCCAACGTGCTTAATGGTGTTGACGCTCACGTGGTAACCGCAAAAGAAATTAAAGAGCAAATTCCAATTATTAACACTTCTCAGAATACTCGTTACCCTATTATGGGCTCCTCTTTTCAGCCTCGGGGTGGTGTTGCAAGACACGACGGTGTTGCTTGGGGCTTTGCTAGGGCCGCCGCGATGCTTGGCGTGGACATTATTCAAGATTGCGAAGTTACTGGTATTGAAGTTGAAGAGGGCCGCGTTAAGGGCGTCAACACAACGCGTGGTGATATTATGGCGGATCGCATTGGTTGTGTCAGTGCGGGGCATTCTTCAGTGATAGCCAAAATGGCCGGCCTAAGGTTGCCTGTTGAAAGCCACCCTTTGCAAGCTTTTGTTTCGGAAGCAATGAAGCCAGTTTTGCACACCGTTGTGATGTCGAATGCAGTGCATGGCTATATCTCTCAGAGCGATAAAGGTGATTTAGTGATTGGCGCTGGTATTGATGGATACAGCTCCTACGCACAGCGCGGCGCTTCACGAATTATTGAACATTCAGCGGCCGCTATATTGGAGATGTTCCCGATATTTTCGCGCGTTCGCATGAATCGTCAATGGGGCGGAATCGTTGATGTTTGCCCTGATGCTTGTCCGATTATTAGCCCAACCAAAGTTCAGGGCTTGTACTTTAATTGTGGTTGGGGAACTGGTGGCTTCAAAGCGACACCTGGCTCGGGCCACGTATTTGCACATACCATTGCGCAAGACAAGCAACATCCATTAGCAGCACCATTCCATTTAGACCGTTTCACCACAGGCGCACTCATTGATGAGCACGGCGCTGCTGGTGTGGCACATTAATAAAGGTAGATAATTATGTTTTTGATTCATTGTCCATATTGCAACGAAGAAAGAGAGCAAGAAGAGTTTTCTCCTGCAGGTGAAGCCTTTATTGCTCGCCCAGAAGCACCTGAAGACCTCAGTGATGAGGGCTGGGCGGATTACGTTTTTTATCGTACAAACCATAAGGGTGACCACTGGGAGCAATGGGTTCACAGTAACGGTTGTCGAAAATACTTTATGGTTGAACGCTCAACCATAACCCATGAAATTTTAAAAGTCGCCGCTTTTGGCGCGGATATTAGCGAGTAAGTATTATGAGAGTTGAACAATTAACGAGCAATCAAATCGATCGTTCTAAGCCACTTACTTTTATTTTTAACGATAAAAAGTACAAAGGCTTTGAAGGTGATACATTGGCTTCAGCTTTAATGGCAAATGACGCCTTGTTGTTTGCTAGAAGTTTTAAATATGGCCGTAAACGTGGTCTTATGGCCGCCGGTGTTGAAGAGCCCAACGCACTGGTGTCTTTAGAAATGGGTGGTCGCTATACGCCCAATCTAAAAGCAACTGAAATCCCTCTTTATGATGGCCTTAGCGCTAAAAGTGCGACCAATCCGCACAGTTTCGATTTACGCGCTTTTATCAAACCATTGCACCGCTTTATGCCAGCCGGCTTTTATTATAAGACATTTATCAAACAGGCAGTTTGGGCAAAAGTAGAGGACTCTCTGCGAGCGCTTTCTGGGTTCTCTGAAGCGCCAACTGAAGAGGATGTTGATGTTTACGATCATGTTTATCACCACGCTGAAGTTCTGATTATTGGTGGTGGTGCTGCGGGTATGTCAGCAACTCTAGAAGTGTTAAAGAATTCAGACAGTGAGCGTGTTATCTTGGTTGATGAACGCTCGCGCCTCGGAGGGGAGTTGTTTAATGAGTTCACCTCAGATGAAGCTGCTGCCATGTGGCATGAGGACGGCGTTGCTGATTTGTGTGGTTTTGCCAAGGAACAAGGCGATCGCTTTACGATGCTCACTCGCGCCACAGCTTACGCCTGGCATGATCAAAATTATGTTGAGGTTTTGGAAACACATGCAACGGGTGAAAACTTATCATTAACTGATAGCAATCAAGCCAGGAAGACATTGCACAAGATTCGCGCCAAAAAAGTGATTTTGGCTACAGGCGCACACGAACGTCCAATGCTCTTTGAAGCAAACGATTTGACCAATATTATGCTCAGCCAATCGGTCAGAAGATATCTGAATGAGTTTGGTGTGGTTTCAGGTAAGAAAGTTGTTGTATATGGCAATAACGACAGTATTTACCAAACGGCTAAAGATTTGCATAGCAGCCATATTGCTTGCACCGTGATTGATGTTAGGTCTGCAGATCTTGCAAATACCCACGCTGAAGAGCTAAAGCAGATTGGGGTAAAAGTATTACAAGGTTATGCAGTTGTTAAGGCACACGGCTCCGACAAGGTTGATAGTGTCGATATTGCGCTTGCAACCCGCCAGGGCACAAGTTGGGAAGTGATTGGTGAGGGCGAATCTTTGAGCTGTGACTTATTGGCCACATCTGGCGGTTTTAATCCGGTTGTTCATCTGGATTGTCATACGGGTGCTAAAGCTACTTTTGACGAAGTTTCGCAAGCATTTTTGCCACAAAAAGATCGTGTAAATCGCCAAACCTGCGGAGCAGTGAGTGGTGTCGGTTCTTGGCATGATGCCGTTATTGATGGCAAAAACAAAGCGCAGTCAACATTGCAATCTTTGGGTGTTGTCAGCGAGGTGAGTGATGCTGACTTAAGCGAAAATCACGCAAACTATTTTAATGTCAGCGAGTTTTTTACCCCTGATGCGATTATCGAGCGACCAAAAGTTTTTCTTGATTTGCAAAACGATGTCACCACATTGGATGTTGCGCTTTCAATTAGAGAGGGTTATCGTTCTATTGAACATATCAAGCGTTATACGGCTATGGGATTCGGAACAGACCAGGGAAAAACAGGCAATATCAATGGTATTGCAGTGGCAGCAGCTATTCTTGGGAAAACAATGCCAGAAGTTGGCACAACCACTTTTCGACCAGCCTATACAGGTGTTGATTTCGGCGCTCTGGCAGGTCGTGAAAATGGCGGATCATTTGATCCAGAGCGTTACACAACGATTCATGATTCTCATGTTGCTAAAGGCGCTGAGTTCGAAATAGTGGGCCAGTGGTATCGCCCTTGGTATTACCCAAAATCGGGTGAAAACATTCACCAAGCCGTTCATAGAGAGTGCTTGGCTGCAAGAACTTCACTGGGCATGATGGACGCCTCAACCTTAGGTAAGATTGATGTACAAGGTCCTGACGCGAGAGAATTTTTATCAAGAGTGTACACCAACGCTTGGATGAAGCTTGCGCCGGGAAGTTGTCGTTACGGCCTCATGTGTAATGAAAAAGGCATGATTATCGATGACGGTGTGTCAACATGCATTGGCGAGAACCACTTTATCATGACAACGACAACGGGTGGTGCGGCGAGTGTGTACTCCACATTAGAAATGTGGCTACAAACAGAATGGCAGCACTTGGACGTGCATCTTAACAGTGTCACCGATCATTACTCAACCATTGCTGTTGTTGGACCTAACGCTCGCAACTTAATGAAAATATTGTGTCAAGATGTTGATTTTGATCGTGAGCATTTCAAATTTATGCAGTGGCGCCCAGGAACAGTTTGTGGTGTTAATGCTCGTATTATGCGTATCAGTTTCTCCGGCGAGTTGGCTTATGAGATTAACGTGGAGGCCAATTACGGTCGCTACATTTGGGATCAAGTAGCTACTGTTGGCGAAAAGTGGAACATCACGCCATACGGTACGGAGTCCATGCACGTTCTTCGTGCTGAGAAAGGTTATATTATTGTGGGTCAAGACACCGATGGCTCAATGACGCCGGCGGATGTTAATATGAATTGGATTGTGGCAAACAACAAGCCATTTTCATTTATTGGTCAGCGTTCGTTCTCTATTGCTTCACTTAACGCAGACAACCGATTCCAGTTAGTGGGTTTATTAACCAAGGATGCTGCTGTTGTATTGCCAGAGGGCGCGCATATGATTGACAATAAAGGCCAGTCAATTGGCTATGTGACATCAAGTTACTTTAGTCCAATTTTGGGAAGGTCTATCGCAATGGCACAACTCCAGGGTGGCTTAAACAAAATTGGCGAAACGGTGATAGTTAAAATAGTTCAAGAAAAACAAGGACTTAAAGAAATTCCTTGCGAAATATCGAGCAGTGTTTTTTATGATATTAACAGTGAAAAGGTAGACGGCAATGACTAATTCAACAACAAACTTCCATCCGGTTTTTGCCTCAACATTTGAGTCCATGACGGATGTTGAAGGGTATTTAATTAATCAGGAAGATCTTTCATGTCTTGAGATTTGCGACAAAGCTATTGTCATTTTGCGCGCCTCTAAAGATCTTGCACAAACAAAAAAAGTTGCAAAAGAACAATGGGGTGTTGGTTTGCCTGAGGCGCTTGGCATGAGTCAAGGTAACGACGGCATTCAATGTTTTTGGATTGGCCCCGATGAATTTTGGTTGGTGCATTCTCAATTTCAAAGAGAGGTGCTATGGCAAAAACAAGCCGACTTACCAGCAGAGATGTCGCTAGTTGACAATACTGGTGCCTACGGCGCATTGCGTTTTAAGGGTGCGAATGTGCACAAGCTATTATCTCGTTGGATGGGCTACGATCTCAGTGGCAAGCTTGCTATGGGTAAAGTCGTATCAACAACTCTTGGTCAAGCGCCAGTTGTTGTATACTGTGAAAATGAAAACGAACTAATGATGCTGGTTAGGCATTCATTTTCCCATTATGTTGCCGGTCTTTTGACGGACAGTGCGAAACGTCTGTAATTGATCTAAAAGAGCGGGGAGATAGGATGCAAAGAGTTAGTTTTACTAAAATGGAAGACGGCACTGCTGAGGATTATGCTTTTCTCGATACTTTAGAGGACCAGTACAAGGCCGCTTTGCCAACAAGACTTATTGAAACCTTAAGAGGTTTGAGTGAGGGTCTTTCAGGCTATCAAATTTCTCGACTGGATCATAGCCTCCAAGGGGCGACTCGTGCACATCGTGCCGGCGAGGATTTAGAGTTGGTTATGGCAATTCTATTTCATGATATTGGCGATGAGCTTGCAGTTTATTCCCATTCTGAAATGGCGGCGGCTATTTTGCGTCCGTTTGTTTCGGAAAAAGTTTATTGGATTATTAAGCACCATGGTGTTTTTCAAATGTATTACTATGCACACCATTGTGGCGGCGATAGAAACACTCGAGAAATGTTCAGCGACAGCCCTTGGTATGAAGACGCGATTCATTTTTGCCACGAATACGACCAAAACTGCTTCGATCCTACTTACGATACGGAGCCTTTAGAGTTTTTCATACCGATGATCGAGTCATTCTTTTCTGCGCCACGAACCGACGATGCCGAAGAACTTGCCAGATACGGTAATCGGTCCTGATAGAGTCGAAAATAACAGGCTGTACTGGGCTTTTGTTGTAATCAGAAAAGCGCTTATGGTAAGATAAACTCCAATTTTTCCAGCTTAAGTTGAGGGTTTTCTTTGAACGTATTATTGCGACAAATCAGTGTTCGTCAAATTCACTTACTCATTTTATTAGCCGTTGGCGGCATTATTGGTTATGCAGCTTATAGCATCAAGGTTCTTGGTCTTGAGGCCTGCCCTCTTTGTATTACTCAACAATTCTTCTATTGCTTAATCGGCATCACCGCTTTTGCGGCTTTTTTACATAACCCTCGAGCCAGAGTCTACCGCATTTATGCGGCGATCATTTTCACCTCTTCTATTTTTGGCGCATGGATAGCGGGGCGCCAAGTTTGGCTGCAAAGCCTGCCCGACGACGAAGTGCCACTTTGCGGCCCTCCATTGGAGTACATCTTAGAAGTGTTTCCATTCGGCGAATTACTCAACGCCTTGTTTATGGGCGATGGCAATTGTGCCGAAATCCCCTGGACATTCTTGGGTGCCAGTATGGCACTCTGGTCACTACTGTTTTTCATTGTGTTCTTTGTGCTTAGCTTTATTGTGATGATGCGCTCTAATTCTATTTATCGATAGTTTGAGTTGGGAGATTTGTCGGCTGAATTTCGGTTCAAATTGCAGCTATTCCAAGTGGAATAATTCTGTGGTAAGATAACGGTCTGATTGAGAAAAATCACAAGTTTATTAATGGCAAACTTTAAGAAGGCAGTCGAAAATTTACTAGCGACTGTAGACATTCAAATCAATGGCCCAAGACCTTGGGATATCCAAATTCATAATGAAGGCTTTTACGCACGAGTACTAAGTGGCGGCGCTTTAGGGCTTGGTGAAAGCTACATGGATGGCTGGTGGGATTGTGATGCTGTTGATCAATTTATGACCAGACTGCTCGGCGGGCGACTTGATAAGATAGTTAAAGGTAGCAACCTTTCTTTTTTTATGATGTTGTTGCGGGCGCGTTTTTCAAATGCTCAAAGCGCAAAAAGAGCTTATATTGTTGGTGAGGAACATTACGATACGGGCAATGATTTATTCACTCTTATGCTCGATGAAAGAATGAATTATTCCTGTGGCTTTTGGAAAGAAGCCGAGAGTCTTAATCAAGCACAGGAAGCGAAGCTTGATTTGATTTGTCGGAAAATGCAATTTAAGCCTGGAATGACTGTGCTCGAAATTGGCTGTGGTTGGGGTGGATTTGCCAAATACGCTGCTGAGAATTACGGTGTTAGCGTTTACGGAGTAACAATTTCAAGAGAGCAAAAGAAATTAGCAGAAGATATCTGCAAAGGTCTGGACGTGACTTTTGAATTAAAAGATTATCGAGAGCTTGATACAGAGTACGATCGTATTGTTTCGATTGGCATGTTTGAGCATGTGGGTTATAAAAATTACAGAGAGTACATGGAAGTTGCCAATCGCTGCCTTAAGGACGGCGGTCTATTCTTGCTTCACACTATCGGCAGAAATACCTCCGAAAAAACAACTGACTCTTGGACCAATAAATACATTTTCCCAAATGGCATGACGCCGTCAACTCAACAAGTTGGCGCTGCAACTGAGGGCCTTTTCCAAATTGAGGACTGGCACAGCTTTGGCCAATACTATGATACGACCCTTATGGCTTGGCACGAGAATTTTCAAAAGCACTGGAATGAGTTAGAAGGCAATTACGATGCGCGTTTTAAGCGAATGTGGCAATATTATTTGTTAACGGCTGCAGCCAGTTTTCGTGCGAGGCGCAATCAATTGTGGCAGTTGGTGCTTTCAAAAGACGGCGTAAAAGGCGGTTACAGCTACAAGAATAATCCACGATTTGAGCAAGGTGTTTAAATGATGAAAGCATTTCAGTGTCACTAAAACTGGTCAGCTTTAAGGCCTGTCCTTTTGTTCAACGGGCCGTTATTGCTCTTGAAATGAAGGCCATCGATTATGAGATTGAATATATCAACCTGGCTTGCCCACCAGACTGGTTTTTGGCTATCTCGCCACTGGCAAAAGTGCCTCTTCTGATTGTCGAAAACAGCGTTATTTTTGAATCAAACGTGATTAACGAATACATTGATGAGGCTTTTCCAGTTAACAGGCTTCATCCTGAGGACTTGCTGTTAAAGGCTCAAAACCGTTCGTGGATTGAGTTTTGCAATACGATATTCATGGCTACTTTCCACCTCACTATTGATGAAACACAAGAAAAGTTTGAAAAAACACTGTCTGCATTATGGGTCGACCTCGATCAGATAGAGAAGAACCTGTCGCAAGGCCCATTCTTTAATGGTGAAAATATTAGCCTGGTGGATGTGGTGTATGCGCCTGCTTTTCAGCGCTTGAATTATCTGCAAAAAATCCACGGATCGATTATTGATAAAAAACGCCATCCGCACATTTTCAAATGGCAGGACAAATTGCTGAAATTGAGGGAGGTAAAGCGTTCATGCGCGCCCGAGATCGAAGAATTGTATTACAAACTATTGTGGACAAGGCAAGGCTATATTGCCCAATTTATGAATGAGAAAGAATTTGGTGAAAGGCCTGAGAGAAGTGTTTACTAATCCCAATAAGATGATTAATAAGAACATTCAGAGTTAGGATTCACGCGCAAATGCGAGAAGAATTCGAGGAAAAATTCACCTCCATTTCAATCAATGGAGACTTTACAAAATTAATTAAAGAGTTCGTTAATCATCGCAACAGTATCACAACCCGCATCAAGGGCTAGCTGTTGATTCTCAAAGGTAATGCCACCGATACCAACAATTGGAAGGCGCAATTCCTTTTTAGCTTGAGTGACAACCGACAAAGGGCAATGTTTTGCGTTAGGCTTGGTTGAGGATGCGAACAACGCGCCAAAAGCAACATAGCTCGCTCCTTGGGTTTGCGCTTGAATGGCGAGACCGAGTTGATTGTAACAAGAAACGCCAATAATAGAATCCTTGCCCAATTGTGCTCTAGCAGTCTGGGCAGATACATCGCTATGACCAAGGTGAACCCCATTTGCGCCAACTTTTTCACATAGGTTAATATCATCGTTAATGATAAATAAAGTATTATGTGTCAGGCACAGTTCGCGCAACTGACTCGCCTCATCAAGCCTCAGTTGTTCGTTATCCGTTTTATGACGGTATTGGAGAATATTGACTTGATGTTTGGTGATCACTCCTTCAATCAGAGCGATATCCAGATTTTTGTTTGGCGTGATTGCGTATAAACCTTGTATTTTTTGATCTAACATAAATGGCCTTTTTTCAATCCCGGAAAATTCAATTACTAGCGGCTTTGATTATAATCGTTGCCGGTGCTTTTTGGACGTATCAAGACGTGGAGTTGACAGTAGGTGCTGTTTCAGAGCCAAGCAGTGAGACCGAAATTATCAAGGAAAAAATTAAGGCAGTGCCATACCTTGAAAAAATCGAAAATTTTGCCTTAGAGGAGTACACAGAAGATCAGTTATTGGCGCATTTTATCGAAGCCGAGACCTACTATAATTTTGAAAATTCACCCATTCTTTTATTAAATATTAAAGTGACTACGTACGATGAGCGTGGCAATGAGGGTTTTATTCTGTCCTCTAATCGTGCCAACTACCTGCGCTCTGGTGAGGTATTTTTTAACGGCGAAGTGAGCATCCAATCGAAGGGCGGCGCATCGCACGAGATTGATACCGAGTCACTGATTGTTCGTGAAAAAATGAAGCAAATCAAGAGTGATAGGGATGTTGTTTATCTTGGCGAGGGTGCCAAGATTCATGCGCAAGGGATGCAAATGAACACCGACGATGACACGATGGAACTTAAAGGCGATATCCGTATTGATCAAGATTCTGGGTCAGAGATTAAAACAAAAAATTTATTTGTTGACCAATCAGACGGGCAAAAGCATTACCACACCAAAGAGTACACAACGTATTTGTCTGAAATGAACATTATCAATGCAGACAAAGGTATGGATTTGGATATGAACCAACAGATCATTCAGTTGTTGGGCAGGGTTGAAATACTGCAAAGCTCCGGAAGCAAAATTCAAAGCAAGAATTTGATTGTTGATCAGTCAAACGGTGGCGAAGTGTATAAGACGGATAACACCATTCATTATCAATCTCAAGTGGCGGATATTTTGGCGAAAAGTATGTATTTTGATGCGAAACGTCAAAGGATTGAGTTAACGGGCGGAGTGACGGCGCGTTATGAATAAAATATTGCTCACCCTGTTAGTGCTGTTATCAACTCTGGCTATCGCGTTGCCAGAGGATGCTGGGCAGCCAATCGAAATTACTGCTTACACAGTGATGATTGATGAGAGTACAAGCATTAGTGAATACACGGGCGATGCAGAGGTTAGGCAGGGCTCACTTTTTCTTTCGGCTGAGTTGATTAAGGTAATTACAGCCGACAATGAGGTTTTGAAAGTGATCGCCGAAGGGGCGAAAGAAAAGCCAGCCAAATACTCGCAGAGTCAACCAAATCAGCCTCGCTTTATTGAAGCCGTTGCCCAGTTAATCGTCTACGATGTGGCAAATGGCTTGGTGCTTCTCAAGGGTGATGCTCATTTGGTTCAGGGCTTTGATTCCTTTAGTGGTGAGACCCTGGACTATGATATTGTTAATGATAAAGTCATCGTTAAAGGCTCTGATGATGGCACAAAGCGCGTCAAGTTCAAAATTAAAATGTAGTTAATGAAGTGCGCCATTAAAGCGAGAGTGATTGGACGCGTACAAGGCGTGTATTTTCGGGCTGCGACACAAATTGAGGCCAACAAGCTTGACATAACTGGCTGGGTGAAAAACACCGCAGAGGGTGATGTATGCCTTCAGGCCGAAGGAGGTGAGGCAGATCTCGAGCAGCTTGTGCTTTGGCTGCACAGCGGTCCGAAGCTCGCCAAGGTGGAGCAAGTTGTCGTCGAAAGCAGCGATGCTTCCGACTCATTTCAAGGTTTTGATATTCGCAACTAGTCTGCGTTTAGCTGTCCAGCGCGTCGGAAATTCTTTGCTTTACTTCGTATAACGCGCCAACGCCGCTCACCACAGAAAATTTTATTCCCGTTAAGCCTTCAAGTGCATCATCGCTGTAGTAATCAACCAAAGGCTGGGTTTGCGCATGATAAATACCCAAACGGTCGCGAACAATTTCGTCGAGGTCGTCTGCTCTTTGAATCAGTGGCTCACCTGTTTGGTCGTCTTTACCGTCGACTCTTGGTGGATTAAAAGTAACGTGGTATGTTCTGCCCGAAGCTAAATGCACGCGTCTGCCAGACATCCTTGCAACAATATCTTCATCGGGAACTTGAATCTCGATAACGTGATCGATTGCAACACCTTCTGCCTTTAGTGCGTCTGCTTGACCAATGGTGCGAGGAAAGCCGTCTAATAGATAGCCATTGACACAGTCAGATTCTTGAATGCGTTCTTTAACCAATCCGATGATGATATCGTCCGATACAAGACCACCATGGTCCATCACTTTTTTTGCCTCAATACCAAGGGGCGTTCCAGCTTTAACCGCAGCGCGCAACATGTCGCCAGTTGAGATTTTAGGAATACTGAGTTTCTCACAAATGTGAGTTGCTTGAGTGCCTTTGCCTGCGCCCGGAGGTCCTAATAGGATAATGTTCATGGTAATTTCTATGTTAAGACTTAAATTTCAAATGATGGTAGTTTTTGTTCGACTTTTGATTTTTGCAGTACCACGTAATCCGGCAAGCCGTTTTTATACGGGGGGTAGTTCTCGCCTTCGATCAGGGGCGCCAGATACTCCCGACATTTATCGGTAATTGAGAAGCCGTCTTCAGAGATGTAGTTTTCAGGCATCATTTTCTCAACATTGGCCACGTCTTTTAATTCACCAATACCAATCTCCCAAGTGTACGGATTGTTTGATGTACGAATAATGGCTGGCATCACTGAGTTTCTGCCTTCAAGAGCCAGCTCGACTGCAGCTTGCCCAAGTGCGTAGGCGTGCTCAACATCCGAATTGGATGCCAAGTGACGCGCCGAGCGCTGAAGATAATCCGCAACAGCCCAGTGGTATTTGTAACCGAATTTTTCTTTAATTAGATTGGCAACTACCGGTGCAGCGCCGCCGAGTTGTGCATGCCCGAAGTCATCGCGCGTGCCTTGTTCTGCAAGGAAGCGGCCATCGGGCCATTTTGTGCCTTCAGAAACAACAATAGTGCAGTAGCCAAATTCCTTAACGTTGTTGTCGACTTTTTTCATGAACGCTTCTTCATCAAAGTCTACTTCTGGAAAAAGAATGACAACAGGAATAGAGCTGTCAACCATGCCACCAGCAGCGGCAATCCAGCCTGCATGTCTGCCCATGACTTCAAGAACAAAGACTTTGGTAGAGCTCGCACACATTGAAGCAACGTCAAAGCTGGCCTCCATTGTTGATACCGCAATGTACTTAGCAACCGAGCCGAAACCGGGGCAGTTGTCCGTTACCGGTAAGTCGTTATCAACTGTTTTGGGTATGTGAATCGCTTGAATTGGGTAGCCCATGCTCTCAGATAATTGCGACACTTTCAAGCACGTATCTGCCGAGTCGCCACCCCCGTTGTAGAAAAAATAACCAATATTATGCGCCTTGAAGACTTCGATCAAGCGTTCGTATTCCGCTTTGTTGGCTTCTAAGGATTGCATCTTGTATCGGCACGAGCCAAATCCGCCAGACGGCGTGTGCTTAAGTGCTGCGATGTCTACATCGGTCTCAAGTGATGTGTCAATGAGGTTCTCAGTCAACGCGCCAATGATGCCATTTTCACCGGCATAAACCGTGCCGATTTTGTCTGAATGTTTGCGGGCTGTTTCAATCACGCCACAGGCGGTTGCGTTTATAACTGCGGTTACGCCGCCAGATTGTGCATAAAAAGCGTTTTTCATATTGAGTTGTTTGTCTGTTTGATCGAGATGGGTTTTATGACTGATAAAACAAGTTCTTTAACTGCGAGAAAGTATATCAGTTCGTTACAAAATCTCACTTAAATATTCTATAGTTAAGTTTAATTATTTTGTCTTGAATGCGGCTATTTTAATTAGCGTCAATCGGTAAAACTTCAGAAAAATCAACAATGTTGGTAAAGCCAGGAACAGTCTTGGATTCTATTTTTGAACTGGGCTTGCTGATGGCAACAATGTGCTTTATATCAAATTGTTTGGCGGACTGTAAGACATCCAAGGAGTCGTCAAAAAATATCGTCCGCTCTTTATTCAGATTGAGCTCGATCGACAATTGCTTCCAAAAGCCTTGTTCCTGCTTGGCAACACCATAGTCGTGTGAGGAGATAATGCCGTCAAAATAACCTTCCAGCTGTACGATTGACATTTTGAGTTTAATGGTTTTTCGGTGGGCATTTGTGGCCAAAATAATTTTTTTATTGCTGGCTCTGGCCTCAACGAGAAAATCTTTGACGTGAGGCAATACTTGGATTAAATGAGAGATATTGAGCTTAAGCTCAACAATATTCAGTTCGAATTTAGCTTGCCAGTAATCTAGGCAATACCAACTGAGCTTACCCATTTCGGCTTTGAGCATCGGCATAATAGTATCTTTGGCCTCTTGGTGGCTGATATTATGCTTTTCAGCATACACCAAAGGCAGGTATTCCATCCAAAAATGCAGGTCAAAATTAAGATCTAGCAGTGTGCCGTCTAAGTCCAGTAGGACGGTGTCAATTGCTTGCCAGTCGACAGCTACTGAGGATTTATTTTCTGCGCCAAGTGGTGCCATTTGAGCCATCTTCAAGAATAATTTCAAGTGCCATCAATTCGTCTCGAATTTGATCCGACATGGCAAAGTCTTTTGCCGCTCTTGCCCCGTCTCTTTGGCGAATTTTGTCGTCAATGTCAGTGTCTGAGAGCCCCGCACCTTGTTTTAGAAATGTTTCTGAATCGCCCTCAAGGATGCCAATGAAACCACCGAGTTTTCGTAGAAGTTGCGCTAGGGCGCCGGCTTGGTCGAGATCTTTTTCGCGCTCGGTATTGATGTGTTTTGCAACTTCAAAAAGAACACTAAGGGCAATCGGTGTATTGAAGTCGTCATCGAGTGCGGCGTTAAAACGATTCTCATAATCAAAACGCATTGCCACTTCATTCATTGCTGAATCACTGGCGCTTAATCCACGAACGGCTGTGTAGAGGCGCGTCAGTGCCGTTTTGGCATTGGAGAGGTTTTCGTCGCTAAAGTTAAGCGGTGAGCGATAATGGCTGCTCATAATAAAGTAACGAAGAGATTCGCCGTCATATTTTTTTAGCACACCGCGAATGGTGAAGAAGTTATTGAGCGATTTACTCATCTTTTCGTCATTAATTTTGACGAAGCCGACATGCATCCAAGTATTGACGAAAGTGCAATCATTGGCGCCCTCAGATTGTGCAATTTCGTTCTCATGATGCGGAAACGTCAAATCCATGCCACCACCGTGCAAGTCGAAATGATTGCCCAGGTGGTGTGTTGCCATCGCCGAACATTCGATATGCCAGCCTGGGCGTCCATCACCCCATGGTGATTCCCATTTTGGTTCGTCCGGTTTGGCCATCTTCCATAAGACAAAATCCAAAGGGTCGTTTTTATCGCTTTCTACATCAACGCGGGCACCCGCTTCCAAGTCGTCAAGGTTTTTTCCAGAAAGCTTGCCATAACCTTCAAAATTTCTTACCGAGTAATACACATCACCATTTTTCCCTTGATAGGCGATGCCTTTGTTAATCAGGGTTTCAATCATATAAAACATTTGATCAATCGACTCTGTCGCGCGTGGCTCGACATCTGGCTCGAGCACCCCTAGTGCGCGCTCGTCTTCGTGCATGGCGTCAATAAAGCGCTGCGTTAGAGTGTAAATGTCCTCTTTGTTTTCAATCGCACGTTTGATGATCTTATCATCAATATCGGTGATATTTCTAACGTACTTAACTTCAGGAAAGTTGCGGCGTAGATGCCTAGTAATAACATCAAACATCACCAAAACACGGGCATGACCCATATGGCAATAATCGTAGACCGTCATTCCGCAGACATAGATTCCAATATCCTCAGGATTGATCGGCTGAAAGACTTCTTTTTGATTGGTTAAGGTGTTGTATATCTTGAGCATAGCGACATTTTATACAAATATCAGTAAGTCGAGCGTCAAAGGCGCTAAAGCATTCAATTTGTAAGGGTTTTAGGGCTCAAAGAAAGTCAAAAAATTGTATAATTGTCGGGTTTTTCACATTAATTTAGGAGCTAACCATGAGCGTATTAGTAACACAACAAGCACCAGACTTTACAGCGACTGCTGTTTTGGCGAACGGCGCAATCGTAGAAGACTTTCAACTGTCTAGCCTGAAAGGCAAAAAAATCGTATTATTCTTCTACCCACTAGACTTTACATTTGTCTGCCCATCAGAAATTTTGGCACACCACCACCGTGTGTCTGCTTTTGCTGAGCGCGGTGTTGAATTGGTTGGCGTTTCAATCGATTCAAGATTTACTCACAATGCGTGGCGTAACACAGCCATCAACGACGGCGGCATTGGCGCGATTGATTTCCCACTAGTTGCTGACATGGATCACTCAATCATGGAAGCGTACGGCGTTGTTCATCCAGACGGCATTGCTCTTCGAGCTTCTTTCCTGATTGACGAGAACTTCGATGTGCGCCACCAAGTTGTTAACGATCTCCCTTTAGGTAGAAACGTTGACGAAATGTTGCGTATGGTTGACGCTTTAGAGTTCCACACAAGCCACGGCGAAGTTTGCCCTGCAGGCTGGACTAAAGGCGACGCGGGTATGGATGCATCACCAGACGGCGTTGCAGCTTACTTATCAGAAAATGCTGACGACTTATAAGTCGTTGAGATTTTGATAAAAAAAGGGGGGCTTGGCTTCCCTTTTTTGTCTCTGGAGACAACAGGACTCTAATGATGAAAACATACGAATGCATTATTTGCGGCTGGGTTTACGACGAGGCCAAGGGCGATCCAAAAGAAGGTCTTGCGCCGGGAACACGCTGGGAAGATATTCCCGAGGACTGGGTTTGCCCTGATTGCGGAGCTAGTAAGGATCAGTTCGAGATGACAGAAGTTTAAGTTAATGCTTGCCTAGCCCTAACAAAAATATTCTGCACTTGTCGTTCCATAATAATTATGTAGTGAGAACAAAAAATAATTCTCGCTAAAGCCCGTCTAGTAAAATGCACACACAGTTAATAATTCAAGGTTAAGTCATGTCAAAAATATTAGTTCTGCCAGGTGATGGCATCGGTAAAGAAATTATTGCGCAAGCATTAAAAGTGATCGATTCATTAAATGCGAATGACAATTTAGGCATGGAGCTTGTCCACGGTTTGATTGGTGGTAGTGCTTATGACGAAACCGGTTCGCCTCTGCCAGATGAAACCTTAAAAGCAGCTAAAGAGTGTGATTCCATTCTGCTTGGCGCCGTTGGTGGTTACCAATGGGAGGCACTTGACAGACCGCTGCGCCCAGAGCGTGGTTTGCTTGGTCTTAGAGCGGAGATGGATTTATTTTCAAACCTTCGTCCAGCAATTCTTTATCCACAGTTAGCAGCAGCTTCATCTCTTAAAGAAGAGATTGTCTCGGGCTTGGACTTGATGATTGTGCGTGAATTGGTTGGCGGCATTTACTTTGGCGAGCCTCGCGGTATCGAAGTCAAAGACGGTCAGCGTTTTGGTATTAATTCGGCCACTTACTTCGAGTCAGAAATTGCGCGTATTGGTCATTCGGCGTTCCAAATTGCACAAAAAAGAGACAAACGCGTTTGTTCGGTTGATAAAGCCAATGTGCTTGAAGTGTGCGAGCTTTGGCGTGAAGTAATGGAAGAAGTTTCTAAAGACTATCCAGACGTTGAGCTTTCTCACATTTACGTTGACAATGCCGCAATGCAGCTCGTCAAAGCGCCAAAACAGTTTGACGTGATGGTGACAAGTAATCTATTCGGTGATGTGCTATCCGATTGCGCTGCGATGCTTACAGGCTCGATCGGCATGCTGCCGTCAGCCTCGCTTAACAAAGATAACTTTGGTATGTACGAGCCAATTCACGGCTCTGCGCCAGACATTGCTGGTAAAGACATTGCCAACCCGTTAGCGACTATTCTTTCGGTTGCCATGATGTTGCGCTACTCACTTAATCAGACGAACCTAGCAGACAAGATTGAAGCGGCAGTTAGTACTGTGCTTGATCAAGGTTATCGCACTGGCGATATTGCTGCACAGGGCGATACTGTCATCGGTACAGAGGAGATGGGCGACCTAGTTGTGGCTGCTTTAAAATAAGCCACTAAGTAGTTATGTTTATCAACATACTGTCAATTTAGTGGCTTGTTTATTATTTTGTATTAAATACAAAATAATAAACAGCTTCTATGGGTCTCGCCGGTAACACTGTTAATAGTTCGTACAGATTTCAAGTATGACACTTCAATTATCGATTGAGTACCAAAGAAACAGAGAGGCAACCGTTCGATAAGGTTTCCAGTTATTTGAAATTTCAATGATTCGAGACACTTCTAGCTCGATATTGCCGTCTGAATACAGTCGATTTATTGCTCGAATAATGCCGACGTCTTTAAGTGGAATAATGTCTGGCTCCAGCAAGTAGAACATACCAAACATTTGCGCCGTCCAGGGGCCGACGCCCTTAATGCTGGTTAGTTCTTCAACAACCTCAGCGTAGTCGCGATTTTGCCAGTGAGAGGCGCCATTAATTTTATTGACCTTAAAGTGCTCGGCAATATTGATGAAATACTGAGCCTTTTGATTGGAGAGTCCACACGCTCTTAGTTTATCAAAGCCGGCTTCAAGTACGTTGGGTGTTGTTATTTCCCCAACAACATCAACGATTCTAGCCCAAATGCTTGCCGCCGCTTTAACGGATATTTGTTGCGCCACAATCGAGCCCAAGAGAGACTCTAATGCATTTTCTCGTGCTGTTAAAATGCAGTCATTGTGATTCTTGATAATTATTGCTAATTTTTCGTCATGTTGACACAAATAATCGAGTGATTCTTGCCAATAATCGGGTTTTTTCATAAATTATTGAAAATAATTAAAAAAATAGCCAAAATAATCCAAATTTCATTGAAAAATAGCCAATTTATGCCATAAAACAGCTATTTTTATCAAAATTTACGGAATTTATCGATATAAACACAATATTTCGCAAATTTTCATGCACTCTATTGATGCGCTGTAAAGTTAATAGTTTATTGTATCTGGGCATGATAACCTTAAACATCGTCGTATAATTCTCAACATATAAAGATCGCAACCAAGGGTTAATTATGAGCAATAAAAGAAACGTCACTTTCATCGGACTCGGCACAATGGGCTATCACATGGCGGGGCATTTATCCAAATCTGGCTTGGCCAATGTTAAGGTTTACAATCGAACAAGCGCAAAAGCAGAACAATGGCTGGGTGAGTTCGAAGGTGAAATGACGACCACACTTGAAGAGGCTGTGTCGAGCGCCGACGTCATTATGACTTGCGCAGGCAGGGATGAGGACATGATGGAAATTGTTTTTTCTGATAATGGCCTTTACCCACACCTTAAAGAAGGTGCAATATTTATCGATCATACAACCACTTCGTTTAAATTAGCTCAGCACCTGAGCGACAAACTAAAGGAAAAGAATATTTGTTTTATCGATGCACCGGTTAGTGGCGGTGAAGCGGGCGCTGTTAATGGCGTACTTAGCGTTATGGCGGGCGGCAATAAGGGTGCCTTAGAGTGCGCCACACCACTGATAGGGTCGTACTCGAAAAATATCAGCTTTATGGGTGAATCGGGCTATGGTCAATTGGCCAAAATGGTCAACCAAATTTGTATTGCGGGGCTATTACAGGGCTTGTCTGAGGGCTTGTTGTTTGCCGAATCAGAGGGCATGGATATGGACAGCCTACTTTCAGCTATTTCAGGCGGGGCAGCGCAATCTTGGCAAATGGACAATCGCGCAAGCACGATGCACAAGCGTGAGTTTGATTTTGGTTTTGCGATTAAATGGATGGTCAAAGATTTGGGATATTGCTTGGATCGAGCAAAAGACAACGACTCTCAACTGGATTTCACCCAAGAGGTTTACGATCGTTATGTCAACCTTATGGATAAGGGCCATACATACAGCGACACGTCATCGCTGATGACTTATAACGAACTTAACAAATAAAAATCGATGAGTGCTGAACAGTGGTGGTTTTTTATAACTGCTTGCACTATTCTCAACATTGCTCCCGGGCCGGATACGATGTACATCATGTCGAAAACCATTGCTCAGGGTCGAAGAGCGGGGCTGCTTTCTTCCATCGGTGTATGCAGTGGTGCAATGATTCACGCCAGTTTGGCAGGGCTTGGTTTATCGGCAGTACTTGCGACATCGCCGGATATTTTTAATGCGATCAAATGGGTTGGTGCGCTTTATTTAATCTACTTGGGCTACGTTACCATTGCTGCGACATTTACGTCGCCTGATAACGCCAAAGCAGAGAAAAGCGAAACAACGAAACAACATTCGGCTTGGCGCATTTATTATCAAGCTATTTTGGTGGATTTGTTAAATCCAAAAACTGCACTTTTCTTTCTTGCATTCATTCCGCAATTTATTGATAATGAGGCGGGCAGTTATTTTTGGCAGTTTATCTTCCTGGGCTTGGTCGTCATCACTAACGCGTTGATCATTGAGTGTGGCTTGGTTTTCCTTGGTGAGCGTTTGACGAAATTTATGCGTAACAACGCCTCACTTGCGCATTGGCTTGAGCGCAGCGTAGGCTTGGTTCTGGTCGGCATTGGCTTCAATCTTTTTTGGTGATGTTAAGTCTTTTTGCTCGAAGCCAAGTACAATGCTAGCCAAGAAAACAAACAACAGCGTGCGTTGGGTTTTGTAAATTTTTTTACTATTAATATTGGAGAAATAATGAGCGCAAATAGAGACACCATTCAAAGAATCAAAGAGCAGTACAGCACTTGGGAGCATCGGTTTTTCTGGTTAGGGATTACTGTTAATTTCTTTGTTTTTTATCTTGTCATTTCCAATTTGTCTTACGTTGGATTGGCCATGCCGGCCATTCAAGGGCTTTATCTTGCTATGTGTTTTAAGGCTTATGCGAAAGGCTCTAATGCAATGTTTGTCATTATCCCTTTGTTTGTTGTTTCGGGTGCGATGTACATGTCACTCAGTCCAGTGATGTAAGAGCAATGTCGCTATCTAGTACAATCCAGAGAGTAAAAGAATGCTATACCACTTGGCAACATGTTTTGTTTTGGCTGGGTGTTGTTGTTAATTTCTTTGTTTTCTATCTTGTAATTCCTTACTTGTCTGTCGTCGGATGGCTTTTTCCAGTTTTGCAGGTGCTCTATCTTCCTGTGTGCTTTATGGCTTATGTTAAAGGCTTTAAGGCACTAAACATTATTACGCCTTTGTTTGTTGTCTCTGGGCTTATCTACTTGGTGCTTAGTTCAGTAATTTAATTATATAAAATAAAATCATGAGTAATTTATCAGAAAAAGAATGTATCGCGTGTAGCGGCTGGGTGCCGAAACTTGTTGGTGAGGCGCTTGTCAATTTGCACACGGAACTTGGCAACGAGTGGAGCGTGGTTGATGAGCACCACTTAGAAAAAACCTATAAATTTAGCAATTTTAGAAAAGCACTAGACTTCACCAATGCGGTGGGTGAATTGGCGGAAGAGCAAAACCACCACCCCGATATTTTTCTCGTTTGGGGTAAGGTTAAAGTGACTATTTGGACACACAAGATTGACGGCCTCACCGAGAGTGATTTTGTCTTTGCTGCCAAAGCCGACGACGCGTTAGGGTCTTAATGCGCAAAAGTCCGAAAATTAGCAATGTTCACACTGTCGCGAAAAGCAATATTTTTCGTGTGGAGTCGATGGACCTTGAGTTTTCGAATGGCACAACACGAACATACGAACGCCTAAACCCCAAAGGCAAGGGGGCTGTTTTGGTTATTCCGATGCTGGATGACGATACCGTTCTGATGATTTACGAATATGCAGGCGGCACTGAGCGCTACGAGCTTGGCTTGACCAAAGGTAAGATTGATGCTGGCGAAACGCCTATTGAGGCTGCTGGGCGCGAGCTCAAAGAAGAGATTGGTTATGGCGCCCATAAACTAACATTTCTAAAAACCATTACTTTGGCGCCTGGTTATCAATCGAATACGACGCATATTGTGCTGGCAGAGGATTTGTACGAGCAGTGGGAAGAAGGTGACGAGCCTGAGCCGCTAGAAATCGTAAAACACAAACTCTCAGATCTTGAACAACTCACCTATAACGAAGATTTAACTGAGGCTCGCAGCATATTGGCGCTTTATATGGCGAGAGATATTATTCGCAGTCGTTAGTTGTGCTGCAAATCCCGAGCGAATTTTGGCTTGACCAGGCAAACTCACCCTTTCCTGAGGCTAGCCTTGCCTTAAAAGAGCCTAACGGCCTTATTGCTATTGGCGGTGAGTTGTCAACTGAGCGTTTGTTGGATGCTTATAGCAAAGGCATCTTTCCCTGGTACAGTGAGGGCGAGCCGATACTTTGGTATTCGCCAGATCCCAGAATGGTAATAACACCCGAGAGCTTTCATTTATCTAAAAGTACGGCAAAAGTCATGCGATCCGGGCGCTTTGAAGTCAGGAAAAATACCAATTTTGACAAGGTGATTAACTGTTGTCGAAATGTAGTCAGGGCGGGTCAAGACGGCACTTGGATTGATGACGATATGGTCAATGCTTACTGCGCCCTTCATCAAAAAGGTTTTGCGCATTCGTATGAAGTATACGAGGAAGGTGTATTGGTCGGCGGCCTTTATGGAGTGGCGCTTGGCGAGGTGTTTTTTGGCGAATCAATGTTCTCCCTGGTTAGTAATGCTTCAAAAATTGCCTTTGCCGGTTTGCTGCAAAGCGGCATTTACCAATTGATTGACTGTCAGGTTGAGAATGGGCATCTGAAAAGCTTAGGGGCGACCAATATTCCTAGGGATTTGTTTATCCAACAGTTGAAGGCCTTTGTGTAAAATAGCGCTATTAAAGAAAAACCGGTAAGCGCTATGAAAAAAATCCTGAAAATAACGATGATTGTCTCATTTGTGATCGCTTTAAGTGCGTGTGGCAGAATGGGTGACCTGACGCCAGCAACAGCAAATCAAGGCAGTTCAGCGTCGACATCAAGTGCCGCCTAAGCTCAAACTCGTTGAACACATTTTCTTTTCAAAACAACCTATTGCATGCTGAGTCTGTTTCTGTAACAGACCTGGTGGCGGCGTACGGCTCACCACTCTACATTTATTCTCGAGAAGAAATAGAAGCCAATTGGCGTGAATTCGATCAAGCTTTTGGCACTCACCCGCATTTAATCTGCTACGCAGTAAAGGCCAACTCTAATTTGGCGGTTCTTAATGTACTCGCCAAAATGGGCTCTGGCTTTGATATTGTTTCTATTGGCGAGCTCCAGCGCGTGATTGCTGCTGGCGGCGATCCTGCAAAATGCGTATTCTCAGGCGTGGCAAAAACCCACGGTGATATTCAGAGAGCTTTGGAAATTGGCATTTATTGCTTCAACGTAGAATCTGCGGGCGAACTGGATAGAATTGAATCCATCGCTAGTGATCTGGGTGTTGAGGCGCCTATCTCGATTCGAGTGAATCCCGATGTTGACGCAAAAACGCACCCCTATATTTCGACAGGCTTAAAAGAGAACAAATTTGGGGTTGATATCGAATCATCAAAGGCTTTGTATCACAAAGCTCAGCAATCGGACTCGCTTAATGTCTGCGGCATGGATTGTCATATTGGCTCGCAAATCACTGAAGTATCGCCGTTTATTGATGCGCTCGATAAAGTACTGGATTTAATCTCCAGATTAAGTGAAGACGGTATTGATATTCAGCACCTGGATTTGGGTGGTGGTGTTGGCATTACTTACGATGATGAGCAAACGATTGATATTGCGGATTATATTCAAGCAGCGTTGGCGAAGGTTGGCGAGCTAGAAATCTTACTAGAGCCTGGACGGGCCATTGTTGGCAATGCCGGTATTTTTGTCACTCAAGTAGAGTATTTGAAGCAAAATGATGACAAATCATTCGCTATTATTGACGGTGCAATGAATGATTTGCTGCGCCCAGCACTTTATGGCGCTTATCATAAAGCCCTTGCTGTGAATGAAAACTCAACAGGGGTGAAAGATACTTGGGATTTGGTTGGTCCAGTTTGCGAAACAGGGGATTTCCTAGCAAAAGGCAGGGAGCTTGCTTTGGCGCAAGGGGATTATGTTGCTTTAATGTCTGCAGGGGCGTATGGTTTTACCATGAGCTCGAACTACAATACCCGACCAAGAGTTGCTGAGGTGATGGTGTCCGGTGACACCCACACCCTAGTGCGTAAGAGAGAATCTATTGAGTCTTTATTTGAAAACGAATTTACACTGGACGACTAAACATTATGAAACTTACCAATAATCAGAAAAAATATTTAAGATCTTTAGCGCATGACTTAAAGCCTGTAGTGATGGTGGGTCAGCACGGTTTGAGTGAGGCGGTACTTGCAGAGCTTCAATCTAGTATGGAGATTCATGAGCTTTTAAAAATTAAAGTACGCGCTGAGAATCGCGAAGAAAAACAGCAAATTGTTGAAAAAATTGTTGCCTTCGCTGAAGCTGATATTGTCCAAGTCATTGGCGGTGTATTGGTAATCTACAAGCCTTTCGATGAAGATCCGGTGATAACGCTACCGAGGAAGTAAAGGTCTCAAACATGAGAATTGCAATCAGTGCAGCAGAGACTTCAGGCGATTTAGTCGCCTCTGCACTGGTTAAATCCCTGCTTGAGTTAAATCCAGAATGCCACATAGAGGGCATGGCAGGCGACAAAATGGCCGCTGCTGGATGTCAAACACTTTGGCATCTCAATCAAGTTAATGTGATGGGCTTTAGTGAGGTCCTGAAAAAATTACCCTCATTATTGCGCCTGCGAAAGGCCATGGTATCTCACTTCTGCGAACAAAAACCCATTGTGTTTATTGGCGTAGATGCGCCTGATTTTAATTTCAAGATTGAGCGACAGCTAAAAGCTCGAGGCACGAAAACTGTGCATTTTGTTAGCCCTTCGGTTTGGGCTTGGCGTTCAAGTCGTATCAAAAAAATTAAAGAATCAACAGATTTAATGCTGTGTATGTTTCCTTTCGAAGTGGATTTTTATAAAAAACATGGTCAAGAAGCTCTTTTTGTTGGCCACCCTCTGGCGGAAACACTGGTGCCACGAATAGGTCACCAACAGGGCAAAAAAGTACTGCTAATGCCGGGTTCTCGTGAGGCAGAAATTAAGTCTTTATTGCCCGAGATGTTAGGTGCTGCGAGGCTTATGAAAGCGCAAGACGAAAATATTTGTTTTTCATTGGCATTGGCGAATACGAATTTACAATCTTGGGTAGAAGAGCAAATTGCAGGCCTAGATATTGAGGTTAGCATTGGCGATGCGCACCAGAGAATTTCACAAGTGGACTTGGTTATTGTTGCCTCGGGCACGGCGACTCTTGAGATTGCGATGCTGGGCGTGCCGATGGTTGTAGTCTATAAGCTTTCAGCAATTAGTTACCAAATTGCCAAGCGCTTATTGAAAACAGACTATGTTTCGTTGCCGAATGTGATCCTAGGCAAGGAAGCGGTGCCAGAGCTGCTTCAGGATGAGGCAAATGCTGATAATATCGCTAATTCTTCCTTGCAGATACTGAGGACTGATAATACGAAGTTAGTGGCCGAATTAAGCTCTATTCACACTCAGCTTAATCAAGGATCTGCGCAGAAGTCAGCCAAGGCGATTTTGGAGTTTATCAATGCCTAAGGTGATGCGCCAAATTGTCCTTAATGCCTTATCTGAAGATATTGGCACTGGCGATATTTCATCGAGCTTGCTTGATGATGTACTTGTAACCGGGAAAATTATTTGTCGTCAAAAGGCTGTGATATCCGGCATCGATTATGCGGCTCTTTGCTTTTATGAGCTCGATCCCAGTATTGCAATCCAGTGGCAAGTTGAAGAAGGGGGTGTGTCAGAGCCGGGACAAACGCTCTGTTTACTTAAAGGCCGCTCTCGAGCGATGATCAGTGCTGAACGTACAGCACTCAATTTTTTGCAGACATTGAGTGCGACGGCCACGCAAACAAGGCACTTATCTAATCTCATTGCTCACACCAAAACCAAACTGCTTGATACGCGAAAGACATTGCCTAATCTTCGTCACGCACAAAAACAAGCGGTTAACAGCGGTGGTGGTGTTAATCATCGCATGGGGCTTTACGACTGCGTTATGCTCAAAGAAAACCATATTACCGCGATTGGCTCGCTTGAGAGTGCAATCACTAGGGCTTTAGAGGCGTTCCCAGATAAACCAGTGATTGTTGAGATAGAGACGTTGGGTCAATTGGATCAAGCGCTGGCTATTGGCGGTATGACGAGAATATTGTGCGACAATTTTGACCCAAGCGTGTTGGCGGAGGCTGTTAGAAAAACGAATGGAAAATACCCGCTAGAGGCTTCAGGTAATATTGACGAGAGCAATATTCAAGAGTATGCAGAAACCGGTGTTGACTATATCTCTATTGGTTCTATTACTAAGCACATCCGAGCAATCGACTTGTCGCTACAATTTGACTAGAGCTGGGCGCTCGCTAAAAAAGGTGGGCTTATACTGTTTTCTTTAGTATTGTAGCAAAGCGGTTTGCCGTCCAAGTCTTTGACGCTGCCGCCCGCGCCTTCAAGTATACAAACACCCGCCGCTGTATCCCATTCCGAACACGGTCCGAATTTTGGATAATAATGATGTTTTCCTTCGGCAATGGTGCAGAATTTCAATGCACTGCCCAGCAGAAAAAGTTCGAAATTCGATTTGTCGTTGAGGTGTTTTTGCAGTTGTTTGTTTGTTGAAGAGTAATGACCAATGACAACATGTTGCCAGTGCTTTGGTTTCGAGGTTTTCAGCTGGTAGCAAACACTATCAAGCAGCTTTATGCTGGCCTCACCAGGAATCCTATAATAATGAACCTTACTGAAAGGCGCATAAATGAGTCCAAAAACGGGGTAGTTGTTTTTAACATAAGCAATATTGATGCAAAAATCATAATTGCCATCGAGAAAATCTCGAGTGCCGTCCAGCGGGTCAATCAACCAATACTCATCCCATTTTTTGCGAATTTCGAAAGGAATTTCTTGCGACTCTTCTGAAAGTACCGGTATGCCAGGTGTAAGTCGTTCCAACTCCTCACTGATCAATCTGTGAGCGGTCTCATCCGCAAGTGTTAAGGGGGTATTGTCCGACTTAACGGTTATGTCTAGCTTCTCTCTATGGAGCGTCATGATGCACTCACCGACTTGCGAAGTGAGCGTGATGAGTTGGGGTAATAGTGCGGGAAACATGGGCTTAATAATACCCCTTGTCGCGTCGCGACCAAAGAAAAATGGTGGGCCTACTTGGACTTGAACCAAGGACCAATCGATTATGAGTCGACTGCTCTAACCAGCTGAGCTATAGGCCCCAAAAAATAATCAACTTTGGCATCTGCCATTTTGACAGAATACAGGTTGATTTTGGATTGTGTTATTCCAAGAAACTTTGTAATTTGTGCGCTCGTGAAGGATGTCTAAGCTTGCGTAATGCCTTAGCTTCGATTTGACGAATTCTTTCACGGGTGACATCAAACTGACGACCGACCTCTTCCAGTGTGTGGTCAGTGCTCATGTCAATACCAAAACGCATTTTCAGAACTTTGGCCTCTCTAGGAGACAAGTTTGCCAATAGGTCGCCGGTTGTTTCTTTGAGGCTTTCCTTGGTTGTGATTTCAACCGGAGAAGAGAGTTTTTCGTCCTCAATAAAATCACCAATCGTTGAGTCTTCATCATCACCCACTGGATTCTCCATTGACAATGGCTCTTTAGCGATTTTAAGAATCTTGTTAATTTTATATTCTGGCAATTCCATCTCTACAGCCAACTCTTCTGGTGTTGCTTCACGACCAAATTTTTGCAGAAGTTGACGCCTTACGCGATTGAGCTTGTTGATTGTTTCAATCATGTGAACCGGGATACGAATCGTACGCGCTTGGTCGGCAATTGAACGAGTAATCGCTTGACGAATCCACCAAGTGGCGTAAGTTGAGAATTTGTAGCCACGACGGTACTCAAATTTATCGACTGCCTTCATTAGGCCAACGTTACCTTCCTGAATAAGGTCTAAGAATTGCAAGCCACGATTAGCGTATTTTTTCGCAATAGAGATCACCAGGCGCAAGTTAGCTTCAATCATTTGTGATTTTGCTTTTTTCGCTCTACGGTCGCCAGCGCGTAATTTTTTGTTAATTTCTTTTAGCTCTGCAATGGTAATTTGCATAGCTTCTTGGTTTTCTAAAAGGTTTTTCTGGGCATAGTAGATTTCGTCTGTGCACGCATCCATTGCCTCTTTGGCTTTGCCTTCAGCCTTTATTGTTTTTGTCCATTCAAAGTTGGTTTCGTTGCCAGGGAAAGTGTCGTAGAACACGCTCTTATCAAGGCCGGCATAATTAAGCGCTTCACGAATAACTTTTTCTTGTTTTTGTACTTCAGTAACGCGATCGGAGACTAGCTCCATCATTGTGCCAACCAGCTTAGGTGCAAGCCTTAAGTCAGAGATGGCAGCTGAAAATTTGTGTCTTGCTTTAACTGTTTTAGCATCTTGGTAGCCGTGTTTCTCGTTGGCATTAGTGTACGTTTTGAAGGTTTTTTGAATTTTGTCAAAACGCTCGTACACTTTTTCTTCATTTGGACCTGTGTACTCTAGTTCATCAAACTCTTCATCAAATTCGTCCTCTTCAAGATCGATGCCCTCAGCTTCTGCTTCAGCTACTGCTTTAGCATGCTCAGCATCGCGCTCCGCAATTAGCACTTGTTTTTCTTCAAACTCTTCGGCGTCGCCTTGGTAGCCAATAACAACGTCAGTCATCTTGCATTTACCTTCTTCTAGGCGGGTATATGCCTTGAAAAAGTATTCTGAAATAGCAGGATAAAGCGTAATTGCTTGCAAAATCTCGAAAACACCCGCTTCAATTTCCTTAGCAATACGAACTTCATCTTTTTGCTCTAAAAGTTCAACTACACCCATTTCACGCATATACATACGTACAGGGTCGGTTGTTCTACCAAACTCAGAGTCAAGTGCCGCTAATGCCGCAACAGCTGCTTCTGCAGAAGTTGATTGTGCCTTGGCACCTGATTCAATAACCAATGTATCTGCGTCTGGTGCTTCGTCTGCAACACTGATATCCAGCTCTTCAAGAATAGTAACAATTGGCTCAATTTGTTCTGGTGTGAGCAAATCTTCAGGCAGCATGTCGTTAATTTCAGAGTAGGTTAGGTAGCCACGCTCCTTGCCTTTCATGATTAAGTTTTGCAGTGCTTGCTTGTGTTCTTTAGTAGTGGTTTTCATAAGGGATCTTTTGAGCGAACAAGGGGTGGATTATACATAATTTTTTGCCCTAAATTCAGCGCCTTGGCAGGGCTGAACTTACTTAGCGTCAGTGAATATTGAGCTGATTGATTCTTCCTTGCTGATGCGCCTAATAACGTTAGCAAGAGATGATGCAATCGATAATTGCCTAATTTTTGAACAGCTTGCAGCCTCGGCAGTCAATGGTATGGTGTTGGTAATCACCAGTTCGTCCAATGTTGAGTTGTTAATATTGTTAATCGCGTTGCCAGACAGTACAGCGTGAGTTGCATAAGCCACGACTTTAGTTGCGCCTTTTTCTTTAAGGATATCGGCAGCTTGGCAAAGAGTGCCAGCGGTATCAACCATATCGTCAATCATCACACAAGTGCGACCCTCAACATCACCAATAACATTCATTATTTTAACCATATTTGGCGCTGGACGTCTTTTGTCAATAATGGCAAGATCTGCATCATTGATTTTTTTCGCGGCAGCTCTCGCTCTAACCACACCACCAACATCCGGAGATACAACAACAACATCTTTATAATTTTGAGCAAGAATGTCATTAACCAGAACAGGCTGTGCGTAGATATTATCAATTGGAATATCAAAGAAGCCTTGAATTTGATCGGCGTGTAAGTCCATGGTCAAGATACGATCCACACCTGCTGCCTCAATCATCTTTGCAACTAGTTTTGCAGTAATTGGCACACGAGTTAGGCGTGAACGTCTGTCTTGTCTAGAGTAGCCAAAATAAGGAACAACTGCAGTAATGCGTCCTGCGGAAGAGCGATGAAGGGCGTCTACAATCACCAATAATTCCATCAGCGTTTCCGCTGGAGAGGGGCCACAAGTTGGCTGAAGAACAAAAACATCGCAACCACGAACGTTGTCTAGAATTTCAACTTGCGCTTCGCCATCACTAAATTTGCCGACAAAGGCTTTGCTTTGGTCAATTTCTAGGTTTTGAATAATCTCAGAAGAGAGGCCTGGATTAGCGTTACCGCTAAAGATTTTGATTGTGTCTAATGACATAGCAAGTAATGTGATTTTTAAGTGTGTAAATTATACGCCAAAAATAATCAAAATTAATTTCACAAATAGATCTTTGGGGATATTTTACTTTTCATTTTCTGACTCTCTATCTTGCTGATTGCTGCACAAGTTTTGAGACTTTGCCTGTTACAGTCATTAGCAATATTACGCCAAACCCAAAAATATAGAGTCCACTGTGTACTTGAATGCTTGCAATAGCACCCAGTTTGACTGTGACCACCAAAAGCGCGACAATCATGACGTCCAACATGGCCCAGCCCATACTCGTGCATGACATGTAAGATTTTATTGTGGTTATCACGACTTGTTTTTTTTTGATAACAACAAGTAAAGCGTCGAGATCTTGAGTATTGGCAGAGCGACACCAAAGCCAGCAACAAGTAAAAATATAATAATTTAACCGTCTTTAAGCAGGTCAAATAATTCCGTTAATATTGAGAAGGAGTCTCTAACGAAGATAAGCTTTGAAATGGTCAAAATTGGCAGAAATACCGCTTCCATCAAAATGATTCATTCACTCGCTTAAAAAATCACTGGGCAAAATTCTGGGTAATTCGCTCTGCCAAAAGTCCTGCAGCCTTGGTACACGTAGGGTATAGGTTTTTAGGGTAAATTAACTCAAAAAGCGCGGAATCCCTTGGTGCATAAGGGATAGATTATGGCTGGGCTGGCAGGATTTGAACCTGCGCATGACGGGATCAAAACCCGTTGCCTTACCGCTTGGCGACAGCCCAATTGTTATGCTGGTGAAGTGTTTATCGCTTGAGCGACAAAACCAAACCATTGCTCTGGTAGTTGTTTCTTTGCTACCAAAGCATCTTTCTCTTTTTCGAAGGCCACAAAAACACAGCAACCCGTGCCCGTCATTCTAGCATTATCCAGATGATTTGCAGTTGAATCTAGGTGTTTAAGTGCTTGTTTTATCTCGCTTTGTAGAGAAATTGCAGCATCTAAACAGTCATTATGCAGATCAGACAGTCTCGAAAAGTCCGCTATTTTCCTTTGTACCGGCGTCATTGTCAATGCTTTGTGCGAGAATATTTCTGCTGTGGAGATGTGCTTATTGATTGAAACCACTAAATAATAATACTGAGGAAGGTCTATTGGCTCTAATATCTCGCCAATGCCCTGCGCCCAAGCGCTTCTGCCAAAAACAAAAACGGGCACGTCTGCGCCTAATGTCAGGCCAATATCTGCTAATGTTTGTCGGTCTAAGTTTAGCTGCCACAGCTCGTTCAGTGCTAATAATACGGTTGCCGCATTGGAGCTGCCACCACCAAGACCGCCACCGGCTGGAATTTTTTTATCAATTGAAATATCAACACCCAGGGAGCTGTTTGCGTATTTTTTGAGTGCTCGAGCACTCTTGATTAGCAGGTCATCTTCAGTGGCAATATCCTCATTGCCTTTGATGCGATTAATCTGTCCATCATTGCGCACAGAAAATCTAATCTTATCACAGAAGTCTAGCAACTGAAATACGGTTTGCAGATTGTGGTAACCGTCTGCTCTTTTCGAAGTGATATGCAAAAAAAGATTAATTTTTGCCGGTGAGAGGTAGCTAACTGGCGCCATTAATAAAGTGTTCTCGATAGTGTTTTAGCTCGTTGATAGAGTCGTAAACATCCGATAGCGCTAAATGCGCTGATTGTTTGTTTGCGCTTGCTGTAGCTGCAGGGTTCCAGCGTGATACCAGCTCTTTTAAAGTTGAGACATCGATATGGCGGTAGTGGAAGAATTTCTCCAATTCGGGCATGTAGTTGTACAAAAAACGGCGATCTTGACAAATGGAATTGCCGCACATTGGCGAGGCGCCGGCATCAACAAACTCACGCAAAAAATCCAGCGTTTGTTTTTCGGCGTCTGCAGACGACAAGGTGGAATTTTTTACACGTTCAACAAGCCCGGACTTGCCGTGTTGATTGGTGTTCCACTCATCCATGCCATCAAGGCGCTCATTGCTCTGATGGACAGCCAGAGAGGGGCCTTCTGCAATCACATTGAGGTCGGCATCGGTGACAACCGTAGCGATTTCAATAATGACGTCGCTCTCGGGAACAAGACCTGTCATTTCAAGGTCAATCCAAATAAGGTTGGTTTTTTTATTCATGATTCGGCTTGTTTATTGGTTGCTTGCTGTTGCGTATTCTTCAAGCTTGCTTTGAGCGCCGCCATTACTGAGAATTTGATTAGCTTTTTCAACGCCAGTTTTTAAACTGTCTGCGAGCCCACTAACATAAATGGCTGCACCCGCATTCAGGGCAACAATGTCTTTGGCTACACCTTCTTTGCCAGCAAAGGCGTCTTTAATCATTGCCAGTGAATCATCAGCGCCATCGGCAGCGATATCGTTAAGATTGCCAAGACTAAGGCCAACATCTGTTGGGTTGACGGTATAAGTGGAAACCACACCATTTTTGAGCTCGGCTACGTAAGTGTCGTCTGCAATGGAAAGTTCATCGAGACCGTCTTTTGAATGAACCACCATGACGTGGCGCGAGCCCAGGCCTTTCAAAACGTTGGCTATGGGCTCGACTAGGTTTTTATCGTACACACCCATCACTTGATTTGGCGCTTTGGCAGGATTTGTCAGAGGCCCAAGGACATTGAAAATAGTTCTAACGGCCAGTTCTTTGCGCGGCCCAATAGCGTGTTTCATAGCGTTATGGTGCGCAGGTGCAAACATGAATCCAACGCCAATCTCATCGACGCATCGTCCAATCATTTCGGGACTAACCGCTAAGTTAACGCCGGCAGATTCGAGCACGTCAGCACTGCCAGATTTGGAAGAAATAGAGCGATTGCCATGTTTGGCTACTTGGCCGCCAGCAGCTGCAACGACAAATGCTGAGGCAGTTGAGATATTAAACAAACCAAGGCCATCGCCACCCGTGCCACAGGTGTCTACTAAGTGATTGGTCGGAGAAATTTCGACTGCTGTTGCCAGCGAGCGCATGACTTTAGCACTGGCTGTAATTTCTTCAATGGTTTCGCCTTTCATTGATAGGCCAACCAAAAAAGCGCCGATTTGAGCATCGGTGGTTTTGCCGGTCATAATGTCGCTCATGACGCTGTGCATTTGCTCTTCGCTTAAGTCTTGTTTGGCGATTACTGCTTTGATGGCTTGTTGTATGTTCATTATTTTCTCATTAAGTTTTCAATATCGTCAATCTCTTTGACGAGGGATTGTGTTAGTACTTTGTTGCCCGATTCGGTGATTAGAACATCGTCTTCAATTCTGATGCCAATATTCCAATACATTGGGTCAATTTTATCATTCTTGCGAATATAGATTCCCGGTTCAACCGTCATTATCATGCCAGCCTCAAAATGGCGGTGCTCGTCATTCAGTTTATACTGGCCACAGTCGTGCACATCAAGCCCCAACCAGTGCCCTGTATTGTGCATATAAAACTCATTGAGTGGCAGATCATCGTTGATTATGCCGAGCCCAATGAGGCCGTTTGAGATAATGCTGCAAGCGGTATCGTGAGCTTTGTTGACCTTCTCTCCTGGCTTGAGACAATTAATCGCACCTTTTTGTGCATCAAGGACAATACTATAAATTTGTTTTTGCGCTTCACTAAAGCGGCCATTTACTGGAAAAGTACGGGTGATATCTGAAGCATATCCTTCGGTTTCACAACCGGCATCGATCAACAACAAGTCACCATCCTTCAATACTTCATTGTTTTCAATGTAGTGCAGTACACAGGCGTTAGCCCCTCCTGCAACAATGGGTGTATAAGCATGTGTCGAGTTGTTTCTTTTGAATTCAGCGTCAAATAAAGCGGCAATTTCATATTCAAACATCCCTGGTTTAACGTTAGTCATTGCTTGGACGTGGGCGTTGACAGCCAAATCAGCAGAGAACTGCATATTCTCCATTTCTTTTGCGTCTTTGACCAGACGCATTTCAGAAAGGTGTGGCAAAAGAGGCTTAATGCCATCCGCAGAGGCGATATCTTCATGTAGCGAGTTGGTACTATTGTTGTCATAATAAAGCACCGTTTCGTCATCGATTAGTGTGTCCAATTGGTCGGCAAACAGCTCGATTGAATAGGCGTTATCGGCTAACAGTGTGCTTGGTGCGGCTTCGGCGCCCAGTCGCTTGCCATTCCATATTTCTTTGGTTTTGTCTTTTGGTCTGAGAAAAATAGAATAATTCTTTTTCGAAAAAACAGCAATTGCATCGGGTTCGGTAAAGCCCGTTAAATACCAAAAACTAGAATCTGGGCGAAACGGAAAAGTGCAGTCGGCATTGCGTTGAAGCTCGGCATTTGTGCAAACGATGACGAGCGCATTGTCGTCAAGTCGGCTTAATAACTCTTTTCGTCTTTTTTGATGTATCATTTTTACTCTATTGAAGTCTGAGTTGACCAATTCCAAAACGATACCATGAAAAGCGTAAGACTTTATCAAAATACCGACCTCAAAGTGGGCACCCAGATTGACCTAGATGAATCGGCAGCACATCACTTGCTCAAAGTATTGCGTTTCCCTGAAGGGCAGAACATCACCCTTTTTAATGGCGACGGCTCGAACTATCTAGCTGAGGTAATTAACGCCAAAAAAGCTTGCTCAGTTAATGTATTTTCTTGTGAAAAAAACCAAAGAGAGTCTTCTCTAAGTATAACTCTTGCTCAGGGCATTGCCAAAGGCGAAAAAATGGATTTTCTTATTCAAAAAGCCGTTGAACTGGGTGTTAATCGAATTATCCCTGTGCAAACTGAGCGCTGCGTGGTGCGCTTAAATGGTGCAAAGCTTATTAAACGCACGGAGCATTGGCAAAAAATAGCCAATCACGCCTGCGAGCAATCGGGACGATCGGTGATTGTTGAAGTTGTGCCGGCACAGTCATTATCGGAGTTGTTATCAGCGACTGAAGGCAATGGTTATGTGCTGCACCACCGTGCCGAAAAAGGGTTGTTGACAATGAGCAAGCCTTCACAGGCTACCATATTGATCGGCCCAGAGGGTGGGCTTAGTGGCGTTGAGATTGATGAGGCGATTGCCTCTGATTTTCAGCCGCTGTTGTTGGGCAGTCGAATCCTTAGAACAGAAACAGCATCTCTTGCAGCGATTGCCAATATGCAGCTGCTTTGGGGTAGTTAGAGGATAACATTCAAAAATCGATTCAGTGAGGACAGGGAGCTTGCCTCGACGCTGTCTTTGAAAATCGGCACGTGAATCTTATCAAACCGAATAATCACCAAGTAACGTGATTGATAGGACACGCAGTATTTATGTTGTAACTTTATTTGACCATCTTTGGTGCCAAAATTTATACTGCCACTGCCAATTGTGATCGAGACGATGGAGCTCTCTTTTGTAAGCAAAACATATGTTGGGAAAAAAGTTATTGCTGAAATCGCAATCGCGATGCTGAGCACAATACTTAGCCAAATACTATCCAGTCGCCCCCACACCAACACAGCGCAAAGTCCATAAATCAGCGCTGAAACAATTAAGTAGTGTTTTGAAGGTATTAGATTGAGGGTGAGTGTGTCAGTCAACATCACCCAATTGGATGCTTAATTCGTGAGCACGATCATAAGCCGCTCTCGTGGCATTGGCAACAATGCCCTCAAAGTTTTGGTCTTGAAACGCCTCTATTGCCGCTTGCGTTGTGCCATTCGGTGAAGTCACGTTAGCTCTAAGTTGTTTGGGGTTTTCGTCACTATTGGCTGCCATCACACTGGCGCCAAGTGCTGTTTTGACGCTTAGCGCACTGGCTGCCTCTTCGTCCAATCCGAGTGCCATACCGGCTTGCGTCATTGACTGCATCATCAAAAAGAAATAAGCAGGCCCGCTGCCAGAAATAGCGGTGATGGCATCAATTAGCTTTTCTTCTGCCACCCAAAAGCAATCACCGATTGCTGAAAGTAGTGAGGTAACAATGGCTTTATGTTCATCTGAGACAAGGTCATTGGCAAATAATCCCGTCGCACCTTGTTGCACCAATGCGGGTGTATTTGGCATCGTGCGCACCAAGGCGTAATCGCCACCGAGCCAACGGCAAATGTCACTTGCTCTAATGCCGGCAGCAATAGAGACAAATAAGTGGCTTGATTTGATGTCACCTTGTAAACCCTTACAAACGTTGCCCATCACCTGCGGCTTGACCGCAAGAATCACAACATCACACTCAGCAATAAGAGCAGTATTGTCGGTAAAAGTAGCAACACCCAGTTCGCTGTTTCTACTGCTTAACAGCGCTTCGTCAAGATCACTGATTTTGATGTTTTCCGCACCATAACCGTTATTAATAAGGCCTTTAATCAGAGCGTAAGCCATATTGCCCGCGCCAATAAAACCGATGACTGTTTTGTTTTGCATATAAAATATATTTACTTGAACTTGATAAGTTAATTCTACCAAAATCGGTATAAATAAGTGAAAACATTTAAGCCAAAATTAATCATGATAGACGTTGACGGCACGCTCGTTGACAGTGTGCCAGACTTGACCTATTGCGTTGATGAAATGATGAAGCAACTTGGCAAAGAGCCATGTGGTGAAGCGAAAGTGCGTGAATGGGTGGGCAATGGCGTACCAAAATTAGTAGAGCGCGCTCTGACTGGCGAGCTGGAAGCAGCGCCAAATTCAGAGGATTACAAGAAAGCCTATCCAGTTTTTCTTGCCTTGTACGCGGATAATACTGCGAAACGATCGTGTCTTTATGGTGGCGTTCGAGAGGGTTTGAATTACATGAAATCTCAAGGCTACCTTCTAGGCTGTGTCACCAATAAGGCCGAGCAATTCACCTTGCCACTACTTAAGGCTCTTGGTATTTTTGATGATTTCTCAATCATCATTTCTGGCGATACACTTGCCAAGAAAAAGCCCGATCCATTGCCGTTATTGCACAGCGCTGAGCATTTTGGAATCAGCCCAAAAGACTGCATGATGCTGGGCGATTCTGTCAGTGACGTGAAAGCTTCAAGAGCAGCGGGCTTTGCTATTATCTGCATGTCTTACGGCTACAATCACGGCAACGATATTGCCAATGAAAATCCTGATTTAGTACTAGATTCAATGAGCGAACTTCGTGATTGCCTCTGATCAAAACAACGTTTGGCATCCTTATGCCAAAGTTCCCAGCACCGCACCAACGCATCTGGTTGAATCGGCGGAATATGTTTATCTAAACCTTGAGGGTGGGCGCCGAGTCATTGATGGCATGAGTTCGTGGTGGTCTGTCATTCACGGTTACAACAATCCCACGCTCAATCAAGCAATGAAAGAACAAATCGATCGCGTCTCTCATGTGATGTTTGGTGGCCTAACTCATCAAGGCGCTATCGACTTAACTCAAAAGTTGATTGATATTACCCCTGTTGGGCTTGAGAAGGTTTTCTTGGCCGATTCTGGCTCTGTGTCGGTAGAAGTGTCGTTAAAAATGGCGCTGCAATATTGGTACAACAAAGATCAAAAAGCTAAAACGCATTTTGTCACACCACGCGGCGGATACCACGGCGACACATTCGGTGCGATGAGCGTTTGCGACCCTGAAAACGGCATGCACCATTTGTTTCAAGGAGTGCTGCCACAGCATTTTTTCGTTACCAGACCAACGCTTGATAATACTAAAGAGGCGCTCTCTGATCTTGAAAAAACACTTAAAAACAATCACCAAACAATCGCAGCATTAATACTTGAGCCAATTGTGCAGGGCGCGGGTGGTATGAATATTTATGAGAGTGCCTATTTATCAGGTGCGAGACAGCTCTGCGATGAATACGACGTACTAATGATCGTCGATGAAATCGCCACGGGCTTTGGCCGTACCGGTAAATTATTTGCCTGCGAGCATGCCAATATTTCACCCGATATTCTCTGCCTAGGCAAAGCGATGACGGGCGGTTATATGACGATGGCCGCTGCATTAACTACTGAGAAAGTTGCGGATACAGTCGGTGTTTTGATGCACGGCCCAACCTTTATGGGTAATCCGCTATCTTGCGCTGTGGCAAATGCCAGTATCGACCTATTATTAAAAGATAATTGGCAAGAAAAAATTGAGACAATTGAAGCCATATTAAAATCTGAATTATTGCCTTTGATAGATGAGCCATCGATTGCCGATGTTCGCGTTCTTGGTGCAATTGGCGTATTGGAATTTAACGAGCCACTGGACATGCAAAGTGTCCAAGATAAGTTGATTTCTGTAGGTGTTTGGTTGCGCCCTTACGGCAAACTGCTCTATACCATGCCACCCTTTATTATTACTGAGACAGAGCTAACAACGATAACGCAGGCAATGCGTTCAATCGCTCAAGCAAAGAAGTAATAACGAGTAATGCCGTAAACGTAAAGCACGGTAAATAGGATGTTGATGTCTTTCAGCTAGCGTTCAGCGTACAACCAAGCGCAGTATGTCCAAATAATACAAAATGGTAGACTTACAAACATTGACAGTCGATGCCAGTCTTGAATAATGGCCATGGTGCTGAAAATGCCTAGCACTAAGGCAAGCCATTTGAGCTCTTGTTCGTATTTATCGAGTTTGATTAATAGAGCCATCATAATGTTAGACTGTTCTTGAAATGTTCATATTTTATTTGTAAAATTCAAGCTTGGGCGAAATCATTTAGTCAATAAATACACGGTAATTTTTTATGAATGAGTACATTCTCTCGGCCTTGATATTTGGCTTAACAGCTGGCTTGCAGCCAGGCCCCTTATCTATTTTGGTTGTTCAGCAGACACTCGAGCGCGGGTTATTCAGTGGCATAAAGGTGAGCTTTGCACCCGTCATTACCGATGGCCCAATAATTTTTGCCGTGGTTGTGGTGTTGTCGCAATTCAAAGACATCTCATTGTTTATTGGTTTATTAAGTCTGGTGGGTGGCTTGTATTTGGGCCTGCTCTGTATCAAAACACTTAAAGTTAAAAAAGTTAGTTTTGCTAGTTCAAAGGGCTCGAGTAGCTCTTTGCTAACAGCTGTAAAAGTGAATTTCCTCAGTCCAAACCCTTATTTATTTTGGTTTACAGTGGGTGGCACTTATTTTGCACTCGGTGCGACAAATGAGGCGATTGCCTTTGTACTGGTTTTTCTAACCAGCTTGGTGTTGTCAAAAATAGCCATTGCCCTGGTGGCATCCAAGTTTCGCGAATCTCTAGAAAGTCGAACCTACCTGTGGATTATGCGAGTTTTGGGTTTGGCGCTAGGTGTATTTGCAATTTCATTTCTAATCAAAAGCTACGAACTGCTATTATAAAAAGCTACTCCTTTGTTGTGGTTGCCAACCTTGCTATTATGTGCCGCTATTCCCCAAATGATTGAATAGCCTCAATTAAAGTTTCCGGCACCTCCCAGTTGAGGATGCGACCCTTGCCCTCTACCCGTATGTTTCGTGCATTGGGAATTCTTTTCCCCAGTTCTTGGGAGTGCCAAGCTGGCGTCGTGCCATCCTTTTTGCCTTGGAAAGAGTCGGCTTTATAGGTGTATAGTAAGCAGTTCATTTTGATATATAAAGCAATTATTAATCTTTTAAGGATAACAGTATGAATGCAATGATGATTATAAGAATAAACAACGGCACTTATGACGAGTACAAGGATTTTTTTGATAGCTTGGCGGAGCGTCGAGCTGGCTTTTCGAGTAATGGTATTATTGGAAAGGTTGACGAGCACACTGCGATTGTCGTATCAGATTTATTTGACGAAGCTGGCTGGCAGGCTATGTCAGAATCTCCAGATGTTGTGCAACGCGCTTCGGAATTAGGAGTCGAGAGAGAGCCATTTAGATTGCAGCCATATGAGGGCTAATCAGCGGCTTTTATTAGTACTTTTCAACCCAGAAGGAGTAATATTATGAATGCAATGATGCACGTCAAAATTAACAACGGAACTTTTGAAGATTACCAAGCGTATGTGGGCGGCTTGGCTGATGTTATGTCGACATTTTGTAGGGATTTGGTTCTTACAAAGGTGAATGAGCATACCGCGATTGCCACCTGTGATCTGTTTGATCCAGAAGGCATTAAAGCGGTTTTATCTTCCGACATTGCACAACAAAAGGAAGCAGAATTGGGTCTTGAGAGAGAGTTGTATAATTTATCACCTTTTCAGTAAGTTGATAAACAGAGCCGATTCACTCGACAGGATCAACGTCTAAAAACCAGCGTACTGAGCTGTGGATCTTGATATTCTCAACGTGTTGAAACATCGTGTTGAGCATTTGGTGTAACGCCTGTCGATCTGCTGACTGCAAATAAAGGTTAAAGTAATAATAATCGGCCTTCTTTTCAATAACACCTGGCACCGGCCCCCAGATTTCTACAGAAGGTAAGTCGATACTGCGCAGCAGTTGTGCGACCTCGTTTAAAAATGCCTCGGCTTGCGCTTTGTTTTTCGCATTGGCGCAGATCATCGCCTGATGCGAGAATGGTGGCAATTGAGTTTGTTGGCGTTCTTTGAGTAAGGAGCTTGCGTATTTGGTGTAATTCGCTTGGCGAACGTATTCAAAAATAGGGTGATTTGGGTAGCGCGTTTGGATGGCAACTTCACCTTTGTGCTCACTGCGTCCCGCACGACCCGAGACTTGAATTAACAATTGTGCTAAATTCTCAGTAGCACGAAAGTCAAGTGAAAGCAAGCCAACATCCACATCCAATATCCCCACGAAAGCAAGCTGAGAGAAGTCGTGCCCTTTGGCAAGCATTTGTGTGCCGACGATAATGCAAGGTTCGCCAGAGTTGATTTTCTCTAAGTGTTGAGCGAACGCCTTTTTCCTGCGAGTGGTGTCACGATCAATGCGAATGATGTCTGTATCCGTAAAATACGACTCCAGATTTTCTTCGAGTCTCTCAGTGCCGTACCCCAATACTTTGAGGGTTGATTGATTGCAAGAAGGGCAAGAGGATTCTGGCATTTGTTCAGCGCCGCAGTGATGGCATTTAAGGCGATTAATATGACGGTGGTAAACCATCTGCGAATCGCAATGATTGCATTCCGCTTTCCAGTCGCATTCTGTGCAATAGAAAACCGGCGCGTAGCCACGGCGGTTAATAAACAGCATTACTTGGCGGTTGTTATTAAGATGGTGCTTCATCTTGTCTATCAACGGCAAAGACATTGCCTCAGCGCTTTGAGAGCGCATATCAATTAAGCTTACTTCGGGCATCACGGTTTCGCCTGGGCGCGTACTGAGCACAAGGCGCGTGAGCTTCTTATCCATGACGTTTTTTAACGTTTCAAGAGAAGGTGTTGCGGTGCCAAGAATAAGCGGTGCATTGGCGAATTTGGCCCTCATAAAGCTTAAATCTCGAGCCGAGTAGCGAAAGCTAGATTGTTGTTTGAATGAGCCGTCGTGCTCTTCATCAACAATCACCAGTCCTAAGTTGGGCATTGGAGCAAAAATCGCAGAACGTGTACCAAGCACAACATTGGCTTCAGCGCTTTTGGCCATGAGGTAGGCGTCGGTTTTTTGTGTTTCGTTGAGCTGTGAATGAATGGCCACCACCTTGCCATCAATGCGTTGTTCAAACCTGGCAATCATCTGTGGGGTTAGGCCGATTTCTGGCACCAAAACCAACACTTGCTTGCCTTGCTTTAAAAGGGCTTCGGTAATGCGTAAATAAACTTCGGTTTTTCCACTGCCAGTAACACCGTGCAATAAAAAGCCGTTAAAGCTATCGGTGCAGGCCAAAATCGTTTTAATGGCGCTGTCTTGTTCGCTTGTCGTTTCAAATTCAGCGGGGGCGATTTGGTTGTCAAATGCACGCGCTTTTTTAATCTCAGCGGGTTTGCCTAATCTTAGATTTTTTGGAATCGCGCTTGCAAGGACCTCGCCAATTGGGTGGTGATAATAGTTGGCTGACCAAAAAAGAAAATCTAGGATGTCTTTGGATAGTAGTGGCTCGTTGTCGAGCACTTCTCCAACCGACTTGAGTTTGTCGAAGTCGCTTTTATCCTTATGCGAGAGCACTATCCCGACAACTTGTTTTCGTCCAAATGGCACTTTAACGCGAGCACCAATAGCAACACTTGACTCGCACAAATAGTCAAATGACTTGTGTAATGGCACAGGGATGGCAACTTCAATTATTGACGACAAAGTGGATTACTTTAGGGATAAAATAAAATCATTTTAGCAATATTAAATAATTATGGTCGTTATTCAGAATATCATTAACGAATCTTTAGTCGATGAAGATGCGCTTATCAATAACACTCAGAAATTTATGGATGAGTTTAATGTTGGTGACTCTGAATTACTGATTCGAATTGTCTCTCCGGTTGAAATTCAAGTACTGAACAACGAGTATCGATCGAAAAATCAACCGACTAATGTGCTGGCATTCCCGGGAGAAATTCCACCCGAAGTCGAGGAAAAAATTTTAGGCGATGTGGTTATTTGCGCAGACGTTGTTAGGGAAGAAGCCATTGTTGCTGGTAAAGAATTTTCAGATCATATGACCCACCTTGCTATCCACGGCTTACTTCATTTATTGGGCTATGATCACCACGACATGCCTGAGGCTAGCGAAATGGAGGCGCTCGAGATCGGTTTTTTACAAAAAATTGGAATTAGCGACCCGTACCAATAATCTGGGTTTTATTTGACTTCAGTCATCTCGCCAATACACTCCATGGCTCGTAATTCGCCCTCTACGTAGTACATTCTTAGTGTTTGTCGCTCCCAAGGTGGGATATTGGCCTCTTGCAGGACTTTTTTAAGACTTTGCGAGTGCTTTTTCCCCTTTAACTTCACTTTTTGCCCTTCTTGGCGAAAGTGAATTGCAAAATTTGGCAAATTACTGAATTCTACAAAGTGTGGGCAATCTCTAATCTGTTGAGGTGCTTTTTTGTCAATAAAGTAAAGTTCGCCCTGGAAGCGACGCAATTCGTAATCGTGCCAAGCGACCAGAGATTTCGCATCTTCTTTGGCGCCAATCAGTGTGATGATTTCCGCCATCACTTTTTCACTCGGCGACAAATAATTCAACTGGTTAAGGTGGTGGCGAATCACATTGATCGCACGTGTGCCACTTAAGCGCATTAATCCTTCGGTTTGCAATTTACCATTCTTAATTAGTGCGTTGCTTTCAATGTCCATTTCCGCCAATTGACGAATTAAATCAAGCGCATCGGATTGATGTTTAGCACTTCTGGCTATATTGGCAACTAAGCCTTGGAATACTTTTGCAAGATTCGGCACGTATTCTAAGCGCAATAAATTTCGGCGAAAATTAAGGTTGTGATTGCTGTCGTCTTCAATCCAGCCAAGATGATTGCTAACGGCGTATTCTAAAATTTGTTTTCGGGAAAGCGCTAGAAAAGGGCGGTAGAGTTCGCCGTTATCAAGTTGTTTGCTGTTTGGCATTGCCGCTAAACCAGCAACACCGCAACCCCTAAAGAGTTGTAATAAGAAGGTTTCCGCTTGGTCGTCTTGGTGGTGCGCGGTGCACAATACTTCGTTATCTTTTAATTCTGAAGTTAATGAAAGATAGCGCTTTTTACGTGCAATTTCCTCAATGTTTGATGTGTTTTCAATGCTAATGTCGACACTTGTGAAGTCAATTTCTGACTTTTTACACAGCGATTCACAGAAGCCTTGCCACTGATGACAATACATCGAAAGATTGTGATTAATGTGAACAGCTCTAACTTGACCAGGGTAATGCTTGCACAAGTAGTGTAAGAGTACAACGGAATCGACGCCACCACTGAGGGCGACGACAATATTTTTGTCGCTTAAGTAGCTGTCTTTATTCGTTAAATCGTCCAAAACCAAGGAGTTTAGTGTGACGCTCTCTAAGAAGTTGATCGGTTGGAATTTCACTTACAGCCTTCAACTGTTTTTTAATTGCCTTCTTAAGTAAGTCGCAGGCTTGAGTTGGGTTGCGGTGGATGCCGCCCAGTGGTTCAGGGATAATTTTCTCAACCAGCTTGTTCTTTTTCAAGTGTTTACTTGTTAACTTTAATGATTCGGCAGCAATATTTGCCTTTGTTGCGTCTTTGTAAAGAATTGAGGCGCAACCTTCAGGGGAGATTACCGAGAAGATGCTGTATTCAAACATCATTGTTATGTCAGAAAGACCAATTGCTAATGCACCGCCAGAGCCGCCTTCGCCAATGATAATGGAAATAATGGGTGTTTTTAGAGTGGACATCTCGTAGAGATTTTTAGCAATCGCTTCACTTTGTCCGCGCTCTTCAGCGCCAATACCAGGATAAGCGCCTGGTGTGTCGATAAAGGTAACAATTGGCAGTGAGAATTTTTCTGCCATTTTCATCAACCTTAGCGCCTTACGGTA
>CAJVZH010000002.1 GCA_913020715.1 uncultured Gammaproteobacteria bacterium
CCTGGTGTGTCGATAAAGGTAACAATTGGCAGTGAGAATTTTTCTGCCATTTTCATCAACCTTAGCGCCTTACGGTAGCCTTCAGGTCTAGCCATGCCGAAGTTATGATGAAGTTTTTCTTTGGTAGATCGTCCTTTTTGTTGGCCGATAAATATGAATGAAGCGTTGTCTATTTTGGCAATACCACCAATCATTGCTTTATCGTCCGCAAATGAACGATCGCCGTGTAACTCTGTAAATTCATCAAAAATAGTGTCTACATAATCGAGCGTATAGAGCCTTTTTGGGTGTCTGGCGAGTTGAGAAATTTGCCAATCTGAAAGCGATGAAAATATTTTTTTCGTCAGCGCTTCACTTTTTGCTTTAAGCGCGTCTACTTCCTGGGCAATGTCGGCATTGTCCTTGACATTTTCAAGGGCTTGAATCTTGCCTTCTAGGTCGGCAATTGGTTGTTCAAAATCAAGGTAATCTAAGTTCATTTATTTCGCAAAAAAGGTGTTCATAATTAGTTGTGATTATAGCAGATGCTATGACTATAATCTGTCAATGGAATGGCCCATTATGATCTCTCTTGCCAATACTCTAAGCTTAAGGTGATGACCCCATCTGGAAGGCGAGGGGGTAATGAAAAGACCTGTCATGAGATCGATGGATGCGATTGTGCGTTTATAGGATATGAGAAAACATGATTCAATCAGAAAAAACAATGTCGTTATTGATGGTGCTCGCAGTGTTTACTTGGGCACTCTCAGCCATTGCAGCCAAAACACTTTCTGGCTACATTACAGAGAATGAAATCGTTGTTTATCGCTATTTTTTAGCGGCCGCCTCTATGGTGCCGATTTTGCTGTTCATGGGCTTGTCATTTAAAATTGATTGGAAAAATTTGGCTTTAGCGCTACTCATTGCGCTGTTCACGATTGCTAATGCTCGATTTTACTTTATGGGTGTTGACCTCGGCACAGCAGGTCTTGGTGCCGCTCTTGTGACTGTGCTCATCCCTATGATTGTGTATTTACTGATGTTGCTTTCTAAGCAAGAGCAACCCCCTCTAAAAGATTGGGCGGCACTTATTTGGGGTGGAGGAGGCGTCATGCTAATGATGGATATCACCGAGTTTGGTATTGGTGAATTACTAACGGGCGCCAATTTATACTTTGTTATAGCGGCATTTTGCTGGGCTTTAATTAGTGTTAGTGGCGCATGGATGAAAGGCGCCCACGTGCTGACCTTCAGTTTTTATGTGTGCTTGTTTACTTTTTCAATCGATTGGTTTTTGAGCTTTGATGCGCCTCTTTCCACTTTGCCGGAGATGGATCGATACTTTTGGATCAGTATTTTGACGGTGTCGATACTCAGCACGACAATCGCCAGCACTATTTATTACGTCGGTCTTAGGGTTTTGGGCTCTAAAAAATGCTCAACATACTCATTGTTAACGCCATTTTTTGCTATTGCAATGGGCGCGCTATTTTTTGGCGAATCACTCACCTTGCAAAATGCCATTGGCACTTTGATGGCGGTTTCGGCTTTGTTCGTATTGCAAAATATAAAAATTAAAGGCATCATGCCGTACAGATAAACACAGAGATATTTTGGAATTAAACGATTTTATTATCCTTTTGATCACTGCCTGGGTATTTGCAGTGACACCGGGCCCCGGCACTTTGGCTTTATTGTCGATCAGCACGTCGCGTGGTTTTAAGCCGTCGATGTTTTTCTCTGTGGGCGCGACTCTCGGCGACATGATGTATTTAACGTTAGTAATATTCTCGCTCGATGCAATGGCTGAATATATTACCCCTGTGATGAGTTTTGTTCGCTATTTTGGCGCTGCTTATTTAGTGTATTTGGGTGTTTCTCAATGGCGCTCTGGCGGTATTTCGCTCAAAGGAAGGCCTGAAAGGCGTTCAAGCGCAAGAGAGTTGGCAACTGGATTCTTGGTGTCTGGAACCAACCCAAAAGTAATGATTTTTTATATATCGGTCTTACCTGCTGTGATTGAGCTAACCGAAGTCAGTGTTTTCTACGGCGTACAGATAATTTCCACTGTGGGCTTGGGTGTCATGTTGGGTTTGATTGTGATTTCACTATTAGGGAAGAAGCTGAAAAGCTTGATTAGCACCCCTGGTATGGCCAAGCGTGTCAACCATATTTGCGGCACAGTGATGGTTGGCGTTGGTCTAACCTTGGTGTTTGTGTGAAGTCGGAAAAGTTATTTTCTTTTTTTATGGTATTGGCAATGCTCGCTTGGGCGGGCTCGTTCGTGAGCGCCAAATATTTGGCCATGTATATCAACGAGCACGAATTGGTGACATACCGTTATCTGATCACCACGTCGACAACCTTGCCGGTTTTGATGTATTTAAATATCAGCTACAAGATCGACTTGCGCAACTTGGCGATTGCGGCGATAACGGCCATTCTTCTGGTTGCTTATACAAAGCTATTTTTCCTGGGCACTAAAATTGGCACGGCAAGCTTTGGCGGAGCATTGATCACCACATTGATGCCTATTATTGCCTTTGTCATTGTGTTAATTTTTAGTAAGAAAAAACCAATTGCTAAAGACTGGTTAGCGTTGTTTATCGGTGCAATAGGTGTTTCAACAATGCTTGAGGTTTGGCAGTTTGATTTGGATGAGATATTCAGTACCGCGACTGTGTTTTTCTTGTGGGCCGCGACCAGCTGGGCGTTGATGTCGGTTGCAACAGCGCAAAGTAAAAGTGTTAGTCCGATTTTGCTGAGCTTCTACATTTACTTGATAGCAACGCTTTTTAATACTGTTTTCTTCTATGAAAATGTCAGCGGCAGTGTCTTCAATATGGACGCAATATTCTGGGTGAATATATTGTTAATGTCTATCGCTAGTACGACATTTGCGGCAACGGTGTATGTTGCTGGCATGCAAAGATGGGGCTCTAAGTGTACAGTCTTTACTTTTCTAGTGCCATTTTTTGTGATTATACTGGGCGCTGTTTTCTTGGGAGAGGCGATTCAGCTGTCGACGATATTTGGGGCGATGTTGACAGTCAGCGCACTGATGCTGATTAACAATATTTCGTTAAAGAGTTTAAGAAGCTAAACTAGCCCACCGCTTCGATGTCGCGCTCACTCAAGTCTTGCATGATGGCAACACGCATATCGTTGGTAAAATCAAACCAATCAAAGATTTCGTTCATGTGGCGCTTACAACCCACACAATAGTTGTTTTTGTTGTACTTGCAGATACTGACGCAAGGACTTACGATTCTTTTTAGTCGGTCTGTTTCACTCATATTTGAGATTATAAGTTACAATGCGGCAATAGCAGTAAAATACAACCCTATTTTTTTCGATCTTATCATATGAGTTTTTCAATACTTGGATTATCGCAACAGATTCTTGATGCCATTGAGGCTCAGGGCTATTCCGATCCATCACCCATTCAGGCCAAATCCATCCCTATTGTATTAGAGGGTAAAGACTTAATGGCTGCTGCACAAACCGGCACAGGAAAAACAGCCGGCTTCACTTTGCCGATTTTAGAAAAGCTTTCAGGTGGGAAACGACCTTCTTCAAATCAAGTGCGAGCGCTGATACTGACGCCAACGCGTGAACTTGCCGCGCAAGTGCACGATAGCGTGAAAACGTACGGCAATAATCTGCCATTGCGTTCAGCCGTGGTTTTTGGTGGCGTAGGCATCAATCCACAAATGCAGAAACTGCGCAAAGGTATTGATATATTGGTGGCAACACCCGGTCGATTGCTGGATTTATATTCTCAAAATGCTGTGCATTTTGACGAGCTCGAGGTATTGGTTCTTGATGAGGCAGACCGCATGCTCGACATGGGCTTTATCCATGATATCAAACGCATTATCAAATTACTACCGAAAAAGCGTCAAACATTGATGTTTTCAGCCACTTTCTCTGAAGATATTCGCAAGCTTGCTAAGGGCCTGGTTCACGATCCTATCGAGATTTCCGTTACGCCGCGCAATACGGCTGTTGAAGCGATTAAACACTGGATTTGCCCGGTCGACAAATCAAGAAAAACGGCATTGTTGACGCGCTTGATCAATCAAGGCGATTGGCAACAAGTGTTGGTGTTCAGCAGAACAAAACACGGCGCAAACAGAATTGCCACAAGTCTAGAAAAGAAAAACATCACGGCAACTGCGATTCACGGCAATAAAAGCCAAGGCGCTCGCACCCGTGCATTGGCAGATTTTAAAGCCGGTAAAGTGAGAGTGTTGGTAGCGACAGATATTGCTGCGCGAGGTATTGATATTGATCAACTTCCGCACGTGATTAATTTTGACTTGCCGAATGTGCCAGAGGACTATGTTCATAGAATTGGCCGTACAGGTCGTGCAGGCAGGTTAGGCGAGGCTATCTCGTTGGTAAGCGCTGATGAGGCGAAGCAATTGTTTGATATTGAGCGCCTTATTCAAAAACACTTGGAGCGTGAACTGGTCGAGGATTTTTGGCCAAGTCACGATGTGCCGAATTCGCCAGAGCTACGTCTCAACAAGGATAAACGACCGAAGAAGCCTAAGAAGCATGGTAACTCGAGTCACAATAAGCATGAAGGACGCAAAGACGAGCAGACTAGAAGCAGAAAGCCTAAGCGTCGCGTTTTTTCAGCGAATAAACCCAATAGAAAGCCCAAGCCAAAGACTCAAGCTTAAATTTTAAGAGCGTAATTTGCTATTACTTGGGTCGTAAGCAGCATCCATGTTGACATGGCATTTGCGTGAACCAAGTGATGTGTCAACTGTTAGCGCTAAGCCATCTTGGCAATGCTCTGGTTTGAGATAAGCAAAGGCAATAGAGTGACCAACACGATGACCATAGGCGCCACTGGTGATAATGCCAGTGAGTTGGTTGTCGACAAAAACCGCTTCGTTGCCGAAGCATTCCGCGCTCACCTGATCATCAAAAACAAGATAAGCAAGCTGTAGCTTGACACCATTGGTTTGACGAGCCCGAATATTATCCGCACCAATAAAGTCTCGACTTAAATCCAAGAACCGATCCATGCCAGCCTCCAGTGCGGAGATCTCCTCGGTAAATTCACCACCATAAGCACGATACATTTTTTCTAAACGCATTGCATTAAAAGCTTGCCCACCAAAATCCATTAAACCCAATTGTTCGCCAACCTCAAATAGAGATTCGTAAATGGAAATAAGTTGCCAGCTCGGCATATGAAGTTCCCATCCCAATTCTCCGGCGTAAGAAACGCGCATGGCAAACACTTGAGCAGAGTCGATTTGAATTGTTTTACAACTGAGCCAGCTAAAACCACTATTACTTAAATCGTCATTTGTGCGTTGTGAGAGGATGTCTCTGGCCTTGGGTCCCGTTAAAAGCACCCCTCCCCAGTCCTCAGTAAGATCTTCAATGGTGATATCGTAGTCGTCACTATGCCACTCAAGCCACTGGTAGTCTTTAACTTGCGAACCGATGGCGCCCATGAGTAAAAACTCATTTTCACTGATACGGCTAATCGTTTGTTCCGCCATAATGCCGCCATTCGGTGCGTGAAAAAGTGTTAGGCCGATACGTCCATCTCTCGCCGGTAGTTTATTGCACGAAAGAATGTCTAAAAACGCAAAAGCGTCTTGACCAGTAATTCTGAATTTTGCTGTACCGCTGATGTCGGTGATGCCGCAGGTATTGGCTACTGCATTGCACTCGAGAGCCACAATGTCGTGCGCTTCACTGTGCGCCCATGTGTGTGTTTCTTCTCTGACGTCACCAGTGGCAAACCAGGCAGGTTTTTCAAAGCCGGTATTGACAATATGAACAGCGCCTTTTTGCGCCAAAACGGTGTGCAGAGCGCTCACTCTTATTGGGCGGCCGTGCGGTCGATTTTCATTTGGTACGCCCATCGCATACATTCTCTCGTAGGATTCGATGGCACGTGTTGTGCAGTATTTCTGATCCGCCCATCGATCAAAACGTCGAGAGTCAAGGGATGCCATATTGAGTTCAGTTTGGCCGTGCATCATCCATTGCGCTAAATATTTGCCGATGCCACCTTGGGCGATACCGATACTGGCACCACATAAGTTCCAGAAGTTGCGAAGCCCACTAACGGGGCCAACCAATAAGTTATCATCTGGAGTGTGCGTAATCAAGCCATTGATAACCGTGCTAATACCAACTTCTTGGAACCCTGGGACGATCTCCATACAGCGTTCAAGCCAAGGCATGAGTCGCTCCAAATCGCCTTCGAATAATTCTCGGTCGAATGACCAATCCAAGCCACTGAGCGCCCAAGGTTTTGAGCCTCTTGTTTCGTAGGGGCCAATCAAAAATCCATCGCCTTCTTGGCGAATATAAGAGGCGGCACTTGAGTCACGAGTGACAGGCAATTCTTTGGCGAGTTTGGCAATTTCTGGATGGTTTTCGGTAATCAAATACTGATGTTGGAGATTCACCAGTGGAACATAAGCACCAACCATTTCTGCCACTTGAGGTGAGAAACAACCGCCGGCATTAACGACGTGCTCGGCGATAATATTGCCTAATTCGGTGACTACTTCATATTCACCCGAAGGCAAAATGTTAATGTCTGTAACGCGGTTAAAGGACGAAATTTCAGCACCGCTTTTTTTGGCTAGTTGCGCAAGCTGAGTGACGACCGTTGTTGGGTCCACATGGCCATCATTGGGGGTGAATAAAATACAACGCGCACCATCGAAAGTCATCATTGGGTTGATGAGCGCTGCCTCTTCTTTAGAGACAAAGTGCATCTCACAGCCAATGTGGTTGGCCCGGCTAATGATATTTCTAAACCATTGCTCTTCAGCCTCGGTGTAGCCTACACGTAGAGAGCCTGTTTTGTGAAATGACGAAGGCAAGCCTGTTTTTTGCGGCAGAATTTCGTCATAAAGTTTGATTGTGTATTCGTGAATACTAGAGAGTGTATGGTTACCGTTAAAATTAGGGCAAAGCCCGGCAGCATGCCAAGTGGAGCCGCTGGTTATTTCGCCTTTTTCGATCAGCACTACATCATTCCAGCCCTCTTCACAGAGGTGATACATTAGGTTGACACCCAGTGAGCCACCACCAATAATGACAACTTTTGCATGTGTTTTCATGTGATTTTAATCCTCAAGTGGTTGTCTGCCAATAGCTTCTCGGCTTAGCTTGATGTCAAATTTTTTCCGTATTTTTCTATCTGTGTCATCACTAATGTGGTCGGGAAAGTGAGTTGCTAGTATTTCTTTCTTTTTTGCGATTGCTGTTTCCAAAATAACAGGTTTTCCCATATCAGCCCAGTCGTTAGGAGAGTCCCTATTGCTGAGCTCTGGATAGATATACTCACTCTGCATGACATTGATGGTTTGGTCGGAACCAAGATAGTGAGCCTTGTTATTCAAACAAACATCTTTTATGGTTTCAAAACAAAGAGCCTCTTCGCTCTCGTCGCTGAGGCCTTTGGTCATTCTTAACGAGGCACCTAACAAGTCATTGTCTAACAATAAACTCTCAGGGCATGTGCCCAAAAGACTTGCGTACATACCGGCAGATTCATAAATGATATTTGCGCCGGCGAGTGCCGTTACCACATGTGTTGATGCACGCTCTGATCCTGCTTGAAAATCTGGAAATTTCGAATCCGTCATACCGGCGGGTGCGCCGGTCGGTAGGTCAAAATGGTTGCCCATTTGTGCGCAAGCAGCAGAGATTAGGCCTTGCTCTGGCGAGCCGCCACACATGGAGCCGTTGCGCAAATCTGAAACAAAAGGCCAAGTACCCAATATACAAGGTGCGCCAGGTTTAATGGCATTGGCATAAACCAAACCACCGAGGCATTCAGCCCAGGCTTGTGAAACAACACCTGGCAATAAAGGTGGTGCAGTTGCACCAGCTTGTGCGGCAGAGAGCAGCAAAATAGGCATACCGCCCTCAACGCCAACACGCAAACATTCTAAAGATTCTTCAGCAAATTTCATTGGTGGCACAACAAAGCAGTTACTCATGCTAACAAAAGGGCGCTCGCGCCATTTATCCTCACCACCGGCAATAATATGCAGCATTTCTAGACCGTCAGTCACATGGTGTGCTTCGGTAAAGCTAACACCAATGTGTTTTTGTGTGCCCATAGCGGCGCAATAAACTGAGTTTTGATCTAGCAATCGCGGATCTGGAATATCACGCAAAACACAGGTTCGTTGAAACATGTGAATGTGCTCACATTGATCGGCAATTCGTGCCATGTCGTAAAGGTCCTGACTGAGTGATTCTCTATACTCATTGTTTTCTGGGTCGGCAATTAAAACCGCTGCGCCAGCTGTGGAGAAGTGCACTCTTGATCCGCTTAAATCTAGATCGTATTTCTCAATTTGGCCGTGAAGTGTCAAACCGTGCTGCGACATTGCCATGGCTTTTTTGACTACCTCTTTTGACATTCTAAGTCTACCATCATCACCCATAGTGGCGCCAAATGCAATAGTGGCTTCGATACAATGCGGCGTGGCATCAGCAAAACCAACCTCTTCAAGGATGCGAAACACATTGGCCTCAATTGACTTAACTTGATTGTCGCTCAGTGGTTTATAAGAGCCACCCAATTCGCCAGGTAGTACGGGCTTTTCATCCTCAGCGAGTGGCGCTGCTCTTAGAGCGATTCGTGCCGCTCTGCCACCAGTTTTTCTTCGTGTCATTTCTTACCCTTTAGTATATAAGTGATTAGATTTTTTTATTATAAAACATCTAAAAGTCTTTCACAAATGATAAATAATATTTATATAGCATAAGAAAAACTAATGTATTATTAATCAAACATTTTATTGTTGTTATATGAGAAGCAAACTCCCGTCACTGAATGGCCTTAAGGTTTTTGAGGCGGTTGCACGACATTTAAGCTTTACCAGGGCTGCCGACGAGCTGCATGTCACTCAAGCTGCTGCCAGTCACCAAATACGAAAATTGGAGCTCCAAATTGGTGTGCAGTTGTTTATTCGACAGTCCAGAAAAATTCAATTGACGAATGAGGGGAAAAACTTATTGCCTGTGATGACAAAGTCACTGGACGCTATTGCAGATAGGTTGTTGCAAGTTAGTGCTGATGATGGTTTTGATATGTTGAAAGTAAAGCTAGCTCCGTCTATTTCTGCAAAGTGGCTCTCTCCACGTTTAAATAATTTCTGGCGCCATAATCCGGATATTAATTTAAGTCTGTTTCACTCAAACGACGAAGTCGATTTTGCCAGAGAAGAGATTGATGTTGCCATTACCTATGGCGATGGTAAGTGGCCCAACGTTGAGAGTTTCCACTTGCTATCACTCGATTTTTTCCCCGTATGTAGTCCAGCTTTGGTTGCTGGATTTGATCATGAATTGGGCGAGGCTGATCTTGCGCAGCTTTCCTTGCTTCATGACGCTAACTACCAATCATGGTCTTCCTGGGTAAGGAGTGCAAACTTTAGCAAGAGCGACCCCAATAGGGGCACCATTATCGATGATACGAATGTTTTAGTTCAGGCCGCCATCGACGGCCAAGGTGTGGCCATGGGCTCTTCGCTACTCGTAGGCGAGCACTTGCGTTCTGGTCGTCTGGTGCGCCTCTTTGATCATGTATTAAGGCCTGAGGAGGGGTACTACGTCATCTGCCCCAAGACACATTTAGAACGTCAAAATGTACGGTTATTTAAGAACTGGCTGCTGTCTCAGATATAGCTTTTAACTTCTTCCATCACGACAAAGGTTGAACTGTTTTGCACGTGAGGCAAGGCGGATATCTTCTCGCCCAGTACTTTTCGATAGCTCTCCATATTATTGGTTCTGACCTTAAGTAAGTAATCAAAGTGTGAGGCTATTAAATGGCATTGTACAACTTCAGGTATTTCTTTGATGGCGGCATTAAAGGCGTTTAATGCTTGTGTTTTGGTGTCGTCCATTTTAATTTGCACAAAGGCAATGTGGTTGTCCTCAACCAATTCGTGATTGATCACCGCTCGATAGCCGCGAATGTAGCCTTTGGTTTCCAATTTTTTAACGCGATTTAAACAAGGGGTTTTTGACAAGCCAATCTGATCCGACAATTCTGTGATTGTCATTCTGCCATCGGCCTGCAACAGTTTTAAAATCTTGCGATCGTAATTATCTAACATGGGCATATTTCCTAATAACGAAACTAATTTAGATAAATAAATTATATTTATCTATAGATTAGACACTAATGACTGTATTTATATAAATTCATAGTAATTATGACTATTTTATATAATTTATAATAACTAGACTGCATTTATTTGGAATAAAAAAATGTTTAAAGAGACATTGCCCATCGACTACACAGTCTTGAGAAAAGAAATTAGGGCTGCTAGAGTAATGCCAGAAGGCCAGGCAATGACACAATTGCAGGTGCTCGAATGCACCGATAATGACCAGCGAGAGCGGTTTAAAAGTGTTACCACAAGCTTTATAAAGGAATTGAGAGCAGATAATAAGCCCGATTTATTGTCGCTGTTTATCTCAGAGTACAGTATCAGCAGCGAGGAGGGTCTTTCACTGATGACTCTGGTTGAGGCATTTTTGCGTGTGCCCGATAATAAAACCCGAGACAAGTTGTTTTCTGACAAGATCTCTAATAAACCCTGGTCCAAACATTTGGGCGGAAAAAAATCTTCGATGGTCAATATGGCGACAATCGCACTGAGTGTGGCGGATATGATGATTAGTCACGGTTATAGCTCCTCGATTAAAAATCGCATCAAGCACGCACTTGATATTCTTGCAAAGCCTGGCATTCGCTTCAGTGCTTACAATGTCATGCGTTTCTTTGGTTCGCAGTTTGTTTTTTCGGAAGATATTGATAGTGCACTTAAAGCCAACCAAAGCAAGGCTGCAGTTCATTCTTTTGACATGCTCGGCGAGGCTGCCTGGACCATGAAAGATGCCGATCGGTATTTTTTGTCTTACAAGAAAGCGTTAATTGCCATTGGCAAAAGTAGCGATGGAGACGATATTATTGCTGCGAACGGTATTTCGGTAAAGTTGTCTGCCCTGCATCCGAAGTATGATTTTATGCATAGAGGGCGCGTACTTAATGAACTAGTGCCGAGAGTGTTGGCGCTGGTCAATATTGCGGAACAGTACAATATTGCCATCAATATTGATGCGGAGGAGGCTGAGCGCTTGGATTTATCCCTGGATGTGATCGAGGCTATTGCTCAAAGCAAGGCTGGCATTAATTGGCAAGGGTTTGGTGTGGTTGTGCAAGCCTACCAAAAGCGCGCACCGTTGGTGATTGACTGGCTTTATGAGTTGAGTAAAAAGCACGACTTGAAAATTATGTTGCGATTGGTGAAGGGCGCTTATTGGGACAGTGAGATCAAAAATGCCCAAGTGCTGGGCGATGTTGACTATCCGGTATTTAGCAAAAAAACGAATACCGATTATTGTTATTTGGTCTGTGCGCAAAAGCTTCTGAAGATGCGAGATAGAATTTATCCACAATTTGCCAGTCACAACGCGCATACGTTAATCAGTATTTGTGAAATTGCAGGCAATAAAAAAGGTTTTGAGGTGCAGCGTTTGCACGGTATGGGGGAATCGTTGCACAACCAGTTGGCAAGCCAATATGGCGTGATATCCAGAATATATGCACCCATTGGCAGTCACAAAGATTTGTTGGCTTATTTAATGAGGCGCTTATTGGAAAATGGCGCAAACAGTTCGTTCATCAATCATCTATTTGATGAGAATATCAAACCAAGTGAATTGGCTTCTGATATTTTGAGTGAAGTAGAGAGTGATTCTCAGGCGAGGCATTCAAAGATTCCACTACCGAGGGATATTTATCAGCCCGCTCGTGACAACTCCAAATCAATTGTGCTGTCTGAGCAAGACGAAGTGGATGTTTTAAGACGCGCGCAACAATCTTGGATTGATCATGAGTGGCGCGCCGCTTCTATTGTGGCAACTTCAGTTGATGGTGGCGACGACTCTCAGCATAAAGTGGTAAATCCAGCGGATTTGTCAGACGACTTGGGTTGTGCGACCTTTGCACATGAAGCGCAAATTAAGCAATGTGTATTGAATGCGAAAGCGTCCTTTGCTAGTAACAGCTATTCTACAGAGTCAATTCTGGCTAGTTTGGAGCGAGCCGCGGATTTATTCGAGACCAATCAAGCAGAGCTGATGGTATTGGCCATGCGCGAAGCGGGGAAAACCTTTCAAGATGCCATTGACGAAGTGCGCGAAGCAGTTGACTTTCTTCGATATTACGCCAATCTGGGCAGAGTTGTTATGCCAAAACAGCGCGAAGCACTTGGTGTGTTTGTATGCATAAGCCCCTGGAATTTTCCTTTGGCTATTTTCACAGGCCAAGTGGCCGCCGCCCTTGCGGCGGGCAATGCTGTAATTGCCAAGCCAGCAGAAAGTACCTCGCTCATTGGTTATCGAGCCACGCAGTTACTGCATGAAGCCGGCATACCTCTTGGCTTGCTACAACTTGTCTTGGGTAGGGGGGGTGATGTGGGTGAAGTGCTAACGAGTGATGCCAATATTGCTGGTGTTGCATTTACTGGCTCGACACAAGTGGCTAAACGCATTAAACGCAACTTACTAAAAAACAACAGCGCTCGATTGATTGCTGAAACTGGCGGTCTTAATGCGATGGTGGTGGATTCTACTGCGCTTAGTGAGCAGGTAACACGTGATGTGATTGACAGTGCTTTTAAGAGTGCTGGGCAGCGTTGTTCGGCGCTCAGAATATTATTCATTCAGGAGGATTGTTTTGATGGCATTAGCGCCATGATTAAAGGTGCAATGGCAGAGCTTAGTCTCGGCAATCCCAAGTACTTAAGTACAGATTGTGGACCAGTTATCAATATCGATGCGAAAGACAAATTGCAAGCACATATTGATAATGCCGGTGCTCATGCTAAAGTTATTGCAAAAGTGCAGCATGGGAATGTGAATGGTTATTATGTTGCGCCAACAATGATCGAGCTCGATAGTTTGGATGGTGTTAACGAGGAGTTTTTCGGCCCGATTCTGCATGTAATTCGTTATAAATCCGAGCACTTGGAATACATGATTGATCAATTGAATGCCAAGGGTTTTGGCCTGACATTTGGCATTCACTCGCGGATAAAAACGCAAGTGGACTTGGTTAGTAAGAGAATTAATGCAGGCAATATTTATATTAATCGCAATCAAGTGGGCGCCATTGTTGGCTCGCAGCCATTTGGCGGAGAGGGACTATCTGGAACAGGCCCTAAAGCTGGCGGCCCAAGTGCACTTAATGGTTACAGCAGAAAACTCGATACAGCGGCTATCAGAAAAGATGTTGGGGGGCTGTCAAATAACCCGGCATTTTTTGATCAAGCGACGTTGGCTAAGGTAGCAGGCGCATTTCCAAAGCTTAAACAAACTTTTATCGATAATCTGCAAAGAGCAGTCAATCAATATGGCCAGAGCGTTGAACTGCCTGGCCCAACCGGGGAAAGTAATACACTGAGCTATCATCCGAAAGGCTGCATTCTTTGTCTTGGACTTAGTGATAAGGATGCTCTACAGCAATGCTTAATGGCAATGGCGCTCGGAAACACTGTAATGACAATCTTGAGTCAAGAGTACATTGATCAGTTGATTAGATTGGGTGTCGATGCAAGTAAGCTCTTCAAGATGGGGGTGGAGCCCACTGCCAAGCTGCTTAAAAGCGATTGCTATGATGCCATTATCTATAGTGGCGACGCCACAGAGATCGAGATCTCAGTAATTGATCGAAACGCTGGCATCACTCCCGTGATTGATTCTATCAATGAGCCATGGCAGCTACTAAATGAACGCGTGGTAACCGTAGATACCACGGCATCTGGTGGTAATGCGAATTTGCTTGCATTGTAGTGTTTTGAGTTACAATAACAAAGAATAGATAGAGGCATGACAATGATCTTAGACCAACAAAAAACCGCAGAAGCTCTGCCGTGGAAAGAATTGATAGATTGTTTGGATAAAATTTTTACTCAGACAGTAAACTCGCCCGTTCGACATCACCACAACATGAAAGTTCCAGGCGATCCGGATGCTACTTTGTTGTTGATGCCGGCGTGGATTGAAGGTGAATATTCTGGCGTAAAAATTGTTAATGTTTTTCCGGGCAATAATAAACGCGGCTTGGCTGGTTTGACGGGGCACTACCTATTGAGTTGTGGCAAAACAGGGCGCTTATTCTTGCAACTTGATGGTAATGAGCTGACTTCTAGGCGAACAGCTGCAGTCTCTGCATTGGCTTCGCGTTATCTCTCTCGAGAAGATACTAACTCAATGTTAATGGTTGGTACTGGGCGCATGGCGCGATATCTAATACCAGCTCATATGAGCGTTCGACCAATTGAGGTCGTGCATGTGTGGGGGCGCAACCCAGATTCTGCACAGCGTCTGGTAGAAGAACTTAGGGTTGACGGTATTAATGCCCATATATGTCTACCGGAAAATTTACAAGAAGTAGCCCAACAAGTGGATTTAATCAGTTGCGCAACAATGGCAACAGAACCACTGATTATGGGGGAGTGGTTGTCAGCAGGAGCTCACTTAGATTTGGTGGGCAGTTTTACCCCTAAGATGCGCGAAACGAACAACGCAGCCATGCAGATTGGTGATGTATTTGTTGATACACGTGCTGGCGCGTTCAGCGAAACTGGTGACATCCTTATTCCAATCAGTGAGGGTGCGATTACGGAAGAGAGCATAGTTGCTGAATTTTTCGATCTCTGTTCTGGTCAACATCGCGGGCGAGCTGATCTTGTGAATAGTGACAAAGCAATTACCGTATTCAAATCAGTAGGCGCGGCTATTGAAGATTTGGCCGCAGCTATTCTGGCAAAAAGTAGTATTAACTAATATTCCTCATGTCAAGTCTTAACAAGCAAACAGTAGCAGTGGTTGGTGCTGGTGTTGTTGGAATTTGCAGTGCTTTAGAGTTGCAACGTGCAGGCTATCAAGTGACACTCTTTGACAAAACACCACCTGGTGAAAGAGCGTCTTACGGTAACGCAGGCTTTTTAGCTAGGCAATTAATCAGTCCTCTTGCTGAGAATATGAGTGTTTTTTCTGCGATCAAAATGTGGATTAGCCCCAACTCACCACTTTCTTTGCCCCCATCACAACTTATTAATCTAGCTACTTGGTTGGTGCGTTTTATGCGTCAAACGTCTAAGAAAAATATTGAAGTATCGAGAGGTGCTATTAATTCACTTAACGAGTTGTCTGTTGGGGCTTGGGAGCGGCTATTGAACGATATTGATGGTTTGCATTTCTTGCGTAAGCCCGGTTTTTTATTGTTGTGGAAGTCAAAAAATACAATAGAAGATGTCATAAGCCAGCGAGACATGATGCAACGGTATGGGATTAAGTGTGAGCTTATAAATAGTGCGAAAATTAGAGAGTTGGAGCCCGAACTTGACCAGCAGTTATCACACGCATTATATTTTGAAGACGCATACCAAGTGAGCGATCCATACAAGCTGTGTCAGGCATTATTTTCCAAATTTATTGAGCGTGGCGGTGTGTTTGCTCAACAAGAGGTGGCTTCAATTAAACAACAGGGTGAAGTGATTTTCTTGACAGCGTTGAAAGAGACTATTTTTGATAAGGCGATTATTTGTGTTGGCGCATGGAGTAAAAAGCTTGTGAGCGGTCTTGGGTTGAGCGTCCCTCTAGTTGCAGAGCGCGGTTACCATGTGGATTTTGAGAAAAATGGCTTAAATATAAAACACCTTATTGCTTCAGCTGAGAATCGATTTTTTGTCAGCCCGCTTGAATCGGCTATAAGAGTTGTCGGCATAAGTGAGTTGGGTGGTTTAAAACTCAGGGCAATCAAAAGTCGCTTTACCTTGTTAAAAAATCAAAGTGCCGGCATTATTCCAAAACTACGGTCTAGCGCGCATAAAAGCTTATGGATGGGGCATCGTTCAACCTTGCCAGATTCGTTACCGGTTATTGACCGTCATCCAGTTCACCCAAATATTATGCTTGCCTTTGGCCATCAGCATTTAGGCTTAACTCAAGCCGCAATCACTGCGGAAATACTGGTTAATATGATGCAAAACGAAAAAACACCTATAGATACCAAGCCTTATTCTGCCACACGGTTTTAAGTAATATTTTTTCTAATTCATAGGTAGAATTGAGATTAAATAGAATAAGGAAAGGGCCATGAAATTATTTTTTATGATTGTAGCATGGATTATTGCCATTTTATTAATATGGTTTGGAGTTGTGTTGGCGCTTTTTGTAAAAGCTCCTTTTTTATTGATGCCTTTGGCGGCGATTGCCATCATAATTAGCATACAAAAAGCTTACAATCGTTCAGAAAAAAATAGACGCAGCCGAGAAGATGAGAATCAGCAAACAAGCATCAATGACGAAGTAAGCGGCAAAAGTGTGTTGCTGTTTATTTCTTGGGTGATTGTCCTTTGTGTCGTTGGCGCCTTGCTTCTGGCTGTGATTAACGATGCCTATCCAGAAATCACCTTCGAGCTTACGGCTACAATTATTATTGTGCTAACTGGCATGATAGGCTTGCAAAAAAATTACAACAAGTCAAAGAAGAGTGACTTGGTTTCCGCAGAGGATGGGACATTAGAAGAAGACATTTATGAAAACAATGCCCAAGAGCCAATCCAGCCTGCTATCGTCGAAACCCATCAAGAGCCGCAAGTGGAGGGGTCGGCATTAGACCTAAAGAAACGCAAACAAGAGCAATTACAAAAATTAATCTCCATGATCAAAATCATGGGAAAGAAAGGCCAAACAAGAGATCAAATACGCAACAACCTCAGGCAAATGGGCTGGCCAGAGGAGGCGCTAAATCAAGCTTTTGCCGCTCTTGTTTAAGGGTTAGGGTTAGACGTCTTTGCCACTGGAAAAGTGAAACTCAGCGCCTTTACGAATCCCTGAAGGCCACCTTGAGGTGACGGTTTTGAGCTGCGTATAAAAACGCACACCTTCCATGCCGTGGATTGAAGAGCCGCCAAAAAGGGAACGCTTCCAGCCACCAAAGCTGTGCATGGCAACCGGTACAGGGATTGGTATATTGACACCAACCATGCCAACTTGGACGTGGCTAGTAAAGTGTCTGGCGGTGTCACCGTCACGGGTAAAGATGGCTGTGCCATTACCGTATTCGTGATCGTTTACCAGTTTTAATGCCGCATCGTAAGTTGCAACGCGCACCACACAAAGTACTGGACCAAAAATCTCATCGGTATAAATTGACATATCGGCGGTAACGTTGTCAAACAAACAGCCGCCAACGAAAAAGCCGTCGTGCTCATTGCTAGCCACCCTACCATCAACTGCAAGCGTGGCGCCTTCGCTAACGCCAGCGTCGATGTATGACAGAATATTTTCCTGGCTTTGCTTGGAAATTACCGGCCCCATTTCAACATCGGGCTCATTGTATGCGCCAATCTTTAAGGATTTAACTTTTGGCGAAAGAGAGGCAATTAATTTGTCTGCCGTTTCATCGCCAACTGCCACCACGACTGAAATCGCCATACAACGCTCACCAGCAGAACCGTAGGCCGCACCTATGACAGCGTCAACGCTTAATTCTAGATCGGCATCCGGCATCACAATCATGTGGTTTTTCGCACCACAAAGCGCCTGCACACGTTTGTTGTGCTTAGAGCCCTCTTGATAAATATATTCACCAACTGGCGTTGAGCCAACAAAGCTGATTGCTTTTACGGCGTCGTTACTTAGAATCTCGTCTACCGCTTCTTTGTCACCAACAATGGTGTTGAGTACGCCAGCTGGCAAACCAGCCTCGTGCATTAATTCAGTGAGGCGCAAGCCACACGAAGGCACTTTTTCAGAGAGCTTGAGGATAAAAGTATTGCCACAAGAAATAGCAACGGGATACATCCACATTGGTACCATTGCGGGAAAGTTAAAAGGCACAATGCCTGCACAAACGCCAATTGGCTGACGAAGGTTGTGACTGTCAATGCCATTAGAAACGTCTGCGCTAAAATCGGATTTTAGGTGGTTATTGATAGCTGTGCAATATTCGACAATCTCCAAGCCCCTTCCTACTTCACCTTTGGCATCGGCTAATGTCTTGCCATGCTCTTGCGAAATCAATTCTGCCAGTTCGTCGGTATGATCAATAATCAATTGACGATAAGCAAACATAATGTGCGCTCGCTTTGAGGGTGGCACTTTCGACCACTCAGCAAATTTGTCATTGGCAATAGCAATAGCTTGTGCAGTATCTGACGCACTTGCGCCCTCAATTTGCCTGCTTACTTGACCGGTGGCAGGGTTGTAGATATCAAACATACGGCCAGAGCCGCCCGAGGTTTGAGTACCGTTAATAATGTGTTGTAAGTGTTGAATAGACATAATGCCGCGCAAAAGTGGATAATGATTGACAATATACCCAATTTTTAGCAATCAGTATGCAACAATTGGCGTCTTGGAATAGCAGACGGATTTTTTCTGGTGCTAGGTCTTACTTGGCGTTAGACCTCAAATCCCAAACTTTTCTTGCACTTTGGCGGCACCGTTAACAACAGCGGAAACCATGGCGTCAATTTGCTGTTCAGTGATAACAAAGCTTGGTGATACTGCAATGGTGTCGGCTGAAGGCAGACCTCTGAGTAGTACTTTTTCTTCTCTAATGGCGCTTTGTAGTGTTGGTGCGGCTTTGTCAGCGCGCTCAAAAAACGTCTTGGGCGATTTGCTTTTGACAATTTGCAGGCCGGCCAACAGTCCGGCACCTCTGACTTCACCAATGATTGGGCAGCCATTTAATTTTTCTTTAAATTGGGCGTGCATATAAGCGCCCGACTCTTTAGCACGTCCCACAAGGTTTTCTCGCTCAAGTATTTCAATATTTTTCAGTGCGACAGCGCAGCCCGTTGGGTGACCGCTGTAGGTATAGCCGTGGAAGAAGGCGCCGAGTTCGTCAGCCGTCTCTACCAAAACGTTCCACACTTTGTCGCCAATATAAAGCGCAGACAAAGGGAAATAGCCTGACGTTAGGCCTTTAGCTGTTGTCATTAGGTCTGGCTTATAATCATAATATTGATGGGCAAACCACTCACCTGTACGGCCATAACCAGTGATTACTTCGTCAGCCAATAGCAAAATATCGTATTTATCACAAAGCGTTCGCAAGCCTTGGAAGTAGCCTTTTGGTGGCGTAATGACACCGCCGGCGCCATAAATGGGCTCGGCAAAGAATGCGGCCACCGTATCTGCACCCGCGCCAATAATGATTGCCTCGATTTCATCAAGCATGCGCTTGGTGAATTGTGTTTCTGTTTCCCATTCTGCGCCATCAACGTAAAAATGCGGCTTGGGCGCTCTTAAAACGCCATCAATTGGCAAATCAAAAGCAGTATGAAATGCCGCTATGCCAGTGACACTAGCAGCGGCCAATGTGGTGCCGTGATAGGCGTTAACTCTAGCAATGATTTTCTTTTTCTCTGTCTTGCCCCTAAGGTTGTTGTAGTAACGAACGAGCTTGATAGCGGTATCAATACAGTCAGAGCCCGAAGTGCCGTACTGCACTCTGGCGAAAACACCGCGTGTAAGATCCAGTAGTTTTTCACTAAGCTCGATCTGCGGTGTGTTTGAAGTGCTTGAAAAGCTATGCGCGTAGCCCATTGAGCTGGCACTGTCCAGCATGGTCTTTCCTAGCTCCTCTCTACCGTAGCCAATATTGACACACCATAGACCTGACATGCCGTCGATTAGTTCGCCGTCATTGTGAGTCGTGATAGTCGCACCCTTGCCTTCAAGGCAAATACTCGTACCGTTATCCAGCACATCGCTGATTGATGAGGCGGGGTGAAAAATTGATTTTTTATTAATATCAACTAAATTGTCGAATTGTTTATTTGTCATAACGGTTGGTTGTGCGAATAGGTTAAATCAAGGAAGCTGCTGATGCATAGATTATAGACGAAATAATAACTCTTAATTATGCCATAAAGAGGTGTAAATACTAATAAAATTCTTTAATTATGTATAATTATCAGAATTATATAACTTATATGTAATAATATTAAGAAATAAGTAAAAATCATTATGAGCACAGTATCAGCCAAAATAGCACAATTATTTAGCCAAATAGACGAACAGCAAAACGACATGTTGGCCGAGCTCATCAGTTGGTGCGACATTAATACTGGTAGTACAAATTTTGAAGGTCTGAATCGATTGTCTGAAGTCTTACTTGTTAAGTTGTCGGAGTTTGGTGAGGCGGAGTTTGTTGAATTGCCAGATCGTGTCGTTGTCAACGATCGGGGCGAAGAGGTGCCCTTTCCATCACCGCCTATTATTAGACTTAGCAGGGAGCAAGAGAATAAGCCATCGGTACTGTTGGTGGGCCATTACGATACGGTTTACGATAAAGATCATAGTTTTCAGGTTTGTACAGAACTTGGCAACGGACTGATAAATGGTCCGGGAATTGCTGATTTAAAAGGTGGGCTGTCGGTCATGTTTAAGGCACTTGAGTGCCTTCGAAATAACGGTTTAATGGATGAGATTGGTATCGAAATACTGCTCAACCCTGATGAGGAGATCGGCTCACCATGTTCCGGCGCCTATTTGGTTGAGCGCGCAAAATATCACGATGTTGGTCTTATTTTCGAACCCTCTCTACCCGATGGAACTCTTGTGGGCGAGCGCAAAGGCTCGGGAAATTTCACCGTGCGTGTGGACGGAAAATCTGCCCACGCTGGGCGTGATATTGAATCTGGTCGAAACGCCCTTGTTCACTTAATAACATTGTTTAATGAGATAAATGCATTGCATGGACAGAAAGATGGCCTAACTGTTAATATTGCTAACATTCAAAGCGGCGGCGCCCTTAATGTGGTTCCTGATTTGGCTGTGGGTCGTTTCAACTGCCGCATTGAGAGTAATGGCGATATTGATTGGCTAGAAGAGCAGCTCTCATCATTGGTTGCCGATCATAATTCTGCTGAGGGTTATCAAGTGGCGTTATTTGGTGGTATCACAAGAAGACCAAAGCCACTGACTAGAGCTAATCAAAATTTACAAAACTTTATCACCGAAACAGGTGATTTGCTGGGGATAGAAGTTGCTTACCGAGCAACGGGTGGTGTTTGTGATGGCAACAACTTGTCGCAGAGCGGCCTTCCGAACGTGGATACGCTGGGTGTTCGTGGTGGCGATATTCACAGTGTTAACGAATATATGGTGATTGATAGTTTGGCTGAGCGTACTAAATTTGTCGCATTGATATTAATGCGTATGGCAAAGGGTGAATTCGATTTTATTCGCGATAGCGAAAAATTAAAAAAGGCTTAAAGAAGATGCAAATTGTTAGACCTATTAAAACCAAAGACCTGGACAAATTGTTTGGGTTGGCTTCCAAAACAGGCGGTGGTATGACCTCCATGCCAGCAGATTACAAGTTATTAGAAAAGCGTATCAAAACAAGTGTTGAATCTTGCACCGACAATTTAAATGGTGAAGGCACTAAGACATTGTTTATGGTGTTAGAAGATATTGAGAGCGGTGATTTAGTTGGTACAACCGCAATTTACACCAACATTGGAAGGGATCACCCTTTCTATTCTTACAAAGTGATGCGAGTGACTCAACGCTGCCCTGAGCTTAATAAGACCAAAGAAACTAGACTGCTAACCCTGACTAACGATTACACAGGAACCACAGAAATTGGCTCTTTGTATTTATTGCCTGAGTACCGCTTTGGTGGTAATGGTTCATTGCTATCTCGCTCTCGTTACATGGTCATGCACAATCATCCCGATAGATTTGATGAGAAAATTATTGCCGAGATGAGAGGTTATCGAGATGAAAATGATCGCTCCCCTGTTTGGGATCATTTGGGCGTGCATTTTTTTGGCATGGCCTTTGATGAAGCGGATGTCATGTCATCAGGTATTGACGACAACAGCTTTATTGGAGACTTGATGCCCAAGTATCCTATTTATATCGACCTATTGCATCCGGAAGCGAGAGAGGCGATTGGTAAATTATTTGAAGCAACCACACCAGCATTACGCATGCTTGAAAAAGAGGGCTTTCACTATAATGACTACGTTGATATTTTTGATGGCGGACCAACGGTTGAAGTTTACAGAGAGAGTATTGCCACAATTAAAAACACCAAATCATTAACGATTTCTGCTTTTCAAGATTTACCTGAAACAAAAAATAAAATGCTGGTCTCAACAACCTCGTTGATTGATTTTAAAGCGTGCTTGGCGGATGTGCATATTAAGGGTGATAGTGTCATTATTACTGAGTCTTTAGCAAATATTTTGGGTGTAAATATTGGCGACCAATTATCAATAGCGCCGGGTCGAGTGGAGTAAGAGTGGCCATGATTAATAATGCATGTTATATAAATGGTCAGTGGATTCTGGGCAGAGGCAAAGAGTTTGTATCTATCAATCCCACTGATTCTTCGGTCGAATGGCAAGGGCGCGCAGCCGATCCTGATCAAGTGATTGAAGCTGCAAAAGCGGCCAGAGAGGCGCTCGATGCTTGGATGGATTTGGGTTATGAAAAAAGAGCTAAAATCATCCGTCAATACGCTGAATTACTTAAAGAAAACACCCGCGAATTGGCAGAAATGATTAGCCGTGAAATGGGCAAACCATTATGGGATAGCCTCACTGAGGTTGGTGCGATGGTCGGTAAAATTGCATTGAGTGAAAAAGCTTATCAGCAACGCACTGGCTTTCAATTAAACGAATCGGAAGCATTCAACAGTGTTTTGCGTCACAAAGCACACGGCGTTGTTGCGGTTTATGGTCCTTATAATTTTCCTGGGCACTTACCTAATGGTCATATTGTGCCAGCACTATTAGCGGGCAATACAATACTATTCAAGCCAAGTGAAATCACCCCAAAAATCGGTGAAATGATGATGAATTTATGGGAAAAAGCCGGCTTACCAATGGGCGTTCTTAATTTATTACAAGGCGAAAAAGAAGTGGGTGTCGCGCTTGCAAGCGCTGATATTGACGGGCTTTTCTTTACGGGGTCATCACAGGTTGGAAAGACTCTTCACAGGCATTTTTCTGGGCGACCAGAAATTAATTTGGCACTAGAGATGGGCGGCAATAACCCTCTTATTGTTTCAGGTGTGACTGATCTAGAAGCCGCTTGTTATCATATTATTCAATCTGCCTTTATTACTTCAGGGCAGCGCTGTACGTGTGCAAGACGCCTTATTTTGCCTGATGGCGATGAAAAATCGGACGCACTATTGGCAAAGCTTGTGGAAATGACAAAAGAACTTAGAGTTGGCTTATGGAGTGATGAGCAAGAGCCGTATATGGGTCCAGTGGTCAGCAGTGATGTTGCAAATCATTATCTGTCAGCAGTGAATAAATTGGTTAAGCGAGGCGCAGAGCCACTTTTAATGCCGATACAACTTAGAAATATTGACACCCTAGTTACGCCGGCAATTATTGATGTGACCAATGTCAGTGATATTGAGGACGAGGAGGTCTTTGCACCACTTTTGCAAGTTTATCGAGTGAAAGATTTCGACGCCGCTATCGCTACGGCTAATAATACAAAATACGGTTTATCCGCGGGAGTAATTTCAGATGATAGAGCGCTCTATGAGCGTTATTTAAGTCGCTCTCGTGCAGGCATTATTAATTTTAACAGGCAAACGACTGGCGCCAGCGGCTCAGCGCCATTTGGCGGTATTGGTGCAAGTGGAAATCATCGTCCAAGTGCGTTTTATGCGCCCGATTATTGCGCTTACCCAATCGCTTCTGTGGAGTCTGACGAGGTGGTTATGCCGAAACAATTGCCACAAGGGTTTTCAAAGGATAATTAACCGATGAGTTATATTGAATACAATTTTGATGGCCTAGTCGGTCTTTCTCATCACTACGGCGGGCACAGTTTTGGTAATATGGCCTCTAGTTCTAATAAGGCCGCTGTGTCCAATCCAAAACAAGCCGCTTTGCAGGGGCTGAAAAAAGCCAAAACATTGGCAGAAATGGGCTTGCAAACTGGCGGTTGGGGTCAGGCAATTCTTCCCCCGCAAGAGCGACCATTTTTGCCTGCTTTAAGGCAGCTGGGCTTTTCAGGCTCGAATGCTGAAGTCATTAGAAACTCGTCAAAAGCGCATCCTCAAATTTTCGCCAAAACTTGCTCTGCCGCAAGTATGTGGACAGCTAATGCAGCAACAATTTCACCGTCGCTAGATACGCAGGATAATAAAGTTCATTTCACTCCCGCCAACTTGGTGGCCATGTATCACCGTAGCCTTGAACATGAAACCACGGGCAATGTCCTACAAGCCATTTTTTCGGATTCACGTTATTTTTCACACCATAAAGCACTGCCTCAAAACACGATTTACGGTGACGAAGGTGCTGCCAACCATACGCGCTTTTATGACACACATTCTGGACCTGGTGTTGAGTTTTTTGTTTATGGAGCCGAGTCTTTTACTGATTCACCGAATGCGGTGAAGCCAAGCAATTACCCGGCTAGACAGAAACTTGAGGCATCGTCTATTATTGCCAGAAATCACCAATTAAGCACTTCCAATACTATCTTTGCACAACAACACCCCGACGCTATTGATGCTGGTGTGTTTCACAACGACGTGATTGCCGTCGGACATGGTAACTTTATGATGTGCCACGAGATGGCATTTTGGAATAAAGAGGCGACTTATAGCGAGCTCAAGTCAGCTTTTTCCACTGATTTTTATATTCATGAGGTGAGTAATGAGGATTTGCCTATCGAGGACGTGGTTTCTAGTTATTTGTTCAACTCGCAGCTTATTGGAGGTGCTGACAATGGTATGCATATTGTTGCACCGCAAGAGTGTGCAGACAGTGCTAGAGTAAGGTCGGTTATTGATAAGATCATTGGGGGCGACAACCCTGTGAGAGGCGTGCATTTTTTCGATGTCAAGCAAAGCATGAGAAACGGTGGCGGGCCTGCGTGTTTGCGCTTAAGGGTTTTACTATCCCAGCAAGAGGTTGACGCCATATCAGCACGGGTTGTGCTGGACGACACGCTGTATGCGGATTTAAGTGCTTGGATCGAGGCGCATTATCGTGACCAATTAACTGTCAACGATTTGGCGGACCCAGAGTTTTACGAAGAAGGCTGCAGAGCGCTTGATGAGCTGACAAAAATCATGCGACTCGGTTCAGTTTACGATTTCCAGAAGGTTTAGCGAATAGCTGTTTAGTTGCTTGAGATTTGTTCTCTTAAGCCCCTGAGTACACTTTCAGTTTCCTTCCAGTCAATACAGCCATCAGTGACAGATACGCCGTATTGCATCTGGCTTAAATCACTTGGGATGGATTGGTTGCCAGCAAACAGGTTACTCTCAATCATAATGCCGAACAGTGACGTGTTGCCATCAACAATTTGCTGACCAATAGCGCTCACCACTTGCCCTTGAAGGCGGTAGTCTTTATTGGAGTTGCCATGTGAGCAATCCACCATAACTCTTTCAGGTAAGTTGTTTTCCCTCAGCAGTGACTCGCAATGCGCGACATCCTCTGCGGAGTAGTTTGGCATTTTTCCGCCTCTTAAGATAACGTGTGAGGCTTTATTTCCCTTGGCTTTAAAGGTTGAAATTTGCCCTTGGTCGTTAATTCCCAAAAAGCTTTGCGGTGCAGAGCACGCCTGAATGGCGTTGATAGCCATGTCAAGATTACCGTCCGTACCATTTTTAAAACCGACAGCCATCGACAAGCCGCTAGACATTTCTCTGTGTGTTTGAGATTCTGTTGTTCTTGCGCCAATAGCACACCAAGAAACCAAGTCGGCCAAATATTGCGGGGTAATAGGGTTGAGCGCTTCAGTCGCCGCCGGCACACCTAGCTCAGCGAGCCAAGTTAAAAACTCTCTGCTCTGATATAGTCCTTTGTCCACATCAAGCGAGTTATCCATATCCGGATCACTGATTAAGCCTTTCCAGCCAATCGTTGTTCTTGGCTTTTCGAAGTAAACGCGCATGACTAAATAAAGAGTGTCTTGCACTTCTTCTTGCAACGTTTGTATTTTTTTTGCGTACACTTTTGCAGCATCAAGGTCATGAATCGAACAAGGCCCAACGATAACCATCAGTCGCTTATCTTCTCCCGAGAGTATGTTGTTAACTGTGGAGCGACTTGCAAGGACATTTTCTCGAGCTTGATCACTCAGTGGGAGTTGCTCACTTAAGGTAATTGGTGAGGTTATAACTACCTCGCTTTCAATGTTGGTATTGTGGATTCGATTGCCCATAGGTTTTTTAAATTATTGACTTTTAATTAAAGCATCATATTTTAAACGGAAAGCTAAGTTGTCAGGCGAGTTAACGAAGCCTATGAGAGCGCTGTTTTTATTAAGGGGTTTGAGTGTTTATATATAATGCATGTAACTCATCACTGATCACGAGAGATTTGATTTCCTAAAAATGTTTTACACATTGCGCCAACCAAAGGTGATGCGATTGCCCAGCTGTTACAAAAACCAGTTTGATGACTGACCATACGTCGCACTCATCTGCAAACCGTCTAGGCATTGTTTTAATGATTGCTAGTATGGCATGTTTTACTCTGGCTGATTTGTACCTTAAACTGGCTTCAGAGTTTGTTACTACCGGCCAAATTACCCTAGCTTTAGGAGTGGGCGGAACCTTTATGTTTTGGGTGTTGCTTAAACGCAAAGGTGAGACTGTCTTCAGCTCGGTTTTCTATGAGGCCCCTGTGATACTTCGTACATCGGGTGAATTGGTGGCCACTTTATTTATCATATTGGCATTGACCTATGCCAGCTTTACCGCTGTGGCGGTTATTTTGCAAACATTGCCATTGTTATTAACCTTATGCTCATTTTTGTTCCTAAAAGAGCGTGTGGGCATTCATCGCCTATCCGCTATATTGTTGGGCTTTGGCGGCGTGTTGTTGATTATCCGCCCTGGCACTGACGGTTTTGATGCGTATTCTTTGCTGGCCATATTGGCAGTCGTTGGTATGACTATGCGTGATTTTGGTTCGCGTTTGGTGGGTAATCATATCTCTAGTGAGCGACTCGCTATTTTTGGAACTTTAGGGCAAATAATTCTCGGCATTGGCTTGATGGCTTTTGAGGAAGAACATTCGATACCATCACTGGAGGTCGCACTGTATTTGGTGGGTATGGTTGTATTTGCCAGTGTGGCGATTTTGCTGGTCACCAAAGCGATGCGAACGGGAGAAATATCTGCTGTTAGTCCTTTTCGATACTCGCGTTTATTCTTTGGCTTGTTGATTGGCGCCTTTGTTTTGGGTGAGACTGTCGATCAAATGATGATTATCGGCTCAGCAATCATTATTTTTTCAGGCTTGTATATATGGTTACGTGAGCGAAAAATAACTCAAAATAGTTAAACCAGATTTGGCAGTGGCTCATAAACACCTCTGTTGCTATTGTTATATTCCGCCCCATTCAGTGGGTCCATAGTGTTCTTCAAACACCGTAATGGCCTCTTGTAGCCACTGCTTTCTCGCTACCAGTTGTGCATCGTAGTTATCATATACTGCATCATACTCATCTGCCATACTGGTAAGAATTTGAATTTCAACAACTTTCAGGTTGTCATCTGCACCCATCATGGCTGGACCATAAGTTTGCCATGACTGATCTTGCATTTCTTTTTTTAGTGCCAACAAAGGCTCTTTTGCCTGCTCAAAGAGTTCCTCGGCAGAATTCCAGGCATCCCAAAAGGCAGCCCAGAGAGTTTCAATCATTTGCAGTTTTTCTTCCCCAGTGTAAAGATTGGCCTCCTCTAGTGCCAGGTCACGCTGCTGTTCTGCCGCCAATCTTTCTGTTTTAAAGGCCTCGTAGTAAGGAATAACCATTTCAAGGTAGACGCCTTCAGCTAAAGAATAGTTTGTGTTGAAAACCTCCATTGCGCTGTCTAGAATTGCTTTGGCTTCTATGTAAGCAGAATACCCCTCTTTTTTTGCTGTTAAATATTCAAGAGCCTCCTGCTTGTCATCTTTGATATCCCAAAGCATAGAGTTGTGAGTCTGGACGATCTTGTACCAAGCCTCTTTTTTTTCTTTATATTCTTTGCTACCTTCAATGGTTTGCTCAATCTCAGGGTCCTTTGCGCCTTGTTCGACATCCAGACTTTTCTCGACTTCTTTTCCTTCATCTGTTTTAAGAATTTCCTCAGCCCATTTTTCTTCGTTAACTGGCTGTTCTTTGCTATCTAAATTGCCTTGATCTTCCAATAGTCGTTCAATTGATTTAGGAAGGGCGATGCCTGGAAAATCTTCAATTGATAGTCTATTAAGGCGCTCAAGCAGTGGAAATCCAGCCTCAATACCAAGTGCGATGCCTGTTGATTCAGATTTATACTTAGCATGGCTGTTGTGCATTGAGTTTCGATCCTCGCTAGATATGTTTGTTAATCTTTGTGTAATTTCTCTCCACTCGCTAGCGACCCCCTCTTGCTTCTCGGCCTCTCTGGAGTCGTTGTTATGCCTCACTTTTGTTTGTTTTCTCTCCTCAGAAACCCTTCTTTCCTCAGAAACTCTTCTTTCCTCAGAAACTCTTCTTTCCTCAGAAACTCTTCTTTCCTCAGAAACTCTTCTTTCCTCAGAAATACGAGTCGTTTCTTGTGCTGCCTCCCTTGCTTTAGTGGTGGCTTTTCTTTGTTCTGCTTCATGAATGTTCTGGTCTATATCTCGTGAATCATCTCGATCAGCCGAAAAAGAGTTGGTGCTAAACGATAGTGCAATTAAAGATGACATAAGCACAACTAGTAATTTGTTCATAATATCCTCGAGAGAAGTAAGTATATTTTGTTAATTAGAACCTAATATTTCATCAGTTGCATTATAGGTCTTAACTATTTTATTAATATATAAATATATTCAGGATAAATAACAATATTAAATGCAGGGGTGTTCAGCGCCCCTCTCATATATTTACGCTGTTAGACCGAAGGCAACACACCTACATTCCTTGATGATAATCTCAACCGCAATGCTACTTAACAACGGTCTAAGAGCATAATTTGAGCCTGTTTCTACCCGTTAGCAAGCCCTTGGCTTTGGAAGCACATGGGGGGGTCATCCAGCCGTGTTTGGGATTATTGTTATACCCCCCCTCACGCATCATAGCGCTACTAGTAGTTCATCCATGCTTGTCTTGGCGTCACCGAAAAGCATGCGCGTATTATCTTTTGTAAATAGTGGGTTTTCAACGCCAGAATAACCAGCAGCCATGCCCCGTTTTAATACGATTGTTGTTTTACTTTGCCAAACTTTAAGAACCGGCATGCCAGCAATAGGGCTATCAGGCTCATCCAATGCTGAGGGGTTAACTGTATCATTGGCACCAATTACGATAGTAACGTCGATATTGGGGAAGTCATCATTGATTTCATCCATTTCAAATACAGCATCATAGGGGATTTTTGCCTCCGCTAACAACACGTTCATATGGCCCGGCATGCGACCGGCAACTGGGTGAATACCAAACCGTATATTGACACCCTTGCTCATTAATAACTGGGTGATTCCAGAAACAGCGTGTTGTGCTTGCGCCACCGCCATGCCATAACCCGGCACAATCATTACTTTTTTTGCCTGGTTTAATAATGTCGCAGCGCCAATAACGTCGATACTAATAACTTCGGCTTGCGGGCTTGGATCGCCACTTATGGGGGCCTTTGTAACGCCAAATCCACCCGCAATAACACTGATAAAATTTCGATTCATTGCCTTACAGATGATGTAACTCAAAATTGCACCACTACTACCTACCAGTGCGCCAACAATAATTAATAAGTCATTTGAGAGCATAAAACCAGTTGCTGCAGCAGCCCAACCAGAATAGCTGTTTAACATCGAAATCACTACAGGCATGTCCGCGCCACCAATAGCAATGACCATGTGGATGCCAAAAATCAGCCCTACAGCAGTCATAATATAAAGCGCCGTTAGAGCGGCTTCAGGTGTGTTCGAATCAACAAATAACCAGCCCAAAACGACAACTGAGATGAGCATCAGTATATTTAAAAAGTGACGACCTGGCAATAATAACGGCCTGCCATTAAGTAGGGCGCTAAGCTTGCCAAAGGCAATAATGGATCCTGAGAAGGTTAGGGCGCCAATATAGATACTGAGGTAGACCTCAATATCATGAATGGTTTTTTCTGTGCCAATAAAATGGCTGCCGGCATCCATGTGGTTAGTAAAGCCAATCAAAACCGCCGCTAGACCAACCAAGCTGTGCAAGATTGCCACAAGCTGAGGCATTTGTACCATTTGAACACGCGCTGCTAGAATTAAGCCCAGTAAGGAGCCGATAGCGACCGTGATCGCAATCATTAAATAATTGGTGACGTCGTTGTTTAGTACGGTCGCACTAACCGCAAGTGCCATGCCAAACATGCCATACAGTATTCCTCTGCGCGCACTTTTATTGCTACTCAGACCGCCTAGGGAAAAAATAAAAAGGATCGCAGCGACCAGATAAGTTGCGGTAATAATATTTTCAGGCACAAGCGCTCCTTTTGATCATTTGCTAAACATTTTAAGCATGCGGCGGGTAACTGCAAAGCCACCCACAATATTGATGCTCGCAATAAAAATGGCAATGCTAGATAGCCACACCACCGTGTTGGTTGATGAGGACACCTGCAGCAGAGCGCCTAAGATAATAATGCTGCTGATTGCATTTGTTAAACTCATGAGCGGGGTGTGAAGTGACGCGGATACATTCCAGATCACCATGTAACCAATAAAGCACGCCAATACAAAAACAGTAAAGTGCGTCATAAAAGAAGTTGGTGCTACTGCACCCATTGCTAGCAACAGGCCGCCAGCGAGCAAAACAAGCAAGACAGTTTGCAGTGTTTTATCTGAAGTCGCCTCTTCTTTATCTGCCTCTGGAACGATCTCCGGCTCTTTGGGTTCATTGCCAGCTTTCATTCTGACAGGCTTTGGCTGCACTGGAGGCAGCCAAGTAATAATGCCGTCTTTCACTACGGTTGTGGCACGAATCACATCGTCTTCGGCGTTAATGATAATTTGTCCGTTTTTTTCAGGTGTTAACTCGACCAATAGATGGAAGATGTTTGATGCATAAAGTTGGCTTGATTGTGTGGCTAGTCTACTGGGTAGATTGTCGTATCCTATAATGGTAACGCCGTCTCGTGTCACTTTTTTATGTAGCTCGGTCAGCGCACAATTTCCACCTTGTTCCGCCGCTAAATCGACAATAACACTGCCTTGTTTCATGGATCTCACCATATCGGCGGTAATTAACAATGGCGCGGGCTTTCCAGGGATCAATGCGGTGGCGATAATAATATCAACGTCTTTTGCTTGCTCGGCAAACAAAGACATTTCTGCAGCAATAAATTCCTTACTCATGGTTTTGGCGTAACCGCCCTCACCACTCCCATCCTCGGCAAAATCCAACTCCAGAAATTCTGCATCCATGCTCAGTATTTGCTCTTTGACTTCGAGTCTGGTGTCAAAAGCACGCACAATTGCACCCAGAGACTTAGCGGTGCCTATTGCGGATAATCCCGCAACACCTGCACCGATAACCATTACTTTGGCGGGTGAGATTCTTCCGGCCGCGGTTATTTGTCCAGCAAAGAAACGACCAAATACGTTGGTTGCCTCAATCACTGCCCTATATCCTGCAATATTCGCCATGGAGCTTAAAGCGTCCATTTTTTGTGCACGAGAAATACGAGGAACTGCGTCCATTGCCAGTGCATTTACTTTCTTATCTGCTAATTTTTTCAACAGTGTTTTATTTTGCGCTGGCCAAATAAAACTGATTAATGTTGTGCCAGCTTTCATTGCTGAAATTTCATCAAATTCGCTGTCAGCCTCTAACAAGGGGGAGCGCACTTTCAATACAATATCGGCACTAGAAAAAAGCAAATTGACATCTTCTACAACCTCTGCGCCAGCAAATTGATAGTCCGTATCGGGGTGGCTTGCAAGAGCTCCTGCGTTTGTTTCGATAGCCACAGTAAAGCCTAGCTCAATTAACTGGGCGACAACGCTGGGCGTCGTGGCCACCCGTTTTTCACCGGGGTATCGTTCTTTTGGAATTGCGATTTTCATGTTTTTATTCGGTTAACAAGTCAGCTAATATCAAGTTGATGAAAGCCTGTATCTTATGCAAGCATTTCAGTTTTCGTCAACTTTACATATCATCCATTGCTATTTTTTCTATATCTTTTTCTGGTTCGGTGGACATTTTGGCTTTGCTGGCTATAAACCATATCATGCCCACACCGAGTGCCCACCAGATAATTTGCCAAGCCCAAATTGATGGCATGCCGAATATCCAAGCTTCATAGCCCTCATCGGGCTTACCAAACGCAATATTTCCGAGGATAGAGCCTGGACCTATTGCAAAAAACATCCACACAACCACCATGAGTCCGGCGATTGGTTTTGACCAGCGGTCCTTTGATTTTGATGCTGTGTATTCATGAAGAAAAATATGGAAAGATTCTCGTCGATCGAGATCGCTGTCATGGCTGCTCATTTTTGATACAAGTACACAGATAACTATATTAAAAAACATCCCCCACACGGCCGAATGAATCGTCCACGGGGAGACGCCCCAAGGCAACAATCCGCCAGTTATTTTTTGACCCAATGCTTCGGTCATCACAACCGCAATTAACCCCACAATCAAGCCAGCTGTTGCGCCCTGTCTAGTAATCCACGAAAACCAAGTAACACCTAGTAATGATGGCCATAGTTGAAACGCACATGAAATTGCCAAGCCGCCTATCAAGACTGTCGCCTGCATAGAAAATGATGCGAGCAGCATGCCTGCTAGGAACACAAGCCCAGTGCAAAGCCGCGCGATTTTTATTTGCTGTTTGTCGTCAGCATCTTGGTGTAAATATTTAATATAAACATCCTTTGTTAAGATGCTGCCGGTTGTGGACATAAAAGCCGCTGCTGTAACTTGTAATGCCGCAATTGCGCACAATGATAGAAAGCCAACTAGCCAAGGCATATTGCTACCAATAAGCTTAATGTAGTGCGCGACCAACTCTGTGTGTTGGTATTTTGAGAGCTCTGGTAAGACTTGTTTCACCGCAAACCCCGCCTCATTGACCGAAGCATTTGCCCCTAATAGGTTGGCTCCAATGCCTTGAATTGTGGAAAACACAAGTAATAAAATACCAACGCATGCTGCAGCGCCCCATATCTGATGAATGGCAAAACCTTTGGTTGAGCCACTGGAAAAACCAAACATAGTGAACGATGGCGAGGCTTGAATACCCATAAATGACATCATGAAGGTTAGGATCATAATGGATGTCCATGGACCACCTTTAGGTGTTTCAATTCCTAAGCCACTGGTAAATTGAACAACACCTGGGATAACGAAATAACCCGAAAAATCACCACCGCCTTTGCCGCCGGTAATGCCTAGATGGCTTGTCACATTTTGAGCCATATTTGCCAGCCCCATATTAAGCGAATCGAAGCCGCCAATAAGATCTAGCGCGTATATTCCTAATACGACTACGCCTATAACAAACAACAAGAATTGAATCACTGAGACTTTGGCAATGGCTTGCATTCCGCCAATGACAGAGTAAAGCAGAACAAAGCTTGATAGCGTCCACATGGCGACGTTGCGTGAGACAGTGCCATCGGTAATCTCGCTAATTAAAAAACCGGATGCGCCAAATAGAATAGCCACAAAAGGGATGCCAAAAAGAAGGGCGATACCTACGGAAATGTTACGAAGCGTGTCACCCTTGAAATAATCTGTGAGCATTTCACCAGAAGTTGTGTAGCCAAAGCGCTTACCTAACATCCATTGTCGTTTAAGTAATAGCACCCCAGAGAGGGCGACAGCTATCGCAAAAAAAGCTGTATTGGCAAATTGAAACCCGTCTTTAAATACAAGCCCAGGAAAGCCCGTGAACGCCCATCCGGCAAAAGATATTCCAGTAGCGGCAAGCGCAAAAACCCACGGCGATAAATTTCTACCCGCAAGGAAGTAATCATTAGCCGATTCAATACGGCGTGAGGCACGAATTCCCCAAAAGAAGCAAAACGCCCAGTAGAGTGCGACAAAAACAAATAGCCAAGAAATAACATCAATCATTTTATTCGACACTCCTGAAGTGTATATGCGGTGGTCATAAAGTCCTTTTCATTAAATTTGTGTTCTAATGTGTGGTGATCTGGCATACAGCGCTACCATTGGCAAAATAAGTAGACCAAATACAAACTGTTGACCTTCATAACTTAAGCCAATACCGACAAGGAATGATGAAAGGACCTGTAAAACGAGAACACCAATCACTGTAAAGCCATACCCGCCCTTGCCGCCGAGTAGCGAGGTGCCTCCAACAACGACAGCCGCAATTGTTTGAAATAGGTAAGGGTCGCCAACACCGACAAAGCCACCACCGCTCCAGCCTAAAAGAAGAATTCCAGTAAACGCGGAAACAAATCCACCAATCGTGAATACGCCCACCCAATAAGTTCGCTCTGATATGGATAAACGTGCAGCAGCGGTACGGTTTCCGCCAAGTGCATAAAGATTTCTTCCCCAGGTTGTATTTTTTAGGGCGAGGATAAGGGCGATGGATAGTACAATCCAAATAACCACCACCGGCGGCACACTGATGCCGAAAATGGTGCCATTAGTGGCTGCGATATTGGATAACCATTTTGGTACCACGCCAAAAACACTGCCACCAAAGTCAGAGCCAATTGTCGTTAGGGCCTGTACGGCACCAGTAACCACGAAGCCCACACCCAGTGTTAATATGAGTGCCTGGCCCTGAAGGCGAAAGCTTAATAAGCCGTTAATTAGCCCCACGCCGATACCCATTAATAAAACTAAAATAATGCAAATTGATGGCGGCAAGCCGAGATTGATTAAGTACATAAGGCCAATGTTGGATGCGCCGATGACAAAACTTACCGAGAGATCCAAACCGCCAAGCATAACAACAAGCGTTTGTCCGATACAAGCCAGCCCAAGAAACGAAGCGAAAAGCAGCATTGATTTAAGGTTTAGGGTTGAAATAAAGCCATCAACAATTAACGAACCCATGATAAAGAGACCAATAAGCACCGCCAGCCCCATCAAGGCGCTTTTGTTGCTTGTCGCAATAGAGTTGGTGATAATTAATATTAACAGGGTGAGGAAAAACACCACCAAGGAAAGGATATTTTGCCATTCAAGAAAGTTATCCATGCCAAAAGCAATGGATACAAATATGATAATCATTGCCAATATGCCAATGATGGCGGGCTTGTTGCTTGCAATAAGCCAGCTAAAGTAACTCACCCGATGTTCTTCTTCTTCTTCTTCAGGTGTTTTGTCGGCTAACTCAAGGCCTGTTGATAATTTACCTTCTTCTTGGGGGTTAAGACCGTAGGTCCAGCGTACGGTGAGATGATGCCAGCCCCACAAGATTGAGCCAAAAATCGCGACCGTATAAAGCATGATGAGCTGCGATGGTGTATTATCAAAATACCCCAGAATAGCGCTAATTACCGAGACAATGAGCGCGACAATAAAGCCTAACCATTTGTAAAACGAAAAAGCAGCTTTACTTGTTATCTCAATTCGCATGTGTACCTCTGTTTGTGTGCATCGCAGCCATGTCCTTTATCCTTCCCATTTATTGATTGCATCGTCTCTGTGCTCACCAACAATGTAAGTGCCAATGATGTGCATAACAATGGGTGCGGAAATAATGGCAATACCAACAATCGCAATTATTTTCCAAAGCGGAACACCGATTGCATAGAACAAGCCACTCCAGGCAAGCGTTGCGAAAAAAGCGATATGCCAATATTTCCAAAAACTTCGGAAGCTGACTTCACCCATTGCAAGCCGTAAAAATATTTGCAGCAAGACGATAACGATAGCGCTATACGCTAATTCAGAAAATAGCACCATTCCTGAGGAGTCAACACCTACCCTTGTCGGCGCGCTGTATTCAGCAAGCGTTGCGGGCGCTGCTTCTTGAATGGTTTGAATAATGGAGCTTGCATAGACCTCTCCTGTGTTTGCAAGGGTCTCCACTGGAACCCCGCTTTTACTTGCAAAGAAATACATTGCTAGAAAAATCAATACAGCGATAGCACCAATAAAGAGGTTGTTAATATTGCGTATTTTTGTTTGTACCAAGGGGATCGTAATAATAAACAATAGTAGCACAACCAAAAGAATGGCGTATATTTCACTGGAAAAATTACCAAAGAAATAGCCTTTGTCTGCGTCTTGGAAGAAAATGGCTCCAATTACAATGATGGGTACTGCACACATCAATAAGGTTATTGCTACGCGCTTGATGCGAGCCGAAACCTGAGGCAACATGGTAAGAATAATTAAGGAAGAGAGTAAAACAACACCCAATAGGCCAACCAGCATATAAGTTGAGCTCGCTACTGCATCAAGCGAGAAGTAGGACGCTGTTGACTGTGAGACGGTCTCGAGGCCAAACACACTCATTGAGTAATAATCAACACCAACTGTATTGCTGATAGCTGCAGTCACGCCTTTGGCGGCCTCGGGGCTAAATATTAGGCCAAAAATCGTTATGATTAGGACGGTCATTAGGCCAACCATAGAGGCACTCATAAACTTGAAAAGTGTTTTTAGGGCAAAGGCAAGGAAGGCTATTCCAATAATGATAAACAGCATAATAGTTCCTACCGAGTAGGAGTCATCGACTGTCGCTGTGTTGATCGCCACTCGCGCAAATCTTTTTATTCCGGTTGCTTTATCCATTGATACGCTTACCATAACGCCAAGCGCAACAACCCCCATCACTAAAAATACCAGGCTTGGGGATAGGCCGCGGGCGCGTTTTTGCAATAGTGGTATGGCAATACTGATTAATAGTGAAACAACCAGCATAAGGCCGTATGACATATCGGTAATGAAACTTTGCATCTTGCCAAAGTTAAATGTTGACAGCGCAAATGTAATTAGAAATATATTTAATGAGCCAAGTAATGCGCCGAAAGCACTTCCACGGCCACCGGCTAAATTTGCGCCTCCCAGTACAAGCGCTGTAACAGCCATAAGTGTATAGGTTGTTCCTTGGGTTGGATCGCCGGAGCTAATCAGCGAGGTAAAGGTGATGGCTGCGAGTCCAGTGTATATGCCACCAATAACATGCGCACCGATGCGCACCAGGTTGATATTTACGCCACTGGTGTAGGTCGCACGCTCATCAGAGCCCATCATCTTTAAATTGCCAAAAAATGCTGTTTGCGCCAACACGTACCAGCCAATGGTTGCTACAATTAATATGACCAAAACAGGTGAGAAAATGGACGTTCCCGCCCCCCAGTCATACATCCAATCTGGCGCCAAACCAGTGGGACGCGGCATAATAATAAGGTTTAAACCAACCAGTGAAAGATAGCCGCTCAGTGACACAATAATTGGCTGTACTCGAACGAAGACGATAATTAACGCCATGACAACTTGGTAAGCTACACCAACGCCCATAGCGTAGAGGAAAACGGCAATAGGGGATTCTATATAGCCCGCTCCAATGAGCTGAATCATTCCTACGTTAATAAATCCGATGAGAGGGCCAATGGCCAAATCAACCGATGCGCGGCCCGCCATTACAATAATTGTTAGTGCGTAAGTTGCTAATATTAATGGCGCAACCACAATGATTAAGCCGCCAAAGCCAGTAGTGGATACCATATACGGGCCTCTGATAACTGCAAATATAAGCAATACAAAGAATATAACTATTGGCACAACAAGGTACGTGTTGGCACCAGAATTCGATTCTTGTTTTTTAGTGAAGTTCATTATTTATTAACTCGTTATTAGTGTTATCCAGTCCTATGGGTGCTATTTTCTAGTCATTAGTTTTTCAAATCTTTCCATGTCTTGCTCGCTGTATTGAAAACTACCCGGCTCAGAAATATTGTCCTTGGGGTTTTTAGACTGCATTGTTTTTTTGTCTTTTATGGGATTACTGCTAAAAGTATTTTCAGTGACCTTTTTTTGCGTAAATGACGACAGCTTGTCGAATGATTGTTTGTCAGCGTCGGTGTAGTCTTTGCTAGTTGATGCCTCACTTAAGCGACGCCCACCTTTATTTTTTTGCGCATTAAATGTCATCAGTTTTGTGAACTTTTCTGCATCATTCTCTGAGTAGTCAAGGGTGACTTTTGTGGGGCTTTGTTGTTCTATTTCGCTGTCTTTATCCCTATTATTTTTGTCTTCGACTGGCGTCATCAGGGATTTAAAATTTTCTTCATCGGATTTGGAGAAATTGCCACGATTTTTGTCATATTTCGCCGCCGAACTGGCTTCGTTATTGTCGTTTTTGCTTAAGTTGTATTTGTGCACATTGGGCTCCAATTCGTCATCAGTTGTCTTTTTCGCAGACACACCTCGCAACTTGATCGATTGCTGATTTGTATCGACAACTTGGGTGGTTGTTTTTTTGCTAGGCTTTTCATCTTGAACATGGCCAAACATTGACACAAGGATTGCATCTGGGTCAATTTGCTCATCGGTAAATGTTTCGTAAATACTGCCATTTCGGAATACCAGCACACGCGAACAAAAGCCAATAAACTCTTCAAGTTCACTGGACATATAAATAACCGAGTTTCCCTCGTCAGCAAACTCTCTCAACTGTTTGTACAGATCTCTTTTTGTTTGTAAATCAATACCTCTCGCAGGGTCTAGTAAGACCAAGATTTTTGGGTGTGTTGCAAAGGCACGCCCGAGCATAACCTTTTGCTGGTTGCCGCCACTTAATGAAGTGATTAAATTTTCTTTGGGTCCGGTCTTAATAGCGAGTCGTTCAACCTCCCAATCAAAGATGTCGCTGATGGCTCCCCATTCAATAATATTCACACCAGGAACCTTGCTGCAATTTCCGTACATGGAAATTCCAAGATTTTCGATAATGCTTAGATTAGGGAGGATGCCTTCTCGTTTTCGGTCACCCGATACAAATGCAATTTCATGGTGTTTTGCATCCTCTAGGCTCTTAATGGAAAAATAATCTTCGCCATGATGTATACCAACTTGTGCATGCCCTTCGTGCGCCTGAGAAACGCCGGCAAGGATACGAACAAAGTCATCTTGCCCATGTCCATCCAGTCCCGTAATGCCGACAATTTCACCTTTATGCAGATCAAAATTTGATTTTTCGCTGTCAGGCCAAACTTGTATATTTTCTGTTTTAAGGGAAACTTGCGTGCTTGTTGTTTTATGCGCACCATCCTTTTTCGATGTTTTTGTCTGCTCTTGGCCTGTCATCAGCCGCAATAAATTTTCTTCGTTAATCTCGTGCTTTTCCAGCACACCAACCTCTACCCCATCTCTCAAAACAGTACAGCGATCGCTTACTCTGACCAATTCAGCAATGCGATGCGTGACAATGATAATTGCTGTTCCTCTGTCTCGCAGTTCTCGCATTTTGTCAAAAAGTCGCTCGGTTGAATCAAAATCGAGTGCAGCAGAAGATTCATCAAGAACCAACACTTTTGGCTCACTTAGCAATGCACGAGCGATTGTTATCCAGGCCTTGGTACTAAGGGATAAATTTCCAGCGGGGGCTAATGGGTCAATATCTTCATCAGCCAGCTCGCCCAACATTTCTCGCGCTATTTTTTGTTTTTCACTGTCCGATAGCGTCTTGGTAAAAAAGCCATCGGTGCCAATAAATAAATTATCAACAATTGACGCCTCATCTGCCACTAGCACTTCTTGAAACACCATTGCTAGGCCTAAATCGCGTGATTCTTTTGGAGTGCTTGGATGGCTTCCGTTTATGGAGACTTTGCCAGAATCGATTGGCAGAACGCCCGCTAAAACTTTTGCAAGAGTGCTTTTTCCACAGCCATTGCCGCCGATGATGGCGTGAATTTCGCCAAAGTAGCCTGTAAAGCTAACATCGTTCAGTGCTTTAGTCACACCAAATGACTTGTGTACATTTCTAACACTTAATTCACCGGGGAACTTGCGCAATGTATCTGGCGCTGTCGAGGGGTGATTGTTTGTTGTCTTTTCCACTAAGATTTGTCCTGTGTTACAAACTGCTTGTTAATTTTTTGTCAAAGGAGTGTCAAAATTGCCGACACTGTAACCCCATGCCTTAATGACCATTCAGGCCTTTTCGGTATAAAAACATCCTAAAGTATGTTAGTATTCTACTATTATTACATACCATAGTCAATAGTATGTATAACTTTTTGTTTTACTTCTTTTAGTAATTATCGTTAATGTACAATTGCAATCAAACTGTTCAAAAATGAAGAGCGTTGAATGTTTGTTTGGCTGCTGAAGTGCGAATAATTAACCGCTTTACGTGTATAAAGGCTTGTTAATTGGTTAGGCTTAAAATGATGACAAAAACCCTGAAGATCTTATCTATATTGTTTATTAAAGTTGGCGTATTGCCTTGGTTTTTGGGCGTTGCGATTATGGTTTTTACTATTGGCAGCGATAATTTTTTAACAATAGACAACGTGTTAGGTGTTGTCAGACACTCAACCGACCTTGTTTTGGTCGCTATGGCGCAAATGATTGTCATGCTCACTGCGGGGCTGGATTTTTCTGTGGGCGTCGTGCTTGCAATGACCGCGGTTGTGGCATCGATGACAATGGTCACCCTTTGGTCTGGATTTGGAAGCGGCTGGGAGGCGATATTGATTGGTTGCCTGGTGGGTCTTTTTGTCAGTGCTTGTATTGGTTTTGTTAACGGAGTTGGCGTAGCGTTTTTTCATGTACCACCCTTCATAATGACGCTTGGCATGTCATCCATTATTTTTGGCTTGGCCTTAACAATTACGGGTGGTATACCTGTTTACGGCATGCCTGAGGCGTTTACCAATGTTGTTGGTTATGGACAAGCGTTTGGTTTGCCAGTTAGCGTTCTGATAACAATCCCCTGTGTATTGTTGATGTATGTGTTTATCAACTGGACCACGATGGGGCGTTATTTGTATGCGATAGGTGGCAATATAAGGGCCGCCGAACTTTCCGGCATTAATACGCGTTTTTACTTGGTCAGTGTCTATGTTATTTCTGCAGTGATCACCGGCATTGCGGCTTTATTAATTACCGCGCGACTTGAAAGTGGCGAGCCAAATATTGGCGCTAGCTATCCGCTACTGTCTATTGCAGCTTGTGCTATTGGAGGTGTGAGTTTGCGTGGAGGCGTGGGGAATCTTGGAAGTGTCGTGTTGGGTGCTTTCTTTATCATCTTAATTCAAAATGGCATGAATCTAATGAGAATTGGCTCCTATTTGCAGATGGTGGTTATCGGCACTCTTTTGATTATTGCCATTGCAATTGAATACTTTCGCCAACAAATGCAGTTGAAAGTAAACCAATAATCCCTTGATAATCCATGCACTTATGAGTGTTAATAAATCCATTAAGGGCAATTGCTTGACAAGAGGGGTCATTTAAATATGAAAGCCTCAATTGTTAAAAACAACGTTTTTAATCGATTCTCACTTAACCAGAAAATTGCCGTATTGATCGTTATTGAAGTGTTAGGGTTTTTTGCTGTAATGATGGTTGCATTTATGCAAATACAGAGTGTTGGTAACGAGACAAAACAAATGTCTTCCATCAATACGCCATTGTTCGAATCCATTAACAGTATTGATGAAAAAATCTTCAGTCAAACATTGAATGCTAAAACACTGGCCTTGATGAGCAGTCAAAGTGTTGAACAAAACTATCATAAAAGAGTTTTCCTTGACGCCAAGTCGAAGTATTTGTCTGAGAGTGGAAAATTACAAAACAATATCGCCTCTGCAGAAGCGTTTATTCGCAAAAAAACCAACGATCCAGGCGGCAGTGACAGCATACTTTCGCTGCATAAGGAGGGCTTGCTTTCAAGGCTTTTTGAGCTAAGAAAAGCCAACCATAATTACAATCAATTGGTGCTTAACCAACTGTTTGATCGAGTGCTCCCTGGACAGCCCTCGGCTGATATAGGCACACTTAGCGAGTTGAACGCCTCTGAGGCCCGGTTACTGGGAAGAGCATACGAGTTAAGAGCTGAGCTGGAAAAAATAAAGATTGATTCGGATAAGCGTGCTATTTATGTTGAGCGTATTGCGATTAGTTATGTTGTTTTGACATGCATTATTGTAGTGTTATTTATTATTGCAATGTTGCTACTAATTGTTAGGAGAAACATTTCAAAACCATTGCAATTGCTGACGGACAACATCAATAGATTTACCCCGCTTCAGATGGTTGAGGAGCTGGAATTTGAAAAAAATATTTTAAAACGCCAAGATGAGCTTGGAAGAATGGCACGCAGCTTCAATAGGTTGAAGCACGATTTATGGGAGCAGGGCGAAGGCCTTCAAACCGCTATTAATGAGGCCAAAAGAGCCAATCATGCCAAGTCGGTTTTCTTAGCCTCAGCGAGTCATGATTTGCGCCAGCCATTGAATGCTATGCAAATGTATATTGCCGCTTTGCAAATAAAAGTAAGGGATGAGGGTGCACTCGAAATTATTAAAGACATAGACGCGGTTTCAGTTTCTACAGCAAGGCTTTTAAATGCCTTGCTTGACGTCTCTGAATTAGAGGTTGGTGCTATTAAGCCACACTTTGAAGATTTTGCAATACAAGATGTATTTCTCAGTGTCGAGCAGTCATTTTCACTCTTGGCGCATGAAAAAGGCCTGGAGTTTCGTGTTATTCCTTCGGCATTAGTTGTACGTAGTGATCCCGCTTTACTAGAGCGCATCCTTGGTAATTTTATGTCCAATGCCATACGCTATACTGAGAGTGGGGGCGTATTGCTAGGTTGTCGGAGGCAGGGGAGTGATGTGTCAATCGAAGTTTGGGACAGCGGCTGCGGCATTCCCGAGCATCAGTTAAAACCCATTTTTGAAGATTTTTATCAAATTGAAAATAAAGAGCGTGACCGCGGAAAAGGCCTGGGTCTTGGGTTGGCTCTTTCCAGCCGATTGTCTAATTGCTTAGGCCATGGAATTGACGTTAAATCCACTGTTGATTCTGGCTCTGGTTTTTCTGTTAGAGTTAAAAACATCGGCGTTGTTAATACAGTAAAGCCAACAGAGGCTTTGCAAACATTAACAACTTTATCCTCTGTTTCTATTCTTTTGATCGAAGATGATCTGGATGTTTTAAGGGCAACGCAGCAGCTTTTGGAGTCTTGGGGTTGTTCGGTGCATTCTGGGAGAAGCGAAGACGAAATAATGAAGCTAGTTAAAGGGCGTAAAGAATCGCCGCCTGACGTTATCTTGGCAGATAATCGTTTGCCTGGGGGTGTTAATGGCACGGAGGTCGCCGTGCGTGTTCAGCAATTTTTCGATATCGATATTCCAGCGGTTATTGTGACTGGCGATGTAGAGCAGAGCCATGTAAAAAGCATCACTGAAAAGGGTTTTCCGGTAATGTTAAAGCCAATACAGCCAGCAAAACTGAGAGCCATAATTTCGCATTTAAGCTCTTCTTAGGTTTTATTGATATCGGGCGCAGTTAACAAAGTGCTTCAAGAGGCAAAGGTTTTGGCTTCTGAAAAGTGACTTTGTATTATTTTGTCTGTGGCCTCACCTTGACTTAGTTCGGCTTGTAGCTTTCCCTTATGAATAACGTAGATTCGGTGCGATAAATTCACCAGCTCTGATAAGTCCGAAGAGATGAGTAAGACGGCACCGCCAGTTTCGCAGTAATCGCTGATGAATTTATAAATTGAGGCGCGGGTACCAATATCAACACCAACTGTTGGCTCGTCTAGAATAAGAAGGTGGACGTCTCGCACAAGGCTTCTCGCAAGCATGACTTTTTGCTGGGTGCCACCGGACAGTTGCTTAATCTTGTTTTCAAGATCAAAGTTATTAAAGTTGAATCGACGGCTGATTTTGCTAACAATGTCCTTTTCTTTTTTACGGCCTAATAAGGGTCCACTTGAAAATTTTGACAACCCTAACGAAGGGAGGGAAATATTTTCGCGAATATTTTGTACCATAACGAGACCCTCGGCTTGTCGGTCGGGAGGAAGGTAGAGCATTCCTCTGTTGAGCATCGCGCGTGGCCTTATGTCGTTAATGTATTTTGAGTCGTCATAAACAATGTCGTCTAAATATGTGATGGATCCTGATTCTATTTTTTTGAGGCCAAAACAAGCGCGGCCAATTGTGGATTTGCCCGAGCCCACGAGACCGGCAATACCCACAATTTCCCCTGCGCGCACATGAATTGACACATCCTTAACCGGCTTATGCAAAATATTTAGCCCCTTAATGTCAAGCAATGTCTTGCCTGGCCTGTGTTTTATTTTTGGGATAATAGAATTAATTTGGTGGCCGGTTGACAATTCAACCAGCTGATTTTCTTTGATGTCAGCCACTAGGCCTGTTTTGATGAGCTTACCATCTTGCAAAATGGTAACCCGGTCACAAGTTTGGTATATTTCTTCAATTCGATGAGTAATGTAAATAATCCCAATCCCTTCATTTTTAAGCGCATTAATCATTGCAAAAAGATGCTCGGTTTCACTCTCGGCTAATGAGGCGGTCGGCTCATCTAGAATCATGATTGATGGCTTGGTATGAAAGGCTTTTGCAATTTCGACCATTTGTTGTTCTGCATGAGACAGCGTGCTTACTTTTTGCTCTGGCTTAAGGGAGAATTCCAGTCGCTCTAAAGTGTCACAAGCCAATTGATGCAGTTTTCTTTTATTGAGAAATAAGCCGTCTGATATTTTGGCACCCAAAAATAAATTTTCTTCAATGGTAAGCTGAGGCACTAGTGCAAATTCTTGGAATACGACGCTGATACCCAGTTCTCGAGCGTTGTGAACGGAGTGAATTTTTATCTTCTCTTCGTTGATAAAAATAGTGCCAGACGTTGGCTGTATGTCGCCAGAGATGGTTTGGATTAAGGTAGACTTTCCAGCGCCGTTTTGGCCAAAAATAGCGTGCACTTCACCAGGGTAAAGGTCAAAATTAATATCGCTTAACGCGTAACTGCCGAAAAATTGTTTGGAAATTTTTTCGAGACGCAATAACGGCGGGATAGATTGTGGCATGGTGTTTCTTTTATACTAATTAATCTAGGGAGAAAATTGGTAGCCAGCCTTTTGGAGCTAGTGTTGTTGAGGGGTCAAAAGAATCATAACTCTCTGGCGTTATAAACAGTATTAGTTGTTGAATATGTTCAGTTAAAAGGCCGGCGTTATTAAACTCGGGACGTCCGCCAGTGGCCATTCTTTTGCCCTCGAGCAGCCTAACTGCTTGGTCAATACCAACTTTTGCTTGCGAAATCATTTGATCTGAGGGCGCCATTGCAATTAAGCCGCGCCTCATGTACATGTCGATTCCAGGCGTGTAGTAAGTTGCTACTAATTTAACTTGTTGTGTCAGGCCCTTCGCTCGAAGAGCGCCAACAGCCGCCTCAACGGTTGTGGCTGTGCCTACGATATAGTCAAACTCTGGACTTCCACCTGAGGATCGTGTTTGTAACGCCTCCTCGACTAGTTTCAACTGAATGGCTTTGCCCGTATCACCCCAGTAAGTTTCTATAATGTTGATATTTTGGCCTTCTAGGGCACTTAAGCAGCCCTGATTGGAGGCAATCGACCAGCCTGCGCCCGGAGGGCCGGGAAACCAAACAATGTTTCTTTTGCGACCATCATCATGTTGGTCCACGACCCATTTGCATGAGGCGTAACCCATATTGACGAAGCTTTGCAAGGAATTGGCCTCAACCTTTGTATTGATTCCAGTAACAATGATAATTACAGGGATACCCATTGCGCGTATCACATCTATTTGCTGGGCGTTACCATTGCTGGAGATGGGCCCAATAACAAGAGCCTCGCCGCCATTAGCAATGCAGTCATCGACTTGATTTAGCTGTGTGTTGAGATTTGTGTAGCCACCCGCCTCGAAAAGAGTGATTTTTTGTCCAAGGCGCCTGCCTTCTGCAATGACGCCATAAGCCACACCCACCCAGTAGGAGTCTTTTAAATGAGGAAAAGAAACACATATATGGTGCTTTTTATCCACCTCCGCCGGCATTAGGGGGGTGTAGGTGTCTAATGACAAATTGGCCAGAGAGTTGTTTGGGTCTAACCAGCAGGCAGGGTCACCATCCGTACAAGAAAAATTGAAAACGTGAACGGGGGTCGACCAGTCAGTGTTTTCTTCAGCCTGTGCAGTTGTCAATACCAAGCTTGTCCATACTAACAATGCCTGAATAAAACGAACACAAAGACTATGGTGCATACTTTCCTTATATAGGGGTTACATATGATATTGAATTTTTGACAAAGAAATACCGAGGGCCCAACCAGGGTTATTTGTCAATAAATCTACTATCTCTCTCTTTTAAATTGTTAAGGCGTTAGGAAGCGGCAGAGGCGTAATTTATTTTTTCCTGTAATCTGGAATATTTTGCAACGGCCTCGGTGCGATTCTTTACTTGAAATTTTTTAAAAATTGCTGAAACATGCATCTTGATTGTGGGGACTGTCAAACCAAGATCATCCGCAATGGCTTGGTTGGATTTTCCAAGCACAATTTGCCCAAGAACGTCTTTTTGTCTTTGTGTTAGTGAGTCAAGTGCGCCTTGTTCTGAAGATTGAATGCTGTCTAAAGGTTCACTTTGTTGGGGGCGCAAAATATGCGGAGGTACGTATATCCCCCCAGACAGTACAAGTTGAATGGCGCTGATGGTAATGTTAGGAGGTGAGGTTTTAGGTATGTAGCCCGCAGCTCCAGCGGCAATGCATCTTTGAATGGAGTTAAAGTCTTCTTTCACAGAGATAACAACAATCGGAATATCTGGAAATTGTTTGCATATGGCTTTAATGCTGTTGTCAGCATCCATGCCAGGCATCATTAGGTCAAGCAGTAAAAGGTCAATTGAGGGTGTCTCTGTTATGGTGTTAATGGTTTCATCAAAGCTGTTGGTTTGAAAGATAACAGCCTCTTTCACCGCCATTTTGGCTATCAGGGCCAAGCCACCTCTAACCAGGGCATGATCGTCAGCAATAACAATTGAATGTTTGACATTGCCATCTTTTGTAGTCAATTTTTCCATAATTTTTTTACTAATTGGACAAAGTGAATTGCTCTCTCTGGGTAATTTGAATTACCCAGAGTAATGATTGTACAGTGTTTTTCGGAAAAAAAAAGACCGACAGTCTAATACATACTATAGAGTATGTTAAATAAAAATATTACATACTTTATCAAACTAACGTATGTATTGTGATATACTGAGAACATACTTTAGAATATTCTTAATCGCTATAGTTCGATTTTATGAGCAACAAGAAGGCTTGAAGTATGTATTGCGCATGCAATTACGCAGGTGCATAAATTAAAGGAGTGTTAAGTTATGAAGATAACAATGAGAAAAACTTTAGCCCTTTTGTTGTCAATCGGAATGTCATCGGCGGTCTTTGCAGGCGTAGATGAGTTACCGAGCGATATCAGGGATGCAGTTTACAACCCCAACATGATGGACAGTGCTCAGCCGCTTGATGAAAGTGCGTTTAGAGACTGGAAAAGTGAGCGTAGTCCACCATGGACAATTGGTTATGCCAGTACTTATGCCGGCAATACGTGGCGTAAGGGTGCAATGGAGAGACTAATGAACGAGATTAAACCGAAGTGGCAAGCACTTGGTTTACTCAATGACATTATTGTTACTCAGTCAAATCTGAAAGATTCGTTACAGATTCAACAGATTAGACAATTAGTTGACCAAGGTGTTGATGCTATCATTATTTGTTGTTCAAACCCAACTGCGCTGAACCAAGCGATTAAGTATGCGTTTGATAGAGGCGTGCCAGTATTTTCATTCACTGGATATACAACCTCGCCATTATCAGTTAGCTCATCAGTGAACTATCATCAGGCTGGCTATGAGGTTGGAACTTGGTTGGCCGAGGAGATCGATGGTAAAGGTAACGTTTTAGTTGTTGAAGGTATTCCTGGCTACTCAGCATCTGACTCTCAAAACCGAGGCGTTTTAGATGGCTTATCTCAATATCCTGATATTAAAGTTGTGGGTCAAATTGCCCATATGTGGACTTCTCAGGTCGGTCAAGCAGAAACACAGAAGTGGTTAGCTACTCATCCGGGTCAGCTGGATGGTGTTGCTGTACAGTCTTCGGGTGAAACCGGTGTATTGCAAGCCTTCTTACAGTCGGGCCGTGATGTACCGCCAATGTCTATCGGTGGTGAAATGGGTGCGCTATGTTACTGGCGTAACAATCCAGACTACATCAGTGGTGCGATTCAAACATGGCCTCCGGGCGATGATATCGAGCTAGGCTGGAACATCATGATGCGTACTTTACAAGGTCAAGGACCGAAGATTCAATCAGTCCTAGTACCTTCACAAGTTATTGACATCGATGATGTTAAAGCAATGATGGGTGAGGATTGTGATCGTAACTCTACCTCTTGGTATAACGTAGGTGTTGAAACTTGGGGTGGTTCAGACTACCTTGATAATTTCTTCTTAAGACCTGCTAATCCAGAAGAGTATGTTCACTAACCTGTAAGTAAGAATAACCATATCGGGAGTTTGAAAGTTAAGATGAATAGTTCAATAATTAAGGTTTTAATTGTTATTGGTGCTCATTGTCTTACTTCAAGCTCCTGATATCACAGGCCAACATTTGATACTCGTGATGAGCGAATATTGTCACTGTGAAGTAAATTAATAATTGAATACAGAAAAACTTAATAAAACAATCAAGGAATATTATGAATAGCACATTACTACCCACAGACATCGTAGGCGGATCTTTCTGGCTAATGTCTATGGCAATGATTGGTGCAGCAGTTTTCTTTCTACTTGAAAGAAACAAAGTTGATAGTAGGTGGCACACAACAATGACATTATTGGGTGTCGTAATGTTGGTATCGGCTATTTTTTACTACTACATTACCAATATGTGGGTCTCCACTGGCACGGCGCCGATCATGCTGCGTTATGTCGACTGGATATTGTCTCACTCGATGCAAGTGGTGTTGTTTTATGTTGTTTTGACGGCGGTAACGCGAGTGTCATCGGCATTATTTTGGCGCTTACTAATAGGCTCTCTAGTCATGGTGATTGGTGAATTCCTCGGTGCGGCAGGATACATGAGCGCAACACTGGGCTTTATTATCGGTGTTATTGGTTGGCTTTACATTCTCGGCGAACTCTACATGGGTGAAGCGGGTCGAGCCAACAGCGAGAGCGGCAATGAAGCGACAAATACGGCCTTTAATGGCTTGCGACTGATTTTAACGATTGGTTGGGCAATCTACCCCTTGGGTTATTTTATTAACAACCTAGGCGGCGGCGTAGATATTAACAGCATGAATATTATTTACAATTTAAGTGATTTTTTAAACAAAATCATATTCGGATTTGTCATTTATAGTGCGGCTACGAGTGACACAAAAGCAACAACTAACTAATGAAACAACAAAAGAATTACCTATTTAATAAGGAGAAAGAATCATGACCGGTGCAGACATTATTGCAACTATCATTCTGACAGCGCTTGCTATAGCTATCGTTGTTTATTTACTGCATTGGTTGTATCGCAGATCATCGAAAGAAGTGTCTTTTGTAAGAACGGGATTTCGCGGTGAAAAAGTGGTGCTCAGTGGCGGCGCATTCGTATTGCCTATTGTTCACAATATCACCACAGTCGGCATGAGGACTTTACGGATTGAAGTGAAGCGTGGCGGTGATAAATCATTTATTACCAAAAACCGAATGCGTGTTGAAATCGTGGCAGAGTTTTATGTTCGAGTTACGCCAGCAAAGGAGGCTGTCTCAATTGCAGCCGGCACACTAGGCAAGCGCACTCTAGAGCCTGAAAGTCTACGTGAATTAGTTCAAGGCCGCTTCGTGGATGCCTTGGGTATCGTTGCAGCGCAAATGACGATGGAAGAAATTCAAGAAAAGCGTGGTGAATACATTAAGTCGGTTAAAGGGTTGGTTGCGGATTCACTAACCTCAACAGGACTGGAATTAGAGGCGGTTTCATTAACTAGCGTGGACCAGGCAGGTTTAGAGGTGTTCAATCCTTCTAATGCCTTTGACGCCGAGGGTTTGACACAGCTCACAGAGCAGATTGAGTCCGGGAAGAGGAAGCGAAACGACATCGAGCAAGATACCGCCATCAAGATTCGCGGCAAAAACTTAGAGGCTGAAAAAAAGGCCCTGGAAATTGACAAAGAAAGAGAGTTTTCTCGCTTGATGCAAGAGCGAGAAATTGCTAAACAACGCGATATGGAAAAAGCCGAAATGGCGATGGAAAAAGCCAATCAAGAGCGTTTAGCGGAAGAGGCGCGAATCAGCGCCACTGAGGAGGTTGAAAAAGCGCGCATCTCCCAACAAGACACGATTGAGGTTGAGCGTTCGTTGCGAGAGCACGAGCTAACTCTCCAGATTGAAGAGAGAAAAAAGTTACGTAATGAAGTTGAAAGACAGACAGAGATTGACATTAAACAGAAAAATCTTGAAGCCGAAATAAGAACACTAGAAATTGACAAAGAGAATGAGTTTGCTCGCTTAGCACAGGCTGAAGAAATTGCCATTCGTAGAGCCAAGCAAAAAGCAGATGTTGTCAAGGAGGAGTCAGAGCGATTCCAAGAGTCTGAAAAGGCACAAATAAAGGCGCAGGAAAATGTTAAGAAATTAAAAATAGAGCAACAGCGAGTAGTTGAAATAACACGTATTGAGAATGAAGAAAAATCTCAAACGTCAGAAATCAAGAAACGCAAAGCGCTCGAATTAGAAGAGAAAGATCGTGAACTTGAGATTATAGCTAAAACCATGGAAGTCTTAAATGCAACAGAAAGCAAAGAGCAGGCTCGAGCACAGACAGTAACTGCACAGGAACAAGTATTTTCAGCGCAAGAGGTTGAAGTTGCTGAGCGTAAAAAGAAACTACAACTCATTCAAGCCGAACAAGAGAGTGGCAGCGAAGCCATTCAAATCACCACAATTGCAAGGGCGGAGAAAGAGGCCTCTCAAGAACGTGAGCAGGCAGAGCAATACACCACGTTGGCTAATAAGTTGCGTTATGAGGTTGATGCGGCTGGTCAATTGATGCTCAATGAGGCTGAAAATATTCGAAGTGACGAAAGTCGTCAAAGCGATTTACGCATGGAGCTGGCGAGAAATCTTGATTCTATTATTCGTGAGTCGGTCAAACCGATGGAAAACATTGATGATATTAAGATTTATGAACTTAACGGCATGCCAGGCTTTGGTGCGAATCAAGCCAATGGCGACTTAGTAGGCCCAGCGAATGGCGGTGGCGGAAGTCTTTCTGATAACGTCGTAAATTCGGCGCTACGTTACCGAGCACAAGTTCCTTTTGTTGATAACTTGCTTAACGAGATAGGCATGTCGCCGAATGAAATTGGCAACATCAAGAATATCTTAGGAAATTATGACAAAGGCAGTACCCCAGAAGCGGATGAAGCTTGAACTTTACTTAAAAATTAAGGAAACATTATGTTAAGAATTACTGGTTACAGCGACAAATACTCAATTTGCCCTGGAGACAACATACAATTTTATATCAACTCAGAGAGTAGTGAGGTTTACGACGCTCAAATAGTCCGCTTAATTCACGGTGATACAAATCCAGAAGGGCCAGGATACAAAGAAGAAGAAATACAGGCGATTTGTAATAAGAGTTATCCAGGCAGAAATCAAAAAATTCATGGCGGCTCATACATTATCGTCCCTCAGGACGAAAGACTTAATGTAGAAAGTTTTACTTTGCAATGTTATGTCTTTCCAACAACGCCTGAAAAAGGGCGTCAAGGGCTATTAACTAAGTGGGTAGAAGAAAGCAAAAGTGGTTTTGGATTATTCATTGATGAAAATAGCTGCCTGTCAGCCGAGATAGGCGACGGTAATGGCTTGGTGACGAAGCTTTCTAGTGACAAGCCAATGTTGCGTAAAGTGTGGTATCTTGCTGCGGTAAGTTACGATGCCCGTACCGGTAGAGTGACATTGTATCAAGAGCCCGTGGTTACATCAACGAATGGTGGTCTTGGCATGGGGCTCCTGAATCCTGCTGAAGCAACAACTGCAGTCGTGGAGACAATCAATAGTATGCGCCCCGGCATCAACGGTGCTCCTTTCCTAATGGCTGCCAGCACATGGTCCGAAAGATCGGGTCGTAGTGTATTTGGTGCGCATTTCAAGGAAGCGCCAGAGCCTATTGAGCTTCCAGTGCAAGCACGAAATACCACATTTAACGGCAAAATAGACCGTCCAAGATTGTCCCGTCGAGCGTTATCCAAAGCAGAAATTGAAGCTTTGGCGCGCGGCTATCAAGGCTGTCCTGCCGAATTGCGTAATGATGTCGTTGGAGCGTGGGATTTTCATGCCAATATCACCAATAATATCGCATCAACCTTGATTGTGGACACCTCAACCTCTAGGCTTAACGGCTACATTATTAATTTGCCAGTGCGTGGCATGACTGGTTTCAACTGGACTGGAGATGAGATTATTTATCACCATAAGCCGGAAGAGTACGGTGCCATTCATTTTCACGACGACGACATTGACGATGCGCGTTGGGACGTAGATTTTGAATACACCATTCCAGAAAATTTAAAAAGTGGAATTTATGCGGCACGACTACGTATTGGTGGCATTGATTCGCCGGATACGGAGGACTATATTCCTTTCGTTGTGCGTCCACCACGAGGCAAAACCACTTCAAAATTGGCCTTTATTTTGCCAACCAACAGTTATTTAGCTTATTCTAACGACAACCTTGCGACGAACTGTGTGGTCGCTGAGTTATTGGCTGGCAAGGTGCCAGTGATGACTGCTGCAGACTTGTATCTAAACGAGCACAGAGAATACGGCTTATCAACGTATTCGCTACACTCTGATGGAAGTGGCGTCTGCTATTCGTCGCGCTTGAGACCTATCTTAAATATGCGCCCTAAGTATCGCCACTGGTTGTCACCATCACTTTGGCAGCTTAATGGCGATCTTCATCTTGTTGATTGGCTGGAAGAAAAAAACTTTGATTTTGACATTCATACCGATGAAGACTTGAATCGAGAGGGTGTTGCGTTACTGAATAAATATCAAACGGTATTGACGGGAAGCCATCCTGAATACACCTCCGAAAAAATGTTTTCAGCGTACGAGAAGTACCAACAAGATGGTGGTCGTTGGATTTATTTGGGCGCTAATGGCTTTTATTGGTGCAGTGAATATCACCCAGACAACTCAAATATTATCGAGGTTAGAAAAGGTGAGGCGGGCACGAGGGCGTGGACCGCAAATCCTGGTGAATACAACAATGCTTTCGATGGTAAGTATGGCGGCATGTGGCGCGCAAGAGGGCGTATTCCCAGCAAGCTTTGTGGGCTAACTTTTACAGCGTATGGTTTTGACGTATCTTCTTATTACGTGCGCGACAAAGACAGCGAGCGACCAGAAACGGCATGGATTATGGACGGTGTAGGCAACGGCGAAAGAATCGGTGACTTCGGCTTGGTTGGCGGCGGTGCGGCTGGACTAGAGTTGGATCGCTATGACATTGAATTCGGTACTCCGCACGAAGCCTATTTATTGGCTCACTCTGAAGGTCATACGAATCTAATGCTGCAAGTAAACGAAGAGATTCACTTTTCTGTTCGTGGCTACCATGGTGGCGGAACAGAGAATCCTATGGTGCGTGCTGACATGATCTATTACAAAACTCCTAATAATGGGGCGCTGTTTGCGCCTGGCTCACTTTCATGGTGTGGCAGCTTGTCGCATAATAGTTACAACAACAATGTATCACGCATTACAGAAAATGCGATTAGGGGCTTTCTTAAAGAAGAGCCATTACCTTAACCACTAAATAGAGGCGCTAATCATGACTACTAATACACAACAACAAATGATGGATCCACCCGCAGGAAAGTCAGTTCTTGGATCTAGCAATGAGCCCCCCAATGATTTGGAAAAAAACCTAACAAGGCCTCTTGATGAAGACAAAGTTGACGAACTAGGGAAATGTTTATTTACTTTAAACAATAGGCGTTACGGCCCAATTGCGGGGGCTTATGTGGTGGTTAGCATAGTAGAAGGAAAAGAATGGTGTGTTGGCCAGCTAAATGCGGATCGATCTAGGCCGATAATTTTGTTTGAAGACAAGATTTTTAATTCGCCAGAGTTGGCGCAAATTGAAGCGCAAAAAATAAAAGAAAAGCGCGGTGAGTCGACACCGTGTCGTAATCATTGATCAAAAATGGAGAATAAATTATGTTAGAGATTGGTAAGGCTAAGGGTGTAATCGCGAATACGGCCTACACTGAAACGGATGACCATATGACAAGAACCTATGTCATGCCAATATTGTTCGATGACGAGTCTCGTCGTCGAGTATTGGCTGAACATAGGAACAACCCCATTGGGACGGCGCCAAAAAATGGCCGCTCCGCAGTGGAGCATAGTCAAGAACTTAGGACTATTTTAGACAAAATGCGCAGACACCCAATGGCTGGAAAGTACGTCAGTATATGTGTGCGCATGTTTGAAGAATATAAGATAGGAATTGCCTCTGGTGTGCGCGGCGCACCAGTAAAAATATTTGAAGAGGTCTACTCTTCAGAAGAGGCTTGTGAGCATGCGATTTTCTTGAAGCGCGTCTCAGATTTGATGGAGCATTATGGTTAACAATATTTCATCATTTATTTAATCGTCGCCAGACAATATGGTCAACCGCCTCTCTTACTCTCCTTTATAGTTGGTTGGCCATTTTTGTTTTTTAACGATATACAATCTTTATTACCCCCCAGCAAAACCCTAGCACTAATTTAAAAACGCACTCTCGAAACACCCTTACCTAAATCCCCTAGAAGTGCCTTTTGCCTGGTGGGAGACACCTACTTATTATGATTCGGTGGTTGGCACTTATCAACGCTAGCCACATATGAATGCAAGAAGTGGTGGAGGTGGCGGGAATTGAACCCGCGTCCGAAAACCTTCAGTCAAAGAGTCTACATGCTTAGTTAAGGTCTATTATTTTAACTACGTGCCACCCGGCCAACAGGGATGCATCAAGCGATTTCAGATTTGGTTTTAACCCTATTATCCTAAACTAACAATAGTGGCGAGTCTGTGAGAGACCGTTATCCTAAAAGTACAGACAACCTCTAAGTAACGGTTAGCATTATGCTGCTAAAGCGTAGTTGTCTTCGTTTGCAACTATCATTTAAAGAACGTTTTTACGAGCCATCTTTATCCTCGACATGCATCCTTGAGATCCAACTCCTCGTCGAAGCCATGTCACCCCCAGATAAGGTAGATTATACGCGTTATTGCGCTATATTAATTTATTGTGACTCGGGCAAACTTACGCTTGCCGACTTGATAAACAGCTGTGCCTTGCGCTGGCTCAAGGTCTTTGTTGGTGATCTTGTCACCGTCAATTTTTGCAGCACCTTGCTTGATCATGCGGAACGCTTCTGAGGTTGAATTAACTAGATTTGCATCTTTTAATAGATTGGCAATTTTTGTACCAGATTCAAATTCAAATTCTTCCATCTCGTCTGGAATTTGATTCTTAGCAAAACGATTGATAAAGTTTTGTTGCGCTTGTTCAGCCGAAGTTTTGTCATGAAAGCGGGTAATGATTTCATCGGCTAGGCGAAATTTGATGTTTCTTGGATTTTCGCCGTTTTTGACTTCTGTTTTCCAATCGGCAATTGTTTCGAGCGACTCAAAGCTTAAGAGCTCAAGGTAGCGCCACATTAAGTCGTCCGAAATCGACATAATTTTGCCAAACATGTCATCCGGCGCATCATCGATACCGATGTAGTTGTCGAGTGATTTGCTCATTTTTTGAACGCCATCAAGACCCTCTAAAATAGGCATGGTAAGAATCACTTGAGGCTCTTGATCGTTTTGCTTTTGCAGTTCTCTACCCATTAAAAGGTTGAATTTCTGGTCTGTGCCACCAAGCTCCATGTCGGTTTCAAGAGCAACCGAATCGTAACCTTGAACGAGTGGGTACAGAAATTCATGTATTGAAATCGATTGGCCGGACTTATAGCGTTTGGAGAAGTCGTCACGCTCGAGCATCCTAGCAACCGTTTGTTTTGATGCCAGGGTAATCATGTCGGCAGAGCTCATCTTGCCCATCCATTCTGAATTGAATCGAATTTCAGTTTTATCCTTGTCAAGAATTTTAAACACTTGGTCTTGATAGGTTTGGGCATTCTCTAGTACTTGCTCTTTAGTGAGAGGCTTACGTGTGACGTTCTTGCCAGTTGGGTCGCCAATCATGCCGGTGAAGTCGCCGATCAAAAAGATAATTGTGTGCCCTAGGTCTTGTAACTGCCTCATCTTGTTAATGAGCACTGTGTGGCCTAAGTGTAGATCTGGTGCGGTCGGGTCAAATCCGGTTTTAATTCGAAGGGGTTTGTTTTTTTCTAGTTTTTTCTTCAGCCCTTCAAGCGGCAAAATTTCATCTGCGCCGCGCTCGAAGACCGCCAGTGATTGATCAATAGTCATAGTTAGGCTCTTGTGTGTCCGTCGCCAAGGACAATGTATTTTTGTGATGTAAGGCCTTCCAGGCCAACTGGGCCGCGGACATGAAACTTGTCAGTGCTGATGCCAATTTCGGCGCCAAGGCCATATTCGAAGCCATCGGCAAAGCCAGTAGAGGCGTTTACCATTACTGACGAAGAGTCGACCTCGGTTAAGAATTTACGCGAACGAGTAATGTTCTCGCTAACAATGCTCTCGGTATGCGAAGAGCCATACTGATCGATATGTGCGATAGCTTCATCTAGCGAGTCAACAATGCGAATAGAAAGGATAGGCGCCAAGTATTCTTCGCTCCAATCTTCTTCAGTTGCAGTGAGCACCTTGTTTGAGCGTTTCTGGGTTTTTTCACAGCCACGCAGCTCTACACCTTTATCGACATAAAGATCAATCAGTTGTTCGAGTACGTTTTTATCCAAATCCTGGTGAACGAGTAAGGTTTCAGTCGCATTGCAAACACCGTAGCGTCGTGTTTTTCCATTATAAGCAATTTCAATCGCCTTTTGTGAATCCGCATCTCTATCTAAGTATGTATGGCAAACTCCGTGCAAGTGTTTAATCACAGGCATTCTTGCATGCTCTGTTACGTTGTTAATCAACCCTTTTCCGCCACGTGGAATAATGGCGTCCACGTATTTGTTGGCTTTAACCAGTTCTGAAACTGCCTGCCTGTCGATGATGTCAATTAGCTGTACTGCATTTGAATCAAGGCCGGCATCGCTAAGCCCATTTTTAACGCATTCATACAAAGCAAGATTAGAATGAATGGCTTCTGAGCCACCACGCAGAATAACCGCATTCCCAGATTTGAGGCACAAAGCCGCCGCGTCGATAGTTACGTTGGGGCGAGATTCATAAATAATGCCCATCACACCAATTGGCACGCGCATTTTTCCGACTTGGATGCCACTTGGGCGATATTTAAGGTCGGTAATTTCACCCACCGGGTCAGCCAAAGCAGCAATTTGCTCTAAACTTTCAATGATGCCCGCAACACGCTCGTCATCAAGCATCAGGCGGTCTAAAAGAGCAGCATCTAAGCCATTGACTTTGCCATGCGCTAAGTCCTTTCCGTTCTCGCTGAGGATAGAGACTTTGTTCTGTTGAATATTACTGGCAATATGAATAAGGGCGGCATTTTTTTCTTCGGTGTTTGCTGCACGCAAACTTTTGGAAGCTTTTCTTGCTTTTTGCCCAAGTGTTGCAATCAATTTTTCTATTGAGTCCATTGGAGTTTTCCGGCTAGTGCGATGAGTACTGTTCTTAACTCATCAGAAACATTAAGATTATCCCTGCCTTTGAGTGAGCGGTCAATACGCCCGAGCGACAAGGTTAGTTTTTGTAGGCGCTGATAAGAGTGCGTTTTGAGTGCATTTGTAATCAATGGCTTTCTTTTTTGCCAAACACGGTGTTTGGTTAGTATCGACTCCATTGATTGATTATGTTGCAATTCAACCGCCATTTTTGATAGCGCTTTGATCTCACGATAGAGTGAAGAAATAATCACAATAGGCGGTGTTGCCTCGTCTAGCAAGGAATTAAAGACTTTATTAACTTTGGTAGCATCGCCTTTGAGTGCTGCATCAATTAGACCAAAAACCGAATAATGAGATTGCTGGTCAATTTGCTTTAAGTAGTCTTGGGTATCGATTTTGCCGCCAGGATATGCCATTTGTAATTTTTGAATTTCTTGCATCGACGCCAACAAATTACCTTCGGTGCAATAGGCAATCGCATTGGCGACCTCTTTATCGGCCATTAAGCCCAATTGCTCCATATGATTGAGAATCCAGCCAACTAGGTGATCGCTTTGCACTTCCCAATGCTGAAGAACAACGCCTTTTTGCTCCAGCAATTTAAACCACTTGCTCTTTTGCTGTGCCATGTCGAGTTTGCCAGCTGAAATAATCAGCAGAATATCGCTTGGTAGGCTCTCGGTAATTTCACACAGTGCTTTGGAGCCCTTGACGCCTATTTTCCCCGTACTAAAGTGACACTCGATAACGCGTTGCGGCGCGAACAATGACGTGTTGGCAATTTCTGTAAAAATCTTATCCCAAGCAAAATTTCCATCAATGTCAAAGCGCACCCGATCTGCAAAGCCGCACCCAATCGAAGCTTTCTTGATACTGCTTAAGCTTTGCTCAACTAAGAGAATTTCAGGGCCGAAGGCAAAGTAGAGGGGCGCCAACCCATCGTTTAAGTGCTTGGTGAGTTGTTCTGGTTTGATTTTCATTGGGTGTTTGCAGCAAGATTACGGTCGGGGAAAGTCCAGAAAAACGACATAATATCCGAACCTAAGTCATTATGTCATATTCGAGAATATTTTGGCACCAAACCTCTTGCAGAGGTCGCTACATAAATATGAGCAATCTTTAATTCGGAAAAATCTTTCATTTTTCCAATCATTCATAATTATGCAAAGACCCCTTGAAAAAACCGCATCAGACCCTATATAATTACACAATATGGTATAGTTATCCACCTTAATTTTATTAATTTTTCGTTGTTGTTTTATGTATAAAAATATTCTACTTTGGCTTGTATTAGGCAGTGTGTTGGCTTCTCTTTTTGGCACTTTCCAAGTTGAAGACAAAAAAACTCAAATTAGTTACTCTCAATTTATTCAAAGCGTCAATCAGGGTAACGTTTCTAGTGTCACTATTGCTGGTAGTAATATCAGTGGTGTCAGCGGCTCAGGTGAGCAGTTTAGTACGTACAGTCCTGGCGATCTAGGCCTGATGGGCGACTTGTTAAATAATGGCGTTGCCGTTATTGCAACACCACCTGAGCAGGACAGCTTTTTCAAACAACTGATTATTTCACTGGCGCCAATTTTATTGCTAATTGGTGTCATCTTGTACACAATGCGCGGGGCTGGTGGTGGCATGGGCGGCAAAAACCCAATGTCGTTTGGCAAATCAAAAGCGCGCTTAATTACCAAAGATGAGTCGCACGTTACATTTGATGACGTTGCTGGTGTCGATGAGGCCAGAGAAGAGGTTAGCGAATTAGTTGACTTTTTATCCGACCCTTCTAAATTTACAAAAGTGGGCGGTAAGATCCCAAAGGGTGTATTAATGGTGGGCCCTCCAGGTACCGGTAAAACGTTACTGGCGAAAGCCGTTGCGGGTGAAGCCGACGTGCCGTTTTTCTTTATTTCGGGTTCGGACTTCGTCGAAATGTTTGTGGGTGTGGGCGCGTCTCGTGTGCGTGACATGTTTGACCAGGCAAAAAAGAACGCCCCTTGCATTATCTTTATAGATGAAATTGATGCTGTTGGGCGTCAGCGTGGTGCTGGCATGGGCGGTGGTCATGACGAGCGCGAGCAAACGCTTAACCAAATGTTGGTTGAAATGGATGGCTTTGAAGGTTCTGAAGGTATTATTGTTGTTGCCGCAACCAACAGACCAGACGTACTAGACCCCGCTTTGCTACGACCTGGTCGATTCGACCGTACGGTGACTGTTGGCTTGCCTGACATTAACGGACGTGATGCGATTTTGAAGGTGCATATGCGTAAATTGCCAGTGGCGAAGAATGTTAAAGCAATGGATATTGCTAGAGGCACGCCTGGATTCTCGGGTGCTGATCTTGCCAATCTTGCTAACGAGGCCGCTTTGATTGCTGCCGGTCAAAACAAGAGTTTGGTGGGCATGCAAGAGTTTGAAAAGGCTAAAGACAAAATCATGATGGGCGCAGAGCGCAAGGGCATGGTGATGGATGAAGCTGAAAAAGAAATGACGGCTTATCATGAGGCGGGCCATGCGATTGTTGGTCGTTTAGTGCCAGAACATGATCCGGTTTATAAGGTAAGTATTATTCCAAGAGGAAGGGCGCTAGGTGTCACAATGTTCTTACCTGAAAAAGACAGTTACAGCATTTCAAAGCGTAAGCTTAATTCCCAAGTAGCCTCTTTGTTTGGTGGCCGAATTGCTGAAGAAGTTGTTTATGGCGAAGACGCCGTTACAACAGGCGCCAGTAATGACATCGAGCGTGCAACAGAGATCGCCCATAAAATGGTCAAACTTTGGGGCATGTCGTCGGTCATGGGTCCTATGTCTTATGGTGAAGAGGAGGGCGAGGTGTTCTTGGGTCGCCAGGTAACCCAGCATAAGCATATTTCTGAAGACACCTTTAATAAGGTCGATACTGAGATTCGTAAAATTATTGATACCAATTACTCTGTGGCTTACAAAATTCTTGAAGAAAATCGAGATATTTTGGATGCAATGGCCAAGGCTTTGGTTGAATTTGAGACTATCGATGTTGGTCAAATCGATGATTTGATGGCAAGAAAACCAATACGTGTTCCGGCTGCGGTTGTGGACTCTGAAGAAGCGTCTTCTGAGCTTGGTACTGGTGAGATGGCGCCAGAAGTTAAACCCACTAAAGAAGAGCCGATGACTGGTAGCACACCAGAACAATTTGCTTAAATCGAGGTTGGCGTGAGCGAACAACAGGTAATGGTTATGGGTGTGTTAAATACCACGCCAGATTCCTTTTCTGATGGTGGTCGTTTTTTCGATGCCAAAAACGCTATCGAACAAGCCCAATTAATGGTCGATCAGGGTGCCGATATTATCGATATCGGTGGTGAGTCTACTCGCCCTGGATCGCCAGCCGTGAGTGTTGAGGATGAGCTGGGGCGTGTTCTTCCAGTGATCGAAGCGCTCAGCGGTAAAATCAATGTGCCCATTTCTATCGATACATCGAAACCCATTGTTATGCAAAGAGCGGTTGAGGCTGGCGCCAGCATTATTAATGATGTGTGTGCGCTGCAAATTGACGGCGCCCTTGAAATGGCAGGCTCTCTGGGTGTGAATGTGTGCTTAATGCACATGCAGGGCACACCAAGAACCATGCAGGAAAACCCCACTTACGAAGATGTGGTTGAAGATGTAAAGGTTTTTTTTAAAAAGCGAATCGCTGCTTGTGCGTCGGTTAGCATCAAACCCGAGGCGATTACATTAGACCCTGGGTTTGGTTTTGGCAAGAATTTAGGCCACAACATTGCCTTGTTAAAAAACCTATCCGAGTTTCATGAATTCGGTGTTTCAATTTTGGCGGGCTTATCGCGCAAGTCGATGATTGGCGCCTTGCTAGGCGATAAGTCGGTGAATGAGCGCATGATTGGTAGTGTGACAGCAGCTTTGGTTGCGGTGGAAAATGGCGCCAATATTATTCGCGCACACGACGTCGGCGAAACAAAAGACGCATTAACCGTGTGGCAGCAAATTAAGAACTTTAGGGAGTAGTTTTGGGTAAATATTTCGGCACTGATGGCATTAGAGGGCGAGTTGGCGTTGCTCCAATTACCGCAGACTTTCTATTAAAACTAGGTTGGGCTGTGGGCTCTGTCCTGTCGGAAAAAGGCCAGGCCAGTGTGATCATTGGCAAAGACACACGTGTCTCTGGTTATTTATTTGAATCCGCCCTAGAGGCGGGTTTTTTGTCTGCGGGCGTCAATGTTGGTCTGCTAGGGCCAATGCCAACACCGGGTATTGCCTACTTAACTCAGGCATATGCGGCAACGGCTGGCGTCGTAATTAGCGCCTCGCACAACCATTTTGAAGACAATGGCGTTAAATTCTTCTCCAAGAGCGGTCTAAAGTTAAGTGGCAAAGATCAAAAGGCTATCGAGAAGAAACTGGAGGAGCCCATGGTCAGTGTTGACACGACAAATATTGGCAAGGCAGTTAGACATGACCAGGCGCTTGGACGATACATAGAATTTTGCAAGTCAACCTTCGATCGCTCGATTGACCTCTCGGGCGTGACAATGGTTGTTGATTGTGCGAACGGTGCCACTTATCATATTGCTCAGAACGTATTTGCCGAATTGGGTGCTGAAGTTATTATGATCAATAATAAGCCAGACGGTTACAACATTAACCTAAATTGTGGCGCAACAGACACAAGGCATTTGCAACAAGAGGTGCTTAAGCACGAAGCAGATCTTGGCATTGCTTTTGATGGCGATGGCGATCGCATGGTCATGGTCGATCACCAAGGTGAGCTGGTCGATGGCGATGAGTTGGTTTTTATTATTGCTAAGGCTTGGCATGCAAGTGGCGTACTGCCATCCGATACAGTGATTGGTACGCAAATGTCTAATTTAGGCATGCGTCATGCGCTTGCTAGTTTGGACATTCAGTTTATTGAGGCGAACGTGGGCGACCGCTTTGTCATGGAGCAGATGAAATCGCACAACGCTACTTTGGGCGGCGAAGGCTCGGGGCACATTATTTGTCTTGACAAGACCACCTCTGGTGATGGCATTATTTCTGCATTGCAAGTGTTGGAAGTTGTGTGCAAGTCCGACAAGGCGCTCCATGACCTTAAAAACGAGATGATCAAATATCCTCAAGTTTTGATTAATGTTAAAACAGCGGATAAGATTGACTTAGAAAACCATGCGGAACTGAAGAAAACTATAAAGGCTGTTGAGTTGGAGCTGGGCGACGAGGGTCGTGTACTTATTCGAGCATCTGGCACCGAGTCCTTGATTCGAGTGATGGTAGAGGCGAGTGATTTAAGACTGGCCGAGGCGAGCGCTAAAAAACTAGCCGCAGTGCTTTAGGCTGCTCTAGCTGAAGTTAAAAGCAATCGGCAGCACCACAACCACCATAACAGACCACAGAGAGTAGATGGGTAGAAAGCTTGCAATCGTACTTTCTATGGATTGCTGTGTGTTGCCCAAGAAATTGTTCTGAATGCATTGGTAGGTTATCCGTATTAGGTGAATAAATATAAGTATGTTGGCGCCCGTCACCGCTACGCGGTTTGGTGTTGTGCCCAACTCGGCCCAGCGATAGAGTATGGCGCTGAGCGCTATACCGTTCACAATAAGCGTGGAAGTTAGTAAGCCGATATGGACAACGTTCATTAGTTTCGAGTCTTTTAGCGGATTGTGCCCGATAATATAAAAGACAGACATTGCCCAAGTGACAAGCAACAGGCCGTTAAAGATTATAAGAAATTCACGATCGTTATAAGGCGTCTTTCCTTGATAAACGGTGGCCACAAGATAAGCAGCGATTGTTATAAAGAAAAGAGGAATAAAGATGCTCGACAACGTATTGGCAAAATTACTTTTTCGGTTTAGAATGAAGTCGTAAACATAACTAGCAACTGTGGGCGCAGCCACCAAGCCAAAAATAATGACGTAATCCATATAAAACTGCGAAATATCGATACCGATCAAGTCGAATAGTCCGATGCTGATTCCGGTAAGCACCGCCCCTCCCAAGCCAATTAACACCGTCAAAATAAACGCCTCACCTAGGTAGCCAAGGTATTCAATACGTTTGGTTGTTTGTCTCCAATTGGCGCCAACAAAAGCAATCCCAAGGAGGGAGAGCATTAGCAATGGCATATGGATTTGTGACATGACGATGGAGTCGGAGTTGGTATTCTCTGGCATTTGCCAAGAGATAAGTGTGCAAAAAGTAACACCTGCTAGTAATAGGCGATTTCTTAGGCCGCCGTTTTTGAAATCGACAAAATAAAGAAGGATTGGCGTAACAAGAATGATCGGCAAAAATCTTGGGTAAAACCAATCCTCTGCGAGTGAAAAAATGACTGGGAATTTCGCAAAAACACCTGCTAAAAGAGCAGTAGCGATAACGAAAAACAGTTTGTTTTCTTTACGAGAGACGCTGTTATTGATGTTATGTTTAAGCCTCGCTTGCCAAGTTTTTAAGGTCTCGGATTCCGGTTTGAGTTCAATAGCCTCACTTAGTGTTACTGAAAATGCTGCCCGATCTTTTTGATAGAGTGATTCTAGTTCGGCGTGATTATCGAGAGAGTTAATGATGCTGTTGTCGCTCATATAATACTTATTTGATTGTGTTTTGCTATCGAGTATAAACTATGCCAATGTGGCTTAAGCCAAACTTAGACTGCTGGGTATAATGACGATTTTTCGTTATTACGATTCTTTGAGGGTAGATGGAGTTTTCAACACTACAATTTGCGTTTGTTTTATTAATCTTTTGCTGGACAGGTTTTGTTCGTACAGGTTTTGGTTTTGGGGGTGCGGCCTTAGGTTTGCCTTTTATGCTTTTGGTGGCTGGCTCGCCAATTGACTGGTTGCCAATCATCGGTCTACATCTACTGTTTTTTTCTGGGTTATCTCTTGCTAAGGCATTAAAGCAGGTTGACTGGAAATATTTTAAAAAATCACTGCGCTGGATTTTGCCCGCCAAAATAGTTGGCGTTATTGGTCTTTTAAGCCTCCCCCCAAATGTTATGACGGTGATTGTTTATTCAATCACCAGTTTCTACGCTCTAACTTGGCTACTTAATTACAGCATTAGTTCTAACAAAAACTGGCTTGATAATGTTCTGTTGGTTTTAGGTGGATATATTTCCGGCACTTCTTTGACGGGTGCGCCACTGATTGTTGCAGTCTACATGCGTAAGATTGCCAAAGAGCAGCTCAGAAACACACTGTTCGTTTTGTGGTTTTTCTTGGTTAGTATAAAAATGGGCGCTTTTGTAGCAGTTGACATTCATATTGATTGGCAATATGCCTTAATGCTACTTCCTGCAGCTGGTGTGGGTCATTATTTTGGCTTGAAGGTGCACGCTAAATTGATGGAGAACGATCAACAATTTAAGCGCTGGCTTGGTGGCGGGCTACTTATCGTTTGTGCGATTGGAATGACTAAACTGTATTTGGGTTAATTATTGATTATCCAGTGGTAGCTCTGTGGTGAACTTGATTTCTTCAATGGCAAAATTTGAAGTCACCTTGAGAAACGGCACTTGTTCGATTAAACGCTTATAAAAGCCATCATAACTGTCAATATCGCCGACAATCACCTTGAGTAGGTAGTCGATCTCACCGCTCATGCGGTAGCACTCAAGAACCTCTGGGAAATCTTTAATTGTTTCCGCGAAAATTTTGATTTTCTCTTGATCGTGAGTGTTGATAGTTACGAACACAATGGCGGTGACATTGAGTCCTGCGCGCTTGCGATTAATCAAAGAAACCGTCTTATTAATAAAGCCCAGTTTTTTTAGTTGATTGATTCGCTTCCAGCAAGGCGTGGTTGATAAATGCACCTCCTTAGATAGCTGCTGCACGGTCATCTCGGCATTTTTTTGCAGTAAATCCAGTAGTTTTCTATCGATTGCATCCATATTCTATCCCGAAAAAAAGCTAATAATGAAATTTTTTTCTATAATTTGCGAGTATACCAGTATATAAGTATTATTTTTTCTATAAATGTGTAATATGTAGCATATGATACTATAATTGTTGGTATATCTTATTTGAGTGAATCTTATGTACCAATACAATGCAGATGACACGGCTTTTTTAGTTGAGCGTGTTGATCAATTTGAGAAACAGTTAAAACGTTATTTAGCGGGCGATTTAGATGCGCTCAAATTCAGAAGCCTTCGTCTCAGAAATGGCCTCTACATGGAGTTGCATGCCCACATGTTGCGTGTGGCAATCCCTTACGGCATACTTAATACTGAGCAACTCAGAGCTTTGGCTGATGTGGCCGATAAGTACGACCGTGGCTTTGGTCATTTCACGACCAGACAAAATATTCAATACAATTGGATTGAGCTGCCTGAAATTGCTAATTTATTGCGCGATCTTTCTGCAGTGGGATTACACGCTATTCAAACTAGTGGCAAGGCAATGCGTAATATTACCGCGGACCCTTTCTCAGGCTTAACTGAAGATGAAGTGGAAGATGCGAGACCTTATTGTGAACTTGTTCGACGTTGGTTTAACATCCATCCAGAATTTTCGTGGCTGCCAAGTAAGTTTAAAATGGCCATTAATGGCGCGAAGTTAGATGAAACTGCGCTGCAAATTCACGATCTTGGACTGAAAATCGTGAAAAACGATGCGGGCGAATTAGGCTTTGCAAGTTATGTTGGTGGCGGCCTTGGCGCTGCGCCAATGGTGGGTCCAGAAATTCACCCATTTGTTCCGGTCGAAGATATTCTTAGTTACCTTGAGTCGGTTCTTAGGATTTACAATCTAAAAGGGCGTAGAGATAACCTTAAGCGCCTGCGTATTAAGTTCTTGGTTCGTGAGCACGGTGCTGCAGAATTCGCAAAAATGGTCGATGAAGACTGGCAACACGGCAAAGACGATCCGGAATTAAAACTCAACATGGAAGAGCTGGCAAAATTAAAACAAGATTTTGCTCTACCTGTAAAACCACTAGATTTAGGCGACTTTAAAGACACTCTAGACATTAATTACAGTATTTGGAAAACGAACAATGTTAGGGCGCATAAGATAGCGGGTTACAGTGTAGTAAATATTTCCCTAACGCAACTTGGTACAGCCCCAGGTGATGCGACTTCTGGACAAATGAGAATGATTGCCGATTTGGCGGATAAGTACTCTAATTCAGAATTAAGAACGACAAAACGTCAAAACCTTGTATTTCCTTATGTAAGGAAAGATCAGGTGCATGCGTTGTGGCAGGATCTGGATAAAAGTGATTTGGCCAGTCCACACCACGGCACGTTGGCCCACGTTGTGGCCTGTCCAGGCGCAGATTATTGCGATTTGGCTAAGGCAGTATCTATTCCAATCGCACAGCAAGTTCAACAGCGTTTTGATGATATGGACAAGTTATACGATATTGGCCCAATTAATATCAATATTTCGGGCTGTGAAAATTCATGCGGCCATCACCATATTGCCGATATTGGGCTTTTGGGCCTGAAAAAGAACGAGCAAGAGTTTTATCAAATTACACTCGCCGGTGAAACACTGCAAGAAACGATTATCGGTAGGAAGCTTGGACGTTCAATTGCTGGCGCTGAAGTGGTCGATGCGATTGAAGACATTGTCAATATTTACCTAGAAAATAGAGAAGAGGGTGAAAACTTTGTTGACGCTTTTAAGCGCATTGGTATTGCCCCGTTTAAGGAGAAGGTCTATGGTTGAAGATAGCGAGATTATTAGTGTTGTCAATGAACAGGGTAAGGTTATCGAATTGCTAAGTGTGAATGAATGGGTTGCTAATGTTGATAGCGGCGTCAAGTCGGGCAAAGGCGTTGTTGTTACACCGGCAGATGATGTTGGATTATTGCAGGAGAGTCTGCATAAAATTCCATTAATTGCGTTGGATTTTGTTAGCTTTGACGATGGTCGTGGCTATTCTCAGGCGACATTGATCCGCAAAAGGTGGAGTTATAGCGGCGAAATTCGTGGCATTAATGCGCACCTTGATCAGTTGCAATTTATGCTGAGATCGGGTGTTAATACTTACGACTTGCAAGAGCAATACCAAGGCTCTAATGAGCATGATTATACGCATGGCTTTAGTATTTGTTACCAAGTGGCAGCAAATAACGCCGATATGAAAGAGAAGTTTTAGTAAGGTCACACTCTAAGAGGCATTGTAATGAAAGAGAAAACTTCTAGATCGGTTTGGAAAACGATCTCTTGGCGAATTATAGCCACAATGGATACAGTGATTATTTCCTACTTAATTACCGGCAACCTTAAGATGGCGGCCTCCATTGGCTCTATCGAAGTAGTAACAAAGGTTTTTCTTTATTATTATCACGAACGTGCCTGGAACAAAATTTCTTTTGGCAGGGGGCTAACGTAGGATGGCAATGGAGAAGGTATTTAGTTTAAAATTCGCCTCATGAATGAGTATGTATTAATCCTTGTTAGCACCATATTGGTCAACAATTTTGTCTTAGTCAAGTTTTTGGGTTTGTGCCCGTTTATGGGTGTCTCCAATAAAATGGATACCGCAATCGGCATGGGCTTCGCCACCACTTTTGTCCTCACATTAGCCAGTATTACGAGCTATTTGATTAACACTTATTTGTTAATTCCATTTGAGCTCGAATACCTTAGAACCATTGCCTTCATCGTCACTATTGCAGCTGTAGTAGGCTTTACAGAGCTTGTCGTCAACAAGACCTCGCCAGTATTACATCAATCACTCGGCGTATTTTTGCCGCTTATTACAACCAACTGTGCAGTGCTCGGCGTTGCTTTGTTAAACGTCGGTGAAAGTAATAGCTTTCTCCAGTCTGGAGTATACGGCTTTGGTGCTGCGGTCGGTTTTTCTTTTGTGTTGGTGTTGTTTTCTGGTATTCGCGAACGGATCGAATCTGCCAATGTCCCTGAAATATTTAAGGGCGTGCCGATTGCGCTGATTACAGCGGGGCTAATGTCAATGGCCTTTATGGGCTTTATTGGTTTGGTGTAAGGGTCTCTAATGATTGACGCGGTTTCTATACTCTCTATATTGGCACTTGTCTTGGGTCTTGTGCTCGGCTATGCTGCAATTCGCTACAGGGTAGAAGGTAACCCCTTGGTCGATCAAATTGATGCCATTTTGCCGCAAACTCAATGCGGCCAGTGTGATTTCCCGGGCTGTCGCCCTTACGCTGAAGCAATTGCCAGTGGCGAGGCTGAAATAAATCAGTGCCCACCCGGCGGCCAAGACGGTGTTGACGCTTTAGCGGAACTATTGGACGTGGAAACCTTGCTCCTAAATGCAGAGCACGGTGAAACTAAGCCAAAGCGAATTGCCGTGGTTGACGAGCAAGTTTGCATCGGCTGCACACTCTGTATTCAAGCTTGTCCAGTGGATGCTTTTGTTGGCTCCTCTAAGGTGATGACGCAGGTGATTGCCGCTGAATGCACTGGCTGTGATCTGTGTTTGCCGGTTTGTCCGGTGGATTGTATTGACATGGTTGAAGTAAAGCCGACGCTGAATACTTTTGTGCCTAATGTTGGAGAGTTGGCGAGTGTCTAAGTTTACGTTTAAAGGTGGCCTTGTACTCGAAAATCCTTTTCCTGCTAAGGAGATTGACCTTATTCGTATTCCTTTACCAGACAAGGTTGTATTGCCCATGCAGCAAAGAATTGGCGAGCAGGCCAAGCCGTGCGTTAGTGTGGGTGAACATGTGTTGACAGGTCAAGTAATTGCCACTATTGATGACGATCGTTGTGCGCCAGTGCACGCTTCGATTTCCGGCACTGTTGTCGCAATTGACAACCAAGTAATGGCCCATCAATCGGGCCTCAAAGCTCTTTGCGTTACCATTGAGTCCGATGGTGAAGATGAATGGATAGATAACTCTGTCGCTTGTACTGAGAATTACGACTTTTGTACACCGGACACCATTTATAACAAAATCCGCCTCTCGGGCATTGTTGGCATGGGTGGCGCGGGTTTTCCGACGCACACCAAAGTGCAATTTGCCGAAGGTTGTCACACGTTAATTGTCAACGCTACAGAGTGTGAGCCGGGCATTATGTGCGATGACGCCCTAATGCAGGCTTATCCTACCAAGGTTATTCGAGGTGTGGAAGTGTTGCTGCATATTTGTGGCGCTGAAAAAGCCATCATCGCCATTGAGGACGATAAAAAAGAGTCCATCAAACTGCTTAAGAAGTTTTGCAAGAATGAGCGAATTACCATTGAGGCGATACCGACTAAATACACTTCGGGCGCTGAAAAAATATTAGTAAAATCGCTGCTAGGTATTGAAATTCCATCCGGTGGGTACGCCTCCGATGTTGGCGTTCTTTGTCAAAATGTAGGAACATTGGTTGCTATCTTTGATGCTGTGGTTGAAAACAGGCCGCTTATTTCTCGTGTTGTTACGGTTACTGGAAGCGCCATCAAAGAGCCAAAAAATCTCCAAGTAAGACTGGGTGCAAGTTACGACTATGTTCTCGGTTTTGCTGACATTGACCCAGGGGAAAACGATATTCGCATGGCAGGAATGATGATGGGTGTCGATCTTAAAGGTACAGATTACTCCATCAGCAAAAACACCAATTGTATTTTTGTTAATAAACCGATTGAAAAAGCCGCTGCACAAGAATGTATACGTTGCGGCATGTGCAATACTGTTTGTCCGATGGAATTACTACCACAACAACTGTATTGGTATTCTAAGAGCTCGAATATTGAAAAGGCCTTGGATTATAATTTGTTGGATTGTATAGAGTGCGGCTGTTGTTCGCACGTTTGTCCGAGCAACATTCCATTGGTTGATTATTATCAGTTTGCCAAGGCGTTGAATAGACAGCAAACCAAGGAAAAAGTACAGACAGACAACGCCAGAGAGCGTTTTGAATTTCGCGAATTTCGTCTCGAAAGAAATAAACAAGAGCGCGCGGAAATGATGGAAGCGAAGAAAAAAGCGCTAAAGGAAAAAATGGCAAAAGACAAGGTGCAAAAAGAAGCCATTGCGGCAGCTCAAGAGCGCGTGAATGCGGCCAAAACTGCAAAGGAGTTAGAAGATGCGAGATAAGGTGATGGGCACCAATCAGGTAATGCGCCAAGTGATTTACGCACTTGTCCTAGGCGTTGCTGCGCAAGTGGTTTTCTTCGGGTTTTCGGTGTTGGTTCAGATTGCATTGGCAATTGTCACAGCTCTCAGTGCAGAAGCTTTGGTGCTGCGCATGCGCGGTATACAGATTACTCCATCCCTGTGTGATGGCTCTGCCGTTCTTACTGCTGTTTTATTAGCGATTGCTATTCCAAGCATTGCCCCGTGGTGGATTATTGTTCTGGGTGTTTTGTTTGCTATTGTTTTTGGTAAGCAATTGTTTGGCGGCCTCGGCAATAACCCGTTTAACCCCGCCATGCTTGGCTATGCTTTCTTGTTGGTTTCATACCCACTGCAAATGACACAGTGGCCGTCTGAGTTTCAGGGTGTATTGAGTATTTTTGAGCTCTCTGCTGTGGACGCACTAACCGGTGCCACTAATCTGGATTACACCAAAACTCAGTTGATGCTTGGGGAGAGTATCGGCGCACTAACATTCGAAAATATTAGTCAAATGTGGATTAATCTTGGCTTCTTAGTGGGCGGCATCTATCTATTGTTGCGCCGAATTGTTTTTTGGCATATTCCACTTTCTTTAGTCCTTGGCTTGGTATTGATGTCAGGTGTTTTGTATTTGATAGATCCGAGCAGCTACTCTTCACCGGCTTTTCATTTGATTAATGGCGCCACTATGTTGGCGGCCTTTTTCATTGCTACCGACCCGGTTTCTGCCAGCACAACCCCGTTGGGTAGGTTGATTTATGGTTTTTCAATCGGTGTGATTATTATCGTTATTCGGGTATTTGGCGGCTACCCAGACGCTGTCGCTTTTGCCGTACTATTAATGAATATTACCGTGCCATTGATTGATTATTACACACAACCGAAGGTGTTTGGAAAATGAAGAATTCCACCGTATTTAAATCAGGCACTTTGATGCTTGTCTTTACTTTGGTTTGTGTATTTTTTGTCAGTCTAGCTGAGCAAACTACCAAGGAAAAAATTGCTTTTAACGAAGAGCAATTGCTTATCAAAAGACTCAATGAAATCGTTGCCAATTACGATAACGATATTGTTGATGATCTGTTTGAAAAAGAAGTTGACCTGCATGGTATTGATCAAACCATACGAATTTTTCCGGCAGAGAAAAATGGCGAGGTATTTGCTCATCTGATAGAGCACACTTATCCAAACGGCTATAACGGCAATATTCGATTATTGACTGGCATTGATATAGACGGAGAATTGCTTGGCGTTCGGGTGATTAGTCACAAAGAAACCCCGGGTTTGGGCGACAAAATTGAGACGCGTAAATCGGATTGGATCAAGAGTTTTTCGGGCTTGTCATTGCTAAATTTAGATAAGTCTCAGTGGAAAGTAAAGCGTGATGGCGGCAACTTTGATCAATTTACCGGCGCAACCATTACCCCTCGAGCTATCGTCAGCGCCGCTTATCAGATATTAGAGTACGTCAGAGAGTATGAAGTTAAGTGATTTTGATTTCGATCTACCAAAATCGTTAATTGCCCAATTCCCCAGTGAGAAGCGCACCGATTCAAAATTATTGGTCGCTGGCGAGGGCATTGTTGATACCACATTCGCCGAATTAGGTGAGTTTTTGCGTGCAGGTGATTTGTTGGTGCTTAACGATACTCGCGTGATTCCAGCAAGATTGTTCGGTCAAAAAGAATCGGGCGGTAGGATCGAAATACTCATTGAGCGATTGCTTAGCGACACCCAAGCTTTGGCGATGATCAAAGCCAGTAGGGCGCCGAAAGTTGGTAGTTTTGTCGTTTTGGAAAACGGCCAACGAGCCGAAGTTGTTGACAAGTCCTCAGGCATTTATACGTTGTCCTTCTCAGGTACCGCAATTCTTGACTGTCTCAATGAGGTGGGCCATGTGCCATTGCCGCCTTATATTGAGCGCAGCGATAAAGAAGAAGATTTAAACCGCTACCAAACGGTTTATGCGCAAAACGATGGCGCTGTGGCTGCACCAACTGCAGGCTTGCATTTTGACGAAGCATTGCTCACCCGCCTGCAAGAGCAAGGGGTTGAGCACACGTTTGTCACGTTGCATGTTGGTGCTGGCACTTTTCAGCCGGTAAAAGTTGAGAATATCAAAGATCATCATATGCACTGCGAAGTCTATCAAGTGGGCGCTGAAGCTGCTGCAAAAATTAAACAAACACGCGCTAATGGTGGAAGAATCGTGGCGGTAGGAACGACGGCAGTGCGCACTCTAGAGTCAATGGCTTTAAAGGGTGAGGTGTGCAAAACTCAGGGTGATACTGACATTTTTATTTATCCAGGCTTTGAATTTCAGTTGGTGGACGCCATGATCACCAATTTTCATTTACCAAAATCTTCATTGTTGATGCTGGTCAGCGCTTTTATCTCTCGAGAGAAAATGTTTGAAATTTATAATCATGCTATCGAAAACCAATACCGTTTCTTTAGTTACGGTGACGCGATGTTGTTAGAAAAACAATGATTGTTGCCTCGAACGAGTTAATACGTATAGAGGTGGAGCAGGCCGAAATACCTTGGATAAAAGTGTTCTGCCAAAGAGAGGTGAAGGAATTTTTTCAATGCAGTGTTGAGGAAAAGATCGAGATTTTTCGGGTGATTGATATTATCGAGAGACAGATGGATGATTACTTCGCGCCCGACAAAATCAACATTGCCTCTTTTGGCAACATGCTGCCGCAAGTTCATTGGCACGTTATGGCACGGTTTGAAAACGACAGTTATTTTCCTCAACCAGTGTGGGGAGAGAAACAAAGAGAGGCCTTATTGAATCTCCCAAACTTTGATGTTTTTTACCAAAACCTGAGAGAGTTGTTTTAATTCTCTTTAGCTAAGAACCTCTAGTAGGGTAGACCCCATCAATGCTGGAGACGGAGCAACGGCGATACCGCAACGCTCTAAAGTGTTGATTTTGTCTTGCGCACCACCACTGCCACCACTGATTACAGCGCCAGCGTGTCCCATGCGCTTGCCTTTTGGTGCTGTCAAGCCCGCAATGTAGGAGACAACAGGTTTAGAGACATTGGATGAAATAAACTCGGCAGCCTCTTCTTCGGCACTGCCACCAATCTCACCTACCATGATGATTGACTTTGTCTCTTCATCGTCTTCAAAGAGTTTAAGACAATCAATAAAGTTAGTGCCGTTTACTGGATCGCCACCAATACCAATACACGTTGTTTGGCCGAGGCCTGCGAGTGTTGTTTGGTGAACGGCTTCATAAGTGAGAGTGCCAGAGCGCGAGACAATGCCAACCGCGCCTTTTTGGTGAATGTTGCCAGGCATGATGCCAAGTTTGCACTCGCCAGGGGTGATTACGCCAGGACAATTTGGGCCAATCAATCTTGATTTTGAGCCTTTGAGTATTGCCTTAATTTTGATCATATCCTGCACAGGTATGCCTTCAGTAATACAAGTAATGACTGGTATTTCCGCTTCAATCGCTTCCTTAATTGAGGCAAATGCAAATCTTGGGGGTACATAAATCATAGAGGCATTTGCACCGACCTCATCCATTGCGTCTCTAACCGTACTAAAAACGGGGCGATCCAGGTGCGTTTGTCCGCCTTTTCCAGGGGTAACGCCGCCAACAAATTGCGTGCCATAGGCGATAGATTGTTCTGAGTGAAATGTGCCTTGCCTTCCGGTAAAGCCTTGGCAGATTACTTTGGTGTCTTTGTTAATTAGTACGCTCATTTCGCCATCTCCACGACTTGTTTTGCTGCTTGCGTTAAATCGGCTTCAGTCGATATATTAAAGTCGCTTTTGTTTAATATTTCCAAGCCTTCAGTGGCATTGGTACCTTCCAGCCTAATAACAATAGGCAGTGTAAGACCAATCTTTTCGATAGCCTGAAGAATGCCCTCGGCAATAAGATCACAGCGGACAATTCCGCCAAAAATATTCACCAGTATGGCTTTTACGTCAGCACCACCTTGAATGATTTCAAATGCTTTGGCAACACGATCTGCCGTAGCCGTGCCGCCGACATCAAGAAAGTTGGCGGGGGAGCCACCGTGGTATTCGATGAGATCCATCGTAGCCATGGCAAGGCCAGCGCCATTTACCATGCAGCCAACGTTGCCGTCTAGGGAAATATAGTTCAATTGAGATTCGCTGGCATTCCTTTCTTTTTCATCCTCTTGAGACGGGTCACGTAAAGCGGCAATGGCTTCGTTGCGGTACAAAGCATTATCATCAAAGTCGATTTTGCCATCGAGTGCAATGATTTCTCCAGCGTCCGTAATAATCAATGGGTTGATTTCGATGAGGTTGCCATCGTTTTCACTAAAGATGTTGTAAAGCCCAGTGAGGGTTGTTGCGAATTGTGAATGAAGGCTCGAGTCTAATTTCAGTTGATTGGCGATTTCGTTGCACGCGATTTCTTCAAGAGTTCCCAGTGGATCAATTGCGTGTTTTATTATTTTTTCAGGCGTATTAGCAGCCACCTCTTCGATGTCCATGCCACCTTCAGTTGAAGCGAGTACGGTAATGCTTGATGTTGCACGATCGACGAGTAGGCCTAAGTAAAGCTCCTTTTGGATATCTTGACCCGCTTCGATAATCACTTGATTTATCGGCAGACCCTTTGCATCTGTCTGTGGCGTAATCAGCCTTCCACCTAATAATTTTTCACTAGCGCTTATCGTGTCCTCAATGTTAAAACAGACAATAACACCGCCCCCTTTGCCCCTACCGCCGGCATGAACTTGCGCCTTCACAACCCAAACTGAGCCGCCAAGTTTTTGACAGGCGTCTTTTGTTTCGTTTGCACTAGAAATAACAACGAATTCTGGCACTTGGATGTCATTTTCTGAGAATAGCTGTTTTGCTTGGTATTCGTGGATGTGCATAAAATTGGTTAAAAATAAAGGTTAAAATGTGAGCTTGCGTATTTTACACAAAGATACAATATAGTTATAATAAATAGTGGTTGAATTGACTTCAACATCAATAAACTCAGGAGAAAAATGGCACATTACGGTACAAGCCAGTTTAAAAATGGCCTCAAATTAATGCTGGAGGGCAATCCTTGTTCAATCGTTAACAATGAAATTGTTAAGCCAGGAAAAGGACAGGCCTTTAACCGCGTTAAATTTAAAGATCTAATCACTGGCAAAACCCTTGAAAAGACTTTTAAATCTGGCGAGTCTTTAGAGGGCGCTGATGTGATGGAATTGAATATGCAATATCTGTATAACGATGGCGAATCGTGGCATTTTATGGATCCGGACTCTTACGATCAGTACGCACTTGATGAAACGGCGATGTCTGGTGCTATTAATTACCTTGTTGAGCAAGATAGCTGTGTGGTTACTCTATGGAATAACAATCCGATTTCAGTCACCCCTCCAAATCATGTGGTATTGGAAGTTGTCGATACTGACCCAGGTTTAAAAGGCGATACTGCGGGCACAGGCGGCAAGCCAGCAACAATGAATACCGGCGTTGTTGTGCAAGTGCCGTTGTTTATTGCTATTGGCGAGAAAGTAAAGGTAGACACGCGAACCAACGAATACGCAGGTCGCGCTTAATTACGTCCTAAAATCCTAATTTTTATTGTCAAATATTGCTCGCATAGGAGCACTAGGCTTCGCATTATTTTCCGCAATAATTAAAATTTTAACTAGTAATGTAAAGACATGGTCTTGCACTTAAAACAGTCTGTCATTTATGATGCCACTCTAGAAATTTAAAGTATGGCGATATCCTTAAAAAAATCCCTCAGGACAAGATCTGTGCTGATCAAAACGATTCGCGATTTTTTTTACGATCGCGACGTCACAGAGGTAACAACGCCTGCTTTGGTTTCATCGCCAATTACTGATGTTCATATTGACAGTATCGGTGTTCGCGTGAATGAAGGCCTTGGTAAGGCCGATGCATTGTATCTTCACACCTCTCCAGAAATTGAAATGAAGCGACTACTGGCAAAAGGCAGTGGTGATATTTTTCAGATTTGCTCGGTATATCGAGACAATGAGTACGGTGAGCGTAATTTCAACGAATTTGGCATGTTGGAATATTATCGACTTGATTTTGATATGCACCAGCTTATGAGTGAAGTTGGTGAATTGGTTAATGCACTAGGTGACTCCAGACCCGTGATCAAGATGTCATACAGTGAGGCCTTTACTCGCTACGTAGGTATTGATATTTTACAAACAGACCTTGATACCCTCAAGATCTTTGCAGGGTCACACGGGCTGAGTGATGATTTTCACTGGATTGAAGATCTGCAGATGCTGCTTTTTGTGCATTTCGTGGAGCCAAAGTTGCGCCAACATCCGATTTGTTTTATCTATGACTTTCCATCACAGCAAGCTGCCCTTGCTCAAGTGGAGAATAGAGTGGCGCATCGATTTGAGTTGTATCTTGACGGCGTTGAAGTTGCTAATGGCTATCAAGAGTTGCAAAGTGCCGAGGATTATCGTGAGCGTTTTCAGCTCGAGCTTAATAAACGCCAAGCACTTGAAAAGCCATTAATGGCGCTTGACGAACAGTTTTTAGCTGATTTGTCGGCACCGTTGCCGTTTTGCTCTGGTGTGGCTATTGGAATTGAGAGATTATTGTTAAAAATGTGTCTATAATCGGTACTGATGCCATTTTTGCACGTTACTTCATAATATGTTGAGACTGATTACACTTCTTATTACTCTCATCGGATTCAGTGCTTTGGCCGCTGAAAATCTAGATAATTCCAATTCAAACAACTCTGCCACAACTCTACAGCAACAGCTAGAGCAATTTGCTCGTGAAGGTGACGCAAGATCTCAATTTAGTTTGGCCAATATGTACCACAATGGTATCAACGTTGAGCAAGACTACGCGCTGGCTTTTTATTGGTATTCACGGGTTGCTGAGAAGGGCCATGCAAGCGCACAGTTTAATGTTGCCAACGGTTATTATCATGGTGTTGGTGTCGAGAAAGATCTTTCTAGTGCCTTTGCATGGTATCAAAAAGCGGCAGACCAAGGATTTGTTGAGGCACAATTTAGTCTCGGTGTTATGTATCGTAATGGCGAAGGCACGTCAGCTAACGACGTTCAAGCCTTTGAGTGGTATAAGAAAGCAGCCGATTCAGGTCACGCAACTGCGCAGCTTATTGTTGCAAAAATGTACGACACTGGCACAGGAACTGCAGTCAACAAAGGTCTTGCAAAGAACTTATACGAAATTTCAGCCAGCCAGTACGGTGCTGATTCTCAGTTTGAATTGGCTGAATTTTATCTGCGCGAAGGTGAGAGCGCTTCTGCAGTTGAATATTACCAATTGTCTGCAGAGCAAGGTCACGCAGGTGCACAAGCAATGTTGGGCGAAATGTATTACCAAGGAAAGCTTATTGGCCAAGACGACGCTTTAGCACTGCAGTTCTCTGAGTTGGCTGCTCAGCAAAATAATGTTGATGCTCAATTTTTAGTAGGGCAAATATATCGCGCTAGTACGCAAATAGATAGAGACAGCGGCAAAACACTGTATTGGTTTGGTCGTGCAGCTGAAGGCGGACAGGTCAAGGCCCAATATCAGTTGGCAACGATGTACTTGAAAGGCGATGGTGTTGCAACAGATCTACAAAGAGCGGTTGCCCTTTATCAAATGGCAGCCACCCAGGGGCATACTCGAGCGCAATATTCTTTAGCGCTTCGATATTTGTTGGGCTCAGGAGTTAATAAAGACGCCTCTGCAGCTGTTCATTGGTTTGAGAAGGCAGCTAGGCAGGGCCACGCTGAGGCTCAGTATTCACTGGGAATGAGATATCAATTAGGCTCGGGGGTTGAGAAGAATATTGAAACCAGTATGACGTGGTACCAAAAATCAGCCGAACAGGGCAACTTAGACGCAGAGTATCGATTGGCTAAATTGCTTTTGGATGGTCATGGAGTCAATAACAATCCGCAAAAGGCCATTGCCATGCTGTTGGATTTAGCCGCACAAGAGAATCAGGTTGCGCAGTACGCGCTTTATGTCATTTATCAACAGGGGAATGTGGTTGAGCAGGACGACACGATTGCTAGGCTTTATTTACAAAGAGCAGCGGAAGGCGGTTACGATGCTGCCCAGTACAGCTTGGGTAAACAGTATTTTGACGAGGGTAATATTGACGACGCCTTGATTTGGCTAGAAAAATCTATTGCTCAGAAAAACGCCGCCGCACAGGCGTTACTTGAGAGTATCAAGCAAAATCCGGATGCCTCTTTGAACGCCAGCAAAGCTGAAAGAAAGCCTGTCATTATAGAGATCGAAAAAAGTGTTGAAAAGGCAGCCAAAGCTGAAGCAAAGCCAGTTAAAGAAGTGGCAAAGGTTGTTGTTTCAGAGCCAGTCGAACTTGAGCTAACAACTGAGGTGGTGGCAGTGGCAATAACAGAGTCAGTGAAAAAAGTTGAAATTAAAAACACCGAAAAAGCCAGCAGCACTGTCAGCAGCAAGGCTTCTAATAGTGTTGAACCAAGCGCCATTGAGATTGCAATCATAGAATCAAAAATTAAGCCAGAACAAACGCAAGGTAAGATGCTGCCAAGTTCGTTCACTAAGTCAGCCAAGAAAGTGTCACAAGCCTTTAAGATGGACGCCATCACTTCGCAACCGAGCATTGAGGTGGAGCCCTTGAAAATAGAGCCGACGAGTGGAAATGAAACTGTTAAAGCCAAGACCAGTATTCAATCAAACGAGAAAATATTAAAGCAAACGGGTGAAGTTTCAAAGCAATTAAAGCCAATAATTACTAGCGCCAAGATTGGTACAGGGGTTTCACAGATTATCTCTCTACAGAAAAACGAGTTAATCGTTGAGTCGACCAAAGCTGATGTTGGCGGATTGGAAGTTGCGCCAAACACAACGCTTGAAGTTAGTGGTGCAGATACCAAGGTTGAGGTTGGCGAGGATACAGGTTCGGATCTGGGCGTGATAGCGCAATCATTAAGCCTTAATCAACAGGTCTTTAACCAAATGCAGTCCTTGGGTATTACCGATCATAAAGGCGAGGTGGCTGATATCAGTGGACTCAGTGCAGCATCGAGCGGTAATGATCTGCAAGTATTCTTATCGATGTCTAGGGCTGCTGAAGAGGGCTCTGTTGAATCTCAAAACACGCTAGCGATGATGTATTTACAGGGCATTGGTACAGAGGTAAATTTTGACATGGCTTATTATTGGGCGAGCGAATCTGCACGTTCTGGCAACGAAGAAGGTAAGGCGATTCTCAGATACATTCTTTCCCAGTCGTCTCAGTAGTGAGTAAAAAAACAAAACCTTTTTGGCAAACTAAAACCTTAGATGAGATGACACCCAACGAGTGGGAGTCTCTTTGCGATGGTTGTGGGCGTTGTTGTTTGCACAAGTTAGAAGATGAAGACAACAACGAAATCCATTTCACCGATGTCGCTTGTCACTATCTTGACGAAGAGACATGCTCTTGCCCTCATTATGAGGATCGACAAGCCTACGTCCCAGATTGCTTGACAATCAAACCGGATTGGGGCAAAAAGTTTAATTGGCTACCCTCAACGTGCGCATATCGGTTACTATATGAAGGCAAAGATCTACACAGCTGGCACCCTTTGCTTAGTGGCGATAAAAATAGTGTGCACTTGGCTGGTATTTCGGTGCGGGGACGCACCTACAGAGACAACGAAGTTAGCGAAGATCAATTATTTGAACACGTCATTACTTGGGTGGATTAAATGAAAAAAATCGCAATCGCAATTCTTGGATTCTTTCTCACATTTTCAGTTTTGGCGCACGAATGGCCGCATGAAAACATTTCTGAAGCGGTATTCTCTCTTAATGTCGAAGACAGAGTGCCGATTGATATTATCGAAGAACTCGACAACTCTTTAGGTAAAATCTACTTCTTCACCAACATCCGCAATTTAAAAGGCGAGCACCTTACCCATCGTTGGATTTATGACGGCAAGGTGATGGCTGATGTGCGTTTTGAAATTAGAGGTCCGCGTTGGCGTGTTTGGTCTTCTAAAAATCTTTGGCATACATGGATTGGTGAGTGGAGAGTGCAAGTGCTTCTTGACGATGCTACTGTGCTTTTCGAGAAAACATTTAACTATAAAAATCAAGAAATAACAGAAAATGAATAAAGTTGTATTGGCCTATTCAGGCGGTTTAGACACCAGTATTATTGCAAAGTGGTTAACAGAAACTTACGGTTGTGAGGTTGTAACATTTACGGCCGACATCGGTCAGGGCGAGGAAGTTGAGCCAGCGCGTGCGAAAGCCGTAGCCATGGGCATTAAAGAAATCTACATTGAAGATCTGCGTGAAGAATTTGCGCGCGATTTTGTTTTTCCAATGTTTAGGGCGAATGCCATTTACGAGGGTGAGTATCTTCTAGGCACATCAATTGCACGTCCACTCATTTCTAAGAGATTGGTAGAGATTGCTGCCGAAGTCGGTGCCGATGCTATTTCACACGGCGCTACTGGTAAGGGTAACGACCAAGTGCGCTTCGAGCTCAATGCTTATGCACTGAATGCTGATATCAAAGTGATAGCCCCTTGGCGCGAATGGGATTTATCTTCACGATCAAGCTTAATGGACTATGCTGAGAAGCACAATATTCCAATTGATTACCAAAAACAATCAAAGAAGTCGCCATATTCTATGGACGCCAATTTATTGCATATCTCTTACGAAGGTGATATTCTCGAAGACCCGTGGGTCGAAGCCGAAGACGATATGTGGCGCTGGTCGGTATCGCCAGAGAATGCACCTGATGCACCAGAATATATCGAAATCACTTACGAAAAAGGCGATATTGTCGCTATTAATGGTGAAACCATGTCTCCAGCAACGGTGATGGAAGATCTTAATCGTCGAGCAGGGTCGCACGGTATTGGCCGCCTAGATTTGGTTGAGAACCGTTTTGTTGGTATGAAGTCACGCGGTTGTTATGAAACGCCAGCGGGCACAGTCATGCTCAGAGCGCACCGCGCAATTGAGTCGATTACGCTTGACCGCGAAGCAGCGCACCTCAAAGATGAGCTCATGCCGAAATACGCGAAATTGATTTATAACGGTTTTTGGTTTGCACCAGAACGTGAGATGATGCAGGCGGCGATTGACGCCTCGCAAGAAAATGTTAGTGGTATTGTGCGTGTGAAGCTGTACAAGGGTAACGTATCAATTGTAGGTCGCAAATCTGACAATTCACTTTTTAGCGAAAAAATCGCCACCTTTGAAGACGATGAGGGTGCGTACGATCAAAAAGACGCCGAGGGCTTTATTAAGCTAAATGCACTGCGTTTGAGGCTTAAAGCGCTACAATAAATACAAAAATCGCAATTTCCGATTATTGCTCAAAACAACACCAGTTTGTAAAAACAAGCCCGAATAACTCGGGCTTGTTGAGTGATAAAATTTTCCTATTTAGTTAATGTGTGCAAGCCACATTCCCTGCCAGAATCAACCTTGGTTGGGTCGAAGTAACGAGTCTCATCAGGCAGACCATGCTTTTCAAGATAAGCCTGCATATCTTTGAGTGTCCAGTCCAGTAGTGGTGACACTTTGATAACATTGTTTGGACCAAGGGTAACAGTACTCATCTCTTGACGGAAGGCTGTTTGTTCTCGTCTAACCGCTGTCAACCATACGCTTGCATTGATTTCTTTCATGCCGCGTAAGAATGGCTCAATCTTAAATTGATAAGTAAATGCTTCGTGGGTAGGATCATCAACTATGGGAATACCCCCCATAACAGCGTCGCGTCTAGCGGCACTTACAGTCGGGGTGTACACCTTAAGGTTAAGGTTAAGGTGTGTTGTTACTGCGTCTGCAAATTTATACGTTTGCGACATGTTGTAGCCGGAGTCCACCCAAAGCACTTCTGTTTCTGGCGCTATCTGACTAACCATGCTCAATAGTACAGCCTCCTGAGGGCCAAAATTTGTTGTTACAACAGCCTTGCCATCTAACTCCAACGCCCATTTCACTATGTTCTCCGCACTAGCGCCCTTTAAGTCCTTGTTGGCCACTTCAAGGTTAGGCCCTGAATGATTGTGGTCAATCAAGTCTGCCTGCTGTGCACTGATCATACCTGCAGCGACAGTGGCATTTGTGATTCTATCGATGAGGATAAACGCACCTAAACCCTGGTTGTTTTTGAATTTCTCAACAGGCAACAGAGCATCTAGTTGAATATCCGCAAGGGCAATTTCATTTAGGCCTAACCCATCTGCATCAACCGTTGCCATAGTGTTTACATCGATGCGATGGTGGAGTAGCTCAACACGTGCATTGATGCTTCGAGGTCCCAGTCTGAGTTCGTAGTCGTGGCCTAACTGTAGAGGCTTTTGATCCATCCACACGAGGTGAGATCTAAGTTTCTGTTGGTTTTTTACTGATAAATTTTTATCTTTATGAACCAGTAAATCACCTCTAGAAATATCCACCTCATTCGTCAGTGTAAGCGTGATGGCCATCCCGCTATAAGCACGTGTTAGATCACCATCATGCGAGATAACACGATCAACAGTTGTATTTACTCCACTTGGTAGAACGGTTATTGGATCACCTGGAGCAACACTTCCTTGGTTAAGAGTACCACTATAGCCTCGGAAATCGGCGTTGGGTCTATTAACATATTGGACAGGCAATTGAAACCCTCCTTTTATTTCTTTTGTTTCTATCTCGACTTCTTCAAGAAATGGCAAAAGCGCCTTACCTGCGTACCAGGGCATTTTTTCAGAGTAATTAACAACGTTGTCACCCTTGAGTGCTGAGATGGGTATAAATTTTATCTTTGTTAAATTAAGATCTTTTGCAAAACGCAGGTAATCACTCTTGATTGAGTCGTATATATCCTTACTGTAGTCGACCAAGTCCATTTTATTAACAGCTACAACAACTTGCTTTAGACCTAATAACGACACCAAAAAAGAATGACGTTTTGTTTGCGTTGTTAAACCTTTTCTAGCATCAATTAAGATAATTGCCAAATCTGAGTTGGAGGCGCCGGTCACCATATTTCGAGTGTATTGCTCATGACCCGGTGTGTCGGCAACAATAAACTTGCGCTTAGATGTTGAAAAGTATCGGTAAGCAACATCTATAGTGATGCCTTGTTCGCGTTCTGCTTCTAAGCCATCCACCAGAAGTGCCAGATTAAATTCCTCGCCATCTGAGGAATTTTTGGTGTTGTTTTTGATGGCTGCCAGTTGATCTTCATAGACCAATTTGGAGTCATGCAGAAGGCGCCCGATTAGTGTAGATTTGCCATCATCCACACTTCCCGAGGTCAGTAGTTTCAGTAATGTTTTGTTTTCATGCGTATCTAGATACGCATGAATGTCTTGCTTTATTAGTTCGTCAGTGTGGCTCATTAAAAGTACCCCTGTGCTTTTTTTGCTTCCATGGATCCGGCCTGATCAGAATCGATTAGCCGACCTTGTCTTTCGGATGTTTTTGTTAGAAGCATTTCTTGAATAATATCGGTTAGAGTTGTCGCTTTGGACTCAATTGCGCCCGTTAATGGGTAACAGCCAAGAGTTCGGAAACGCACCCATTCTTCTGCAGGGGTTTCACCAGACTCAAGTTTCATGCGCTCATCATCGACCATGATTTTGACGCCGTCACGCTCAACTACCGGTCTTGGGGCTGCGTAATACAGGGGTACGATTTCAATTTTTTCGAGGTAAATATACTGCCAAATATCTAGCTCTGTCCAATTGGAAATTGGGAATACTCGAATACTCTCACCCTTTTTAATGCGTGCGTTGTATAGATTCCAAAGTTCAGGTCTTTGGTTTTTTGGGTCCCAGCGGTGTTGCTCAGAGCGAAATGAAAATATGCGCTCCTTTGCACGTGATGCCTCTTCATCGCGTCTTGCGCCGCCAAAGGCGGCATCAAAGCCGTGTTGATCCAGCGCCTGCTTAAGACCTTGCGTCTTCATCACGTCGGTATGAACTTTTGACCCGTGGGTGAATGGACTAATATTCATCGCCACGCCTTCGGGGTTAATGTGAGTAATTAGATCCATGCCGGATTCTTTTGCCACTTTATTTCGGAATTCGATCATTTCACGAAATTTCCAAGTGGTGTCCACATGCAATAATGGAAACGGCGGTATTGCAGGAAAGAATGCTTTCTTTGCTAAGTGCAGCATGACAGATGAGTCTTTACCAATAGAATACAGCATTGCAGGGTTATTAAATTCAGCGGCCACTTCTCTAAAGATATGGATGCTTTCTGCCTCAAGTTGTCGTAAATGGCTCAGTTTATGTTCTGATAATAGGCTCATTTCTTAATTCCTTGCTGTTAGCGTTGTGTGAAGCCTGGATAGCTTCAAAATTGGGAATTATAGTATTTTTTTCTAAATATCTTTAATATTTGTAAAATAAAATAATATTATTTACATATATTCCATATATTTAGAAATAATTTCTATTTATTGAGTAAACCACGGAAAAGAGATTGGGATATTTAGCTGCAATTAACATTCAGACTATAATAGCCGCTAATGATTCAAGCCGCACTTAAAACCACCCTTCCGATATTTTTTGGCTACCTGCCATTAGGTATTGCCTTTGGTTTATTGTTTCAAGAGCTGGGCTATCCTTGGTATTTTGCAACCTTGATGGCTGTTTGCATTTACGCTGGTGCTGCTCAATTTATGGCTGTAGGTTTACTTGCTGCGGGCGCTGGGTTTGTTGAGATTGCAATCGCCACCTTCTTCCTGAATTCGCGCCACATTTTTTATGGCTTGGCACTGCTTGACAGCTTTGGACGCTGGGGTCTTCGAAAGTTGTACTTAATTTTTGGTTTGACAGACGAAGTCTATTCGTTGATGACGACGATTGAGGTGCCAAAGCACTTCGAGCGGTCTACGTTTTATTTTTGGATGGCGCTTTTTAGTCAAAGCTATTGGATACTTGGCTGTACTTTGGGCGCGTGGGCCGGCACTCATCTCGCCTTTAATACTGAAGGAATGGAGTTTGCTGCCACAGCCTTGTTTACGGTATTGTTGATTGAGCAGTGGAGTAAAGTAAAAAAACCTCTGCCTTTTGTTGTGGCACTTGTCGCCTGTGTTATTGCATTGGTTGTTTTTACTGAGCACATGTTAATACTGGCCATCTCTCTTTCGCTGTTAATGATGCTATCGTTGAGATTGACCAGCCAAAAGGTGCGCGATGAATATTGAGTATTTGCTAATGGTAATAGTCATTATGTCGGCAGCAACTTTTGCAACAAGACTGCCTCCATTTTTGTTGTTTAGTGGGCGTGAACAACATCCACTATTGCAGTTTCTTTCAAAATACACACCACCAATGGTGATGAGTATTTTGGTTGTCTATATGCTTAAATCTGTCGATTACCTTTCTGCAGAAGGGTTGTATGCCGTCATTGCATTAGTTGTCACTGTTGGTTTGCACCTATGGCGGCGTAATGCACTGATGAGTATTGTGGCTGGAACTGCTGTTTTTATGGTTTGTATCCAGTGGTGATCTGGCTGGGTCCAAATAAGGTTTGTGTTGGCTTATTAATGACAACTCATATGGATGAGTGAATTCATATATAATTTAAGGTGCATTAATGTTTGCACCCTCAATGAATAGAATAGCAAAACTCTTTCCCTTTTTGGTTTGGTTTAGATTGGTTACCAAGGACACTTTGCGTGCTGATTTTTATGCCGGTCTAACAGGTGCAATCATCGTACTACCACAGGGCGTAGCTTTTGCAACGATTGCTGGTATGCCACCGGAATATGGCCTTTATACAGCAATGGTTGTACCTATTATTGCAGCCTTGTTTGGCTCGTCTCATCATCTTGTTTCTGGCCCGACAACAGCAATCTCAATCGTTGTTTTTTCGGCGGTTAGCCAGCACGCGGTGATTGGTAGTGAGGAGTTTGTGGCGATGGCATTGACCTTAACTTTTTTGGCGGGTGTTTATCAACTCGCATTTGGTTTGGCGAAGTTTGGTATGTTGGTGAACTTTGTTTCACACAATGTGGTGATTGGTTTTACCGCCGGCGCAGCCTTGTTAATTGCCACGAGTCAAATACCTCATATGCTGGGCGTTGAGGTTTTTAGGGGTTTGAGTTTTTATGATACTTGGAGTGCGATTTTCGATAGTATTGGCGGGTTAAGAGATGGGCCGAGAGAGGGGATAGCTGCTCTTAAATCTTGGGATTCGATTCTTGTTCTTACTGTGGGCTTAAGTACACTTTTTAGCGCTATTTTGGTTAAGTTTTATAAGCCGAGATATCCCAATTTATTAATAGGAATGTTTGTTGGTGGTATTGTTGCTGTTCTTTTGAGCGGGCAAACTAGCGCCATTAAAACTGTTGGTGAAATTCCAGCTTTGTTGCCACCTTTTTCCATGCCAAACTTTTCACTAAACACCTTGAGATCATTGGCGCCAGAAGCATTTGCTATTGCACTTTTGGGGTTAATTGAGGCAGTTTCAATCAGTCGCTCGGTGGCGACAAAGTCGTATCAGCGAATCAAGCCAAGTCAAGAATTTGTTGGCCAAGGCTTGTCAAATATTGTTGGTAGCTTTTTCTCAAGCTACGCATCCTCTGGCTCGTTCACTCGTACGGGTGTTAACTATGAGGCGGGCGCGAAAACCCCGCTTTCTGCTATATTTGCGGCAATGATATTGGTGCTTATTGTGCTTTTGGTTGCGCCATTGATGAAGTATTTACCACTGGCCGCAATGGCCGGCGTTATTTTATTGGTGGCTTATAATTTGATTGACTTTAAGCACATCAAAAAAACATTTAAATTTTCCAAGTCAGAAGCCTCGATTTTCCTCGTCACCTTTCTCTCGACTTTATTATTGGAGTTGGAGTTTGCAATTTACTTGGGTGTACTACTCTCGCTGATGTTATTTATTGCCAAAACAGCAGCACCTGAAGTCCACACTTTAGCTTTTGAGAATTACCCAGATCAGGACGATCGTAAGTTAAGATCCATACGAAGCACTCCTTTAGCTCAATGCCCTCAGTTGAAAATAATCCGAATTGATATGTCTATATATTTTGGCTCGATTAATCACATTCAAAAACAAATCAACCAAATTGTTGATAATCAAAGAATTTACCATGTTCTTATCGTTGCAAATGCGGTCAACTTTATCGACCTGGCTGGCGTTGAAGGCTTGTTGGCTGAGAATCGACGCCTAAAAGAATTGGGTGGTGGCTTATACTTCGTTTCCGTAAAGGCTACGGTTGAGGATTTTTTGAGAAAAGTGCATTTTGTCGAGCAAATTGGTGAAGATCATTTCTTTGAATCTAAGGGCGTGGCTATCAATAATATCTACAGCAAGCTCGACATGGCCAAATGCGAAAAATGTCGCGCACTGGTCTTCAAAGAATGCAACTAAGCTGCCCTATTATCTAATTAACGATAGTAGGTAGTAAACGAGCTTACCCCTTCCCTAAGTGTGCGATAGCTGTTGACTAACGCCTCGGTATCTTCATAGCCAAGCGCCATACCGCAGAGCAGTATTTTATCGTGACCGAAATCCAACTCCGGTTTGATAATATGTTGATAGTCGGCAAGGGCTGCCTGTGGGCAAGTACTAAGACCCAAATCAAGCGCCCCCAACATAACGGATTGAATAAACATGCCGCAATCCATAAAGCTGCCAGATTGCATGCCCGAGTCCATAAAAAATAGCAGCATTATTGGCGCATCAAAAGCACGGTAATTGGCTGCCCATTGATCCATCTGGCGCTCTTTGTCCTCGCGCTTAATATTCAGTGTTGAATACATTAGTAAGCCGCATTCTTTGCGTCTTGTTTTGTAGGGCTCTTTCCACTCAACTGGATAGTATTGGTAGTCTCGCTTACCCTTATCTCCCGAGCGAAAAGCTGCCTCTATTTTTGTTTGTAGATTTTTCTTGCTCTCGCCACTAACCACGACAACACTCCAAGGCTGGGTGTTTACCCCGGATGGCGCGTATCTTGCAGCATCGAGTAGGGTGTTGATCTGTTCTTCCGAAACGAGCTTGTCGAGAAAAGCTCGTATTGATTTGCGTTGTTCTAGGGCTTTAAGGACTTGCATAGGAAAATCTCTTGTGAAAGTGTATTGATTTTAATATGATTAATTAGAGGCTAAATACCTTTTTCGAGAATCGTAGATTCTCTCTGTTAGGTCTTTGTGCCCTAAGGAAAAATTCTTGGATTTTTTGATACTAAAAAATGGAGGCCGGAACCAGAGTCGAACTGGTCTATAAGGCTTTGCAGGCCCCTGCATAACCGCTTTGCTATCCGGCCAGTAACTTCGTGAAACAAAAAAGCCTGTTGAGACAGGCTAATTGTATCACTTAGTTTGGAGCGGGAAACGAGATTCGAACTCGCGACATTCACGTTGGCAACGTGATGCTCTACCAGCTGAGCTATTCCCGCATAGATGTGAAATTATAGTGTGTTTTTCCTAGCTGTCAAATGTTTTTAGCCCTGCAATCAAATAATTAAATCCAGACCACAAAGTAAGTGCGGTCGCTGCAAATAAAAGCGCTAAACCGGCATTCAAAATCTCATCCTGTGAGAACATGAATAACGGCTGGTGATAGAGCAAAAACAAAATAGCAAGCATTTGCATCAATGTTTTGGTTTTGCCAATCCAGGATACTGCAATATGCGCTCTTTTACCAACTTCAGCCATCCACTCTCTAAGTGCGGAGACCAATATCTCCCTGGAAATAATAATGACGGATGGTATGGTGACGAACCATGTGGCGTAATAGTCGGTCAACAGGATAAGGGAGGCACACACCATGAGCTTATCGGCAACTGGGTCAAGAAAAGCACCCAGCTCTGATATTTGGTTGAGTCGCCTTGCAAGTAGGCCATCAAAGAAATCTGTAAGGCTGATGAGTATAAAGATTGCCACCAAAGAGTTATTGATCCAAGGCAGGGGTTCGCCCTCTAAATAATTGGGTTGCAAATAGAACAGCATCATAAAGACTGGAATTAATCCAATTCTTGAGAGGGTGAGTATGTTGGGAAGTGTCATCATCAGATGGTCATTCTATCAAAATAGGATTGAGCCGTAGAATAAACTTAGTTTTGGTGCGCTCGACAGGACTTGAACCTGTAACCGCTCGGTTCGTAGCCGAGTACTCTATCCAGTTGAGCCACGAGCGCATATTTGTCTCCCAAAAGTCAAAGCTACTTCGCTATTTCTCCTCGGTCGTATGAGTCATACTGTTTTCGGAAAATTACCTTGTATCTTTACTCTTTTTGCCAAAAATCTATATCTGAATATCGCAATAATGCGAATGCATTGTTGAAACACAAATATAAAGCGGGTAATTATCGCCATCTTTCAAACAAAGGTCAAGTAGAGTTTGTTGTTTTTGCAAAAAGATTTACCAATTTGTCCAACTGCATCGAGCGAGAGCCTTTGATTAGTATTGTTGCATCTTGGTGATGCTTGCATAAGTGTTTATATAGGGATTCGATATCGTCACATTGATTCCCTTGGTAATGCTTAGCATCATCTCCAATTGTGTACATCTCTGTAACAGGGCTTGCCCTTAGATAGTCACCTATCTCTTGATGAAGTGCGCTTGACTCACTGCCTAATTCAGCCATTGAACCAAGAACGGCAATCGTCTCGCCAGCGTTTGCAGAAAGGGTATCGATGGCCGCCTTCATCGAGTGCGGGTTGGCGTTATAGCTGTCGTCTAGAATGGTGAAGCCATGGCAGTGCAATAGGTTCAATCGGCCTTTTTCCGGGACTGTTGATTCAAGCCCTTGTTTTATGTGTTTGATGTCAATACCAAGTTGTACAGCACATGCCGTGGCAGCGAGCGCGTTTTCCACTTGATGTTTGCCAATCATATTCAAAGTCACAGCCGTCGCCTCATTGTTGCAACGAAGGGTAAATTGCAATAGATCTTTTTGTTCGACAATGTCGGTAGCAAAGACAGTAGTATTTTCTCCGAATAACACGCACTTTCGATTGCCGGCAATTTTCTTCCAAGTGGATTTGTGCGCTGAGTTGGCATTAATAAATGCCATTCCTGATGTCGGCAGTGCGCCCAGAATTTCCCCTTTGGCTTTGACAAGGTTGTCAATAGAGCCAAACTCACCTAAGTGGGCATTATTTGCATTGGTAATAATCGAAAATCCTGGCTTGGCAATGTGACAGAGTAAGGATATTTCGTTAACATGATTCGCGCCCATTTCAATAACGCAGTACTTATGCTCTTTTTTTATGTTGAGTAGGGTTTTTGGCACGCCCAAATGATTGTTTAAGTTGCCTTGTGTGCAAAGAGTCGGCGCTTCAATGGATAAGATGTTTGCTAGCATATTTTTTGTACTGGTTTTGCCGTTGCTACCAGTGATTGCAATGACGATTGGCGAGAACGATTGGCGATGCCAGCTGGCGATTGCTCTATAGGCTTTTTCGGTATTGACAACGGTGATTGTTGGCAGGCTTGTTGTGATTTCTTTGTGTGCAATAATGGCTTTCGCGCCAGAATCTTCAGCGTGCTGGATAAAATCATGACCATCAAATGAACTACCCTCTAGCGCAATGAATAGTTTGCCTTTTCCATCTTCTCTAGTGTCGGTATACACCCCTTCAAATTCGACATCAGCGGCTGAAATCCCTCCAGTAATGTCAGCAATTGTCTGGGTGTTAGACGAGAGCATTTTGAGCAACCTCGATGTCGCTAAAAGGTAGGATTTTCGTGCCAATCGTTTGTGTGGTCTCGTGACCTTTACCGGCAATCAGCAAGCATTCATCCTCATTCAAAGTAGTGATGGCTGTTTGAATGGCGAGCTCTCTATCCAAGATAATGTCAGCTTCAAAACCTTCTTTTAAGCCGCTTTGAATCTCATCAATAATTGTTTGAGGGTCCTCATTTCTTGGGTTGTCACTTGTCAAAATAACGCTGTCAGCCAGTTCGCTGGAAATTTTGCCCATCTTGGCTCTTTTGTCGGTATCTCTATTGCCGCCACAGCCGAAAAGCACTCTTAATTTGAACTCTGGAAAATGTTCGCGAAGAGTGCTCATTGCGTTAGCAAGTGCGTCTGGGGTATGAGCGTAATCAATCCAAATGTTATGATCCGTGATTTTTTGCATTCTACCCAGTGGCGCTGTAATTCTTGTTAGCTGCGGCATGATATCGTCGTCGCTATACCCTAGCTCTCTCAAGCTGGTGAGGGCTGCAAGTGCATTTGAAATATTAAAACGACCCAGTAATGGTAACTCAAAAATAAACTGATTGAGCCTGCAGAGAAAGCCTTGTTCGTTTTTATTACAGTATTGGAAGTCATCAATAGAAAAAGAGACTTGTTTTTTATCGGGCGCTATATTTAAGAAATAATCGTGATTTTCATCATCTCGATTAACAATCACGCATTGCGTATTTTCATCTGAAAATAACTTGCCTTTGGCCTTTCGATAGCCTTCCATGGTCTTATGATAGTCGAGATGATCTTGCGTTAAATTAGTAAAAATGGCTTGTTCAAATGCTAATCCCGCCACTCTTTTTTGAATTAAAGCGTGTGAGGAGACCTCTATTACAGCAACTCTTACGCCTTCTTGATAATATCGCTCAAGTGTTCGATATAGCGTTAGCGTGTCCGGTGTTGTGTTGGCGTTTTTTTCCTCAGAGCCGCTAATGCCGAGTGTGCCAATGACGCCCGTTTTAACATTGAGAGCTTCGAGAAGTTGCGAGATAAATAGGCTGACCGATGTTTTGCCGTTGGTGCCGGTGACTCCGATTAATTTAACCAATTGCGCTTGCTGGTAAAATCTTTGTGCGAGTGTCGCCACATGCAAACTCAGGTGATCAATCCGAATACACGGTACGGCACATTCAATATCGCGACCTTCACTCAAAATAACTACGCAGCCTTTATCAATGGCTTGTTCTGAGTAGTCACCACCATGGCTATTTTCACCTTGAAGGGCAACAAATACATCCCCTTCTGTGAGGTTATTGCTATTGAGCGAAAGCCCGCTAATATTTATCGAAATTTCGGTATCTTGAATGCCGAGTAGTAATGCTTTTATATCCATTTTTTTGTTTATTTATTTAATCTAGGTTTAATATTTCGGGCAATATTAAACGATTTTTGCCTGCATTAATGTGTGCATATTGATTGCACCAACAATCACAACGGGCAGGGAGTTTAGGTTGTGTTCATCCATCATCTCAACAGCCGCTATTGCTGGCATCTCAGACTCAATAGCTTTGCATGGTTTGGTCATGACGTCGCTAAACCGGGGTGTACAAAAAATGCAGGGGTGCCAGTAGACGCTAATCTTGCAACAATCTTTCGGGCGGTTTGGCCTGACTTTCTCGTACCTATTAAAACCACTTTACCTTGACAGTCTTGTAGGAGGGTGGAAGCATCAATAAAGTTTTGGTCAGCCCTATCCTTAAGTTTTAAAATAGAGTCAGTCTCTGACTGAATGACGGTTTTTGCTATTTCAACTAACGCTTTTGTCACGACGTGTTTTATGCTGGTTTCTAATAAGGGGATTATAATGTGTTGAAGTCAAGTCAAAGAAGGGTAATTAGTGGGATGAAAACCAAAGTGCTGTTTGTTTGTATGGGTAATATTTGTCGCTCGCCGACTGCTGAAGGGGCCTTTCGTCAACTAGTGAAGGATAACGGTTGCAGTAAAATGTTTGAAATAGACTCTGCTGGAACACACGCCTATCATGTTGGCAATCCGCCAGATAGGCGCTCCCAACAGGCTGCTAAATTTGAGGGCGTTGATTTGTCCAACCAGAGAGCCCGACAAGTGCATGAGAGTGATTTTTATTATTACGATAAGATTTTGGCAATGGATATCGATAATTATCATAACCTCAGGTCTGAGTGCCCAGATGAGAGTCAATCTGAGATCGAGTTATTGCTTGATTATTTACCCGAAAATAAAACAAGAAGCGTGCCAGACCCTTATTATGAAGGCAGATTCGACGAAGTCTTCGAAATGATTCATCAGGCTTGTGAATTTTTACTGCAGGATTTAATAAAAAAAGCCTAATATCAGTTGACATAAATACCCACAGCAAAGTATAATTCTTCGCTTTATTGTCTCCGTCAAAAGAGCAATTGATTAGAAAAAATACTCTGGAGTAGAAACTTTATGTCAACGATTAACCAACTGGTACGTGACCCACGTAAGAAAAAGATTGTTAAAAGTGGTGTACCTGCATTAGACAGTTGTCCACAAAAACGTGGCGTTTGTACGCGTGTGTACACAACAACACCTAAGAAACCTAACTCAGCGCTACGTAAAGTTGCTCGTGTTAGATTAACAAATTCAGCAGAAGTGACTACCTATATCGGTGGTGAAGGGCACAACCTTCAAGAGCACTCTGTAATCCTTATTCGTGGTGGTCGTGTTAAAGACTTACCTGGTGTGCGTTATCACACAGTTCGCGGCGCTCTTGATACAACAGGCGTTGACGGCAGAATGCAAGGTCGTTCAAAGTACGGCACTAAAAAACCTAAGAAATAATCATAAGAGAAGATTGATATGAGAAGAAGATCCGCACCTAAAAGAGAAATCCTACCAGATCCTAAATTTGGTGATTTAGTATTGGCTAAGTTCGTAAACATCCTAATGTTGGATGGTAAGAAGTCTGTAGCTGAGAAGATTGTTTATGATGCGTTAGATACAATTGAAGCTAAGGGTAATGCCGAGCCAGTTGAAGTATTCAAGCAAGCGTTAGAAAATATTGGTCCTCAAGTAGAGATCAAATCACGTCGTGTAGGTGGCTCTACATACCAAGTTCCCGTTGAAGTAAGAGCAGATCGTAAAATTGCTCTAGCTATGCGTTGGATGATTGAAGCCTCTCGTAAGCGTGGTGAAAAAGGCATGAAGCTAAGATTAGCAGGTGAAGTGCTAGACGCAAATCAAAACCGTGGTTCGGCTTTCAAGAAAAAAGAAGACACACACAGAATGGCTGAAGCTAACAAAGCTTTCGCTCATTTCCGCTGGTAAATTAGGAAGCAATCATGGCAAGAACCACCCCAATTAATCGTTACCGTAATGTCGGTATCATGGCGCACATTGATGCGGGCAAGACAACAACTACTGAGCGTATTCTTTTGTATACGGGTCGTACTCACAAAATTGGTGAAGTACACGACGGTGGTGCAACCATGGACTGGATGGAGCAAGAGCAAGAGCGCGGTATTACTATTACCTCAGCGGCGACAACTTGTTTCTGGAATGGTATGGATTCTCAGTTTGAAGATCACCGTGTTAATATTATTGACACACCAGGACACGTAGATTTTACTATTGAAGTAGAGCGTTCACTAAAAGTATTGGACGGCGCTTGTGCAGTGTTTTGTGCGGTTGGCGGTGTTGAGCCTCAGTCTGAAACAGTTTGGAGACAAGCTAACAAATACAACGTTCCAAGAATTGGCTTCGTTAACAAGATGGACCGCGCTGGTGCAGACTTCTTACGTGTTTGTGAGCAAGTTAAAAATCGTTTAGGAGCCAATCCAGTGCCAATGCAAATTGCTATTGGTGCAGAAGAGGGTTTTGAAGGTGTTGTCGATCTTATTCGTATGAAGGCAATCTTCTGGAACGAGGACGATCAAGGCGCAACTTATGAAGTTAGAGATATTCCTGCAGAATTGCAAGATCTAGCTGATGAGAAGCGTGAGTTCATGATTGAGTCTGCCGCTGAAGCTTCAGAGGAGTTAATGGAGAAGTACCTTGAAGAGGGCGAATTAACAGACGACGAAATCAAAGAAGGCATTCGTACGCAAACGATTGACAATCAAATCATTCCTATGTTTTGTGGTTCAGCCTTTAAAAACAAAGGTGTGCAAGCAGTACTTGACGCTATGGTTATGTACATGCCGTCACCACTAGATGTGGATCCTATCACGGGTATTTTAGATGACGCTGCAGAAACTGTAGCCCCTAGAAATCCAACGGATGAAGAGCCGTTTGCAGCACTTGCATTTAAAATTGCAACAGACCCGTTCGTGGGTAACTTAACCTTCTTTAGGGTTTACTCAGGTGTATTGAAATCAGGCGACTTCGTCTACAATTCATCAAAAGGCAAGAAAGAACGTATCGGCCGTATCGTGCAAATGCACTCAAACGATCGTGAAGAAATTAAAGAAGTTCGTGCTGGCGATATCGCTGCCGCAATTGGCCTGAAAGACGTAACAACAGGTGATACATTGTGTGACATGAAGGACAAAATCATTCTTGAGAGAATGGAATTCCCTGAGCCGGTTATTGCCGTTGCAGTTGAGCCAAAAACGAAAGCAGACCAAGAAAAAATGGGTATTGCGTTAGGTAAATTGGCGCACGAAGATCCATCATTCAGAGTGTCAACTGATGAAGAGTCAGGCCAGACAATTATTGCTGGTATGGGCGAGCTTCACCTAGACATTATTGTTGATCGCATGAAGCGTGAATTTGACGTTGAATGTGATGTTGGCGCACCGCAAGTTGCCTACCGCGAGTCAATTACAACTGCCATTGAGCATCAACACAAGTTTGCCAAGCAATCGGGTGGTCGGGGTCAATACGGCCATGTTTACTTAAGAATCGAACCGCAAGAGCCGGGCGCTGGTTACGAGTTTTTTGATGAAATTAAAGGCGGTGTTATTCCTAAGGAGTACATTCCTGCCATTGATAAAGGTATTCAAGAGCAAATGAGAAACGGTGTTATTGCTGGCTTCCCGCTAGTAGATATGCGCGTTACTGTTTATGACGGCTCTTACCATGATGTTGACTCGAATGAAATGGCATTTAAGATTGCTGCTTCGATGTGTGTTCGTGAAGGCGTCAAATTGGCCAACCCTCAGTTGCTTGAGCCAATGATGAATGTTGAGGTCTCAACACCTGAAGACTACATGGGTGACGTGATGGGTGACATTAACCGTCGTCGTGGTATTGTTGGGGCGATGGAAGATACACCAGCCGGTAAGCAAGTTAAGGCAGAAGTGCCACTTGCAGAGATGTTTGGTTACGCGACAGATCTACGCTCAATGACGCAGGGTCGTGCGAGCTACTCAATGGAATTTGGCAAGTATGCTGCAGCACCAAGAAACGTTGCTGATGCTGTTGTTGAAAAATTAAATAAATAAGGGGTTTAAAATGTCAAAAGAAAAATTCGAAAGAACCAAACCACACGTCAATGTGGGCACAATTGGTCACGTTGACCACGGTAAAACAACGTTAACTGCTGCAATCACTAAAGTGATGGCTGAAGCTAACGGTAGTGAAGCAACAGATTTTGCTGATATTGATAAAGCTCCTGAAGAAAGAGAACGTGGTATTACGATCTCAACAGCACACGTAGAATACGAATCAGAAGTTCGTCACTACGCACACGTTGACTGTCCAGGACACGCCGACTACGTTAAGAACATGATTACAGGTGCGGCCCAAATGGACGGCGCTATCATCGTTATTGCTGCAACAGACGGCCCAATGGCTCAAACACGTGAGCACATTCTTTTATCTAAGCAAGTAGGTGTTCCATACATCGTTGTTTACATGAATAAAGCTGACATGGTTGACGACGAAGAATTGGTTGAACTCGTTGAAATGGAAATCCGTGAACTTCTAGACGAATACGACTTCCCAGGTGATGACACGCCAGTTATCTTTGGTTCTGCACTTAAAGCATTAGAAGGCGACACATCTGAAATCGGTGTTCCTTCAGTGATGAAGCTAGTTGAAGCATTGGATACATACATTCCAGAGCCTGTTCGTGATACTGATAAGACATTCATTATGCCAATTGAGGACGTGTTCTCAATCTCTGGTCGTGGTACTGTTGTTACAGGCCGTATCGAAGCTGGCGTTGTAAACGTTGGTGACGAGCTAGAAATCGTTGGTATTAAAGACACACAAAAAACAACGTGTACGGGTGTTGAGATGTTCCGTAAGTTGCTAGACTCTGGTGAGGCTGGTGACAACGTGGGTGTACTACTTCGTGGTACGAAGCGTGAAGACGTTGAGCGTGGTCAAGTATTGGCTAAGCCAGGTTCTATCAACCCACACACAAAATTCGAAGCTGAAGTCTATATCTTAAGTAAAGATGAAGGCGGACGTCATACACCATTCTTCAATAACTACCGTCCACAGTTCTACTTCAGAACAACAGACGTAACAGGTGCTTGTGAGCTTCCTGCAGGTATTGAGATGGTTATGCCAGGCGATAACGTGAAGATGTCAGTAGAGCTACTTGCACCGATCGCTATGGAAGAAGGTTTAAGATTCGCAATCAGAGAAGGCGGCCGTACAGTGGGTGCGGGTGTTGTATCTAAGATTACGCAGTAATTAGTTAGGTGAGAGCCGTCGATATCTTGTATAATCGACGGTTTTTTCGTTCCAGAAGTCATAAAAGGCAAACAGGCAAATGAGCAATCAAAATATCAGAATTAAATTAAAGGCATTCGATCATCGATTAATCGACAAATCGGCCATAGAGATTGTAGAAACAGCTAAGCGCACAGGCGCTAGCGTCAGAGGACCAATTCCTTTGCCTACAAAAAAAGAACGTTATACGGTATTGACTTCTCCGCATGTAAACAAAGATGCGAGAGACCAATACGAATTAAGAACTTACGTTAGATTGATGGACGTTATTAGTCCAACTGACAAAACAGTTGATGCATTGATGAAATTAGATCTTGCAGCTGGTGTTGACGTCAAAATCAAACTGAACTAAAGAAATAAGACAGGATTAAGAAAATGGTAATTGGATTGGTAGGACAAAAAATAGGAATGACACGCATCATGACGGATGACGGACGTGCATCTGCAGTCAGTGTTATTAAAATTGAGCCTAATCGTGTAGTACAAACGAAAACTACCGATACTGATGGTTACAGCGCTGTCCAGGTTACAACTGGCGCCAAAGTAAACAAAAAAGGCGAAGCTAAAGTGCGTCGTGTGACTAGTGCCATTAAGGGTCATTACGCGAAAGCTTCTCAAGAAATTGGCTTAGGCCTTTGGGAAACGAGAGTTGACGAAGCCGAGCTTGAAGGTTTGACTAGTATTGACGTATCAATGTTTGGCGAAGGCCATTACGTTGACGTTACCGGTCAATCGAAAGGTAAAGGTTTTCAGGGTGGCGTAAAGCGTCACAACTTTAGCATGCAAGATGCCACTCACGGTAACTCAATTTCTCACCGTGCGATTGGTTCAACTGGTCAGTGTCAAGATCCAGGTCGTGTATTTAAAGGTAAGAAAATGGCGGGCCAAATGGGTAACGCCCAAGTAACTGAAGAATGCCTAGAAGTGATCAGAGTTGATTTTGATCGTAACGTGCTACTTGTTAAAGGTGCCATTCCAGGTTCTAACAAGGGCTTTGTTAAAGTACGTTTGTCGGCAAAGAAGAACAGAGTAAACGCAGAAATTTCTAAGCAACTGTCTGAAGCTAAAAGTGCTGGCGAAGTTGCAAGTGAAGAAGCGGAAGCAGAAGCTTAAATAGAGAATCAAACAAAGGTTTTGAGATGAAAGTAAAAGTATTAAACTTAAAAACAAATAAGTCAACTTCAAATGAAGTGTCTGATGCTGTTTTTGGCCGTGAGTACAACGAGTCATTGGTGCATCAAATTACAACGGCTTATATGTCGGGTGGTCGTCAAGGCTCTAAAGCACAAAAGAACCGTAGTGCAGTTAGCGGTGGCGGTAAAAAGCCATGGAAGCAAAAAGGCACAGGCCGTGCTCGTGCAGGTACATCTCGTGGTCCTATCTGGACTGGCGGTGGCGTAACCTTTGCAGCGCAACCTCGTGACTACTCTAAGAAAGTAAATAAGAAAATGTATAAGGGCGCAATTAGCTGTATTTTTTCTGAACTTTTACGCACAGAACGTTTGAAAGTTGTTTCAGAGTTCGATATTACTGAAGCCAAAACGAAAAACATCACAGCTTTAATGACATCTCTTGGCGTTAAAGACGCATTGTTGATGACAGACGAGCTGGACGAGAACTTATATTTATCTTCTCGTAACTTATACCACGTTGGTGTTTGTGATACACAAAGTATTGATCCAGTTAGTTTGATCGGTTATGAGAACGTTGTTATCACTGAAGCAGCATTAAAGAAAGTTGAGGCAATGCTATGAATCAAGAAAAAGTATTAAAAGTGTTATTAGGGCCAGTTGTTTCAGAGAAAACGACAATGGGTTCTATCAATAACCAATACGTATTCAGAGTAACACCTGATAGTAACAAAAGAGAAATTCGCACAGCAGTTGAAACATTGTTTGGCGTAAAGGTCGAAGCGATAACAACTTTGAACGTTAAAGGCAAGAAGAAAATGTTCAAAGGTAAGTCGGGTCGTCGCGTTAATTGGAAAAAAGCAGTAGTCAAAGTGGCCGAAGGTCAGATGATTGACGTAAGTGCTTCATAGAGAATTATTATGGCAGTAGTTATTAAAAGAAAACCAACCTCACCCGGCAGACGATTTGTTGTCAGTGTTGTTGACAAAGATTTGCATAAAGGCAAGCCTTTCGCAGCTTTAACAGAAAGCAAAAACAGAATTAATGGTCGTAACAACCGTGGAAAAATTACCGTTAGACACCGAGGTGGTGGCCATAAACAAAGATATCGTGTTATCGACTTTAAACGTAATAAAGATGATATTCCTGCGAAAGTTGAGCGTTTAGAATACGATCCAAACCGTAGTGCAAACATTGCACTTGTGCTTTATGCCGATGGTGAAAGACGTTATATTATTGCGCCAAAAGGCTTGAATGCTGGCGATGAAATCATTTCTGGTAACTCAGTAGCTATTCAAAAAGGTAACACGTTGCCATTGAGCAACATTCCTTTAGGTAGTGTTATTCACTGTGTTGAATTAAAGCCTAAGAAAGGTGCGCAGATAGCAAGAAGTGCAGGTACATCAGTACAACTAATTGCCAAAGAGGGTACTTACGTAACACTCAGACTGCGTTCTGGTGAAGTTCGTAAAGTATTGGCTGAGTGTCGTGCAACGATGGGTGAAGTTTCAAAATCTGAGCACAGCTTAAGAAAATTAGGTAAAGCCGGCGCCACGCGTTGGAGAGGTGTTAGACCAACAGTTCGTGGTGTTGTGATGAATCCAGTTGATCACCCACATGGTGGTGGTGAAGGCAAGACTAGTGGTGGTAGACATCCGGTTTCTCCTTGGGGTACACCAACTAAAGGTTACAAAACTCGTAGTAATAAGCGTACCGATAAGTTAATCGTACGTCGTAGAAAATAAAGGTAAATTATGGCTAGATCACTAAGAAAAGGACCATTTGTAGACGAGCATTTAATCCAAAAGGTATTAAAAGCTCAAGACGCGAATGATAAGAAACCAATTAAAACTTGGTCACGTCGCTCTGTCATTGTTCCAGAAATGATTGGGTTAACTATTGCCATTCATAATGGACGTGCACATGTGCCCGTTTCGATTAATGAAAATATGATTGGTCATAAATTAGGCGAATTCGCCGTAACACGTACATTTAAAGGTCACTCTGGTGACCGTAAATCGTAATTAGGTTTTGATGATGAAAGAAGTTAAAGCAATTCATAAGTACGCAAAAATTTCTCCTTTTAAGGCGAGATTGATTGCAGATCAAATTCGTAATAAGCCCGTTGATGAGGCTTTGAACATCTTGTCATTTAGCAACAAGAAGGCGGCTGTCTTAGTAAAGAAAATTCTAAGCTCTGCCATTTCTAATGCTGAACATAATGATGGTTTAGACATTGATGAATTAAAAGTAAGTAGTGTTTTCGTAAATGCAGGTTCTACGATGAAGAGAATTCGTCCTAGAGCTAAAGGTAGAGCGAATCGTATTTTAAAAAGAACTAGCCACATTACAGTTGGCGTAAGCGAGTAATCAGTATGGGTCAAAAAGTAAATCCAAAAGGTATTAGATTAGGAATCGTAAAAGATTGGGATTCTAAGTGGTATGCAAATAGCACAGATTATCCTAAGTTTCTATTATCTGACATTGAAGTTAGAGACTTCCTGTTTAAAGAGTTAGCCTCAGCATCCGTTAGTCGTATCGCAATCGAGCGTTTATCAAACACAGCTAAGGTGATCATTCACACAGCGCGTCCAGGTATCGTTATCGGTAAAAAAGGTGCGGACATTGAGCGTTTAAAAGCGATTGTCTCTGCCAAGATGGGCATTCCTGTACATATTAGTATTGAAGAAATTAAAAAACCTGAACTTGACGCACGTCTTGTTGCAGAAAACATTGCACAACAGCTTGAAAAGCGTGTGATGTACCGTCGCGCTGTTAAGCGTGTATTAGGTAACGCAACTCGTATCGGCGCACTCGGCATTAAGGTTATGGTAAGTGGTCGTTTGAATGGTGCAGAAATCGCCCGTTCAGAATGGTACCGTGAAGGCCGTGTTCCATTACACACTTTCCGTGCTGATGTCGATTACTCTTCATACCGCGCTAATACGCAATACGGTGTTATTGGTATTAAGGTGTGGATTTTCAAAGGTGAAATTCTTGACCACAAAAAAGGCACAATCGAAGAAGTGTCAAAGCGTGGTGCAGGCAAACAATTAGGCAAGAAGTAAAGGAATTTAGAGATGTTACAACCTAAACGTACAAAATTTAGAAAGGCTATGAAGGGTCGCAATCGCGGCTTGGCAACTGGCTGCAATGTGAGCTTTGGTGAGATCGGCTTACAAGCAACTGGCAGATGTCGTATGACTGCTAGGCAAATTGAAGCTGCTCGTCGTGCAATGACACGACACGTTAAGCGACAAGGAAAAATTTGGATTCGTGTCTTCCCAGACAAGCCAATTACTAAAAAACCATTAGAAGTTCGAATGGGTAAAGGTAAAGGTTCTGTTGAGTACTGGGTTGCACAAATTAAGCCTGGTCAAATGTTATTTGAAATGCAAGGTGTTGATGAAAATGTTGCAAGAGAGGCTTTTCAGCTGGCTGCATCAAAACTTCCAGTAAGCACAACAATCATTAAACGGACGGTAATGTAATGGATGTTAAAGAATTAAGAGAGCAAGACGTTACTCAGTTAAACGAGACGTTGATGGCATTATTAAAAGAGCACTTTGAATTGCGTATGCAGCATCGTTCTCAGCAGTTAACTGATGCGACAAAGCTTGGCAAAACAAAAAGATCCATTGCCCAAATTAAAACAATTATTAACGAGAAGCAATCATGAGCGAGTCTAATTCTGTAGAAAGAGTACTAACAGGCACAGTAGTAAGTGCTGGCCGTGATAAGACAATTGCTGTCTTGGTTGAGCGTAAAGTGCGTCACCCAATTTATAAAAAATACATCAAGCGCAGCACTAAAGTGCACGCACATGATGAAAAGAATGAGTGCGGTTTAGGTGATGTTGTACGCGTTGCTGAATCAAAGCCATTTTCAAAGACCAAAAATTGGGCTTTGTTAGAAATTGTTGAAAAATCAGTAAGTATTGATTAATTAATCGAATTGTAGAGAGAAGAAAATGATTCAAATGCAAACAAGAGTTCATGTTGCGGATAACAGCGGTGGTGTTAAAGCAATGTGTATCAAAGTTTTAGGTGGCTCTAAGCGTCGCTACGCCAATATTGGTGATGTTATTAAGGTGAGTATTAAAGAAGCTTCACCACGTGGCAAAGTTAAAAAAGGTGATGTTTACGACGCGGTTGTTGTTCGTACGGCACACGGTGTTCGTCGTCCAGACGGCTCTAAGATCCGTTTTGATAACAATGCTATTGTCTTGCTTAACTCAAAGCTTGAGCCAATCGGCACACGTATTTTTGGCCCGGTTACTCGTGAGCTTAGAAGCTCGCAGTTTATGAAAATTGTTTCACTTGCTCCAGAGGTGCTGTAATGAACAAGATTAAACAAAATGATGAAGTGATTATTATTGCTGGTAAGGATAAAGGCTCTATTGGCACAGTTACTAAAGTCCTTGAATCTAAAGTAATTGTTGAGGGTTTAAACCTTGCTAAAAAACATGTACGTCCTAACCCACAAGCCGGCATAACTGGTGGTATTGAGCCTAAAGAAATGCCTTTAAGTATTTCTAATGTAGCAATCTACAACTCAGAAACACAAAAAGCGGATCGTGTTGGTGTTAGAACCAATGCAGATGGCGTTAAAGAAAGATTTTTCAAGTCAAGCGGTGAAGCGCTAGCTTAATTTATTAAAAGATAGGTGAGAAGTGTCTAGATTACAAGAACAATACAAAAACGAAATTTTGCCAAAATTACAGGCTGACCTTGGGGTAACAAATCCTATGTCTGTCCCTAAGATTGAAAAAATTACCATTAATATGGGTCTCGGCTCAGCTTTAGGTGACAAGAAAGTACTTGAAAGCGCAATCGAAGAATTAGGTTTAATTTCTTCGCAAAAGCCAATGACTTGTCTTGCGCGTAAATCAGTGGCGAGCTTCAAACTTAGAGAAGGTAACGCAATTGGTTGTAAAGTAACTTTGCGTAAAGAAAGAATGTACGAATTCCTTGACCGGTTAGTGAATATTGCTATTCCGCGTATTAGGGACTTCCGTGGTTTAAACGAGAAATCATTTGATGGTCGTGGTAACTACAACATGGGTCTTACAGAGCAAATTGTATTCCCAGAAATTGATTTCGAAAAAGTAACAAGAGTGCGTGGTATGGATATTGCTATCACTACGACTGCACAAAGTGATGATGATGCTAAGAAACTATTAGCGATGTTTAATTTCCCATTCAAGGATAAAGGATAACACGATGGCTAAAAAGTCTATGATACATAGAGACGTTAAACGCTCAAAATTGGTAGCTAAATACCAAGAAAAGCGTGCGGCGTTAAAGAAAATTATTAAGAGTATTCACTCTTCAGATGAAGAGCGTTTTCAAGCAGTGATTAAACTACAAACACTGCCAAGAGACTCTTCACCGTCTCGTCAGCGTAGTCGCTGCGGACTGTCTGGTCGACCGCACGGTTTCTATCGTAAATTTGGTTTGGCCAAAAATCAATTGAGAGACCGCACCATGAATGGTGAAGTCCCTGGTTTATCTAAAGCAAGTTGGTAGGAGAAATAATATGAGTATGTCTGATCCAATTTCTGATATGTTGACACGCATTCGCAATGCGCATGCAGTAAAGAAAGCAACAGTATCTATGCCAGCTGCAAAATTAAAGTCTGCCATTGCAACTGTATTGCAAGATGAAGGTTACATTTCTTCATTTGCCGTAGAAGGTGATACTGCAGCAACTAAAACATTAACGCTTACTTTAAAGTATTTTGATGATAAGCCTGTTATTGATTCTTTAGCTAGAATTTCTAAACCAAGTCTACGTGTGTATGTCGGTAAAAATGATATTCCAAGCGTTATGAATGGCCTGGGTATCGTTATTATTTCAACACCAAACGGCGTTATGACTGGCCAATCGGCTAAAGCTCAGAGCGTTGGTGGCGAAGTATTGTGCAGTATTTGTTAATAGGGAGATAAGTATGTCAAGAGTCGCAAAATCACCTATCACAATACCTTCGGGCGTTGAAGTGTCACAAAATGCTGACGTTTTAACCGTTAAAGGCAAGTTAGGCGAAATGAGCATGAGTGTTCATTCAAGTGTTGTTATTAGTAATAGTGATAATGTATTAACTTTTGCCACGGCAGAAGTGAGTAAAAAAGAAACTAAAGGCGCATGGGCTCAAGCAGGTACTGCAAGAGCAAACACTGCGAACTTAATTCAGGGCGTTTCGCAAGGCTGGGAAAAGAAACTATCACTGATCGGTGTTGGTTACCGTGCAAAAGCAGCAGGTAAAGTTTTAAATCTTACTTTGGGCTTTTCACATCCAGTTAACTACACGTTGCCTGAAGGTATTACTGCTGAGACACCTTCACAAACTGAAGTGATTGTTAAAGGTATCGATAAGCAAAAAGTTGGACAAGCTGCTGCAGAAATCAGAGCGTTCCGTCCGCCGGAGCCTTATAAAGGCAAAGGTGTTCGCTACACTGACGAGCAAGTTGTTCGTAAAGACGCTAAGAAGAAATAATTGATTAAGGGTATTTAGATGAAACTTTCTAAAAAACAAGCTCGCTTAAGAAGAGCAACTAAATTTAGAGCAAAACATGCCGAGAAAGGTGTAGAGCGTTTATGCATTTACAAATCTTCACAGCATATCTACGCGCAGATTATTAGTGGCTGCGGCACGAAGACTTTGGCTTCTGCTTCCTCCATTACTGCTAAGATGAAAAATGGCGGCAATGTTGAAGCGGCTACTAAAATTGGCAATTTAATTGCAAAGGCAGCTTTGAAAGCTAAGGTTTCTAAAGTTGCATTTGATCGTTCAGGTTTTAAATATCATGGTCGCGTTAAAGCCCTTGCTGATGCAGCAAGAGATGGCGGACTTGATTTTTAATAAATAGTATTTATACAGGTTAATACAATGGCTGAAAATAATAGAAAAAATTATAACGAAGAAAGTGAATTCATTGAAAAATTGGTGAACATTCGTCGTGTTGTTAAAGTAGTAAAGGGCGGTCGAATCTTCGGTTTTTCTGCTTTAGTTGTTGTTGGTGACGGTAACGGTAAAATTGGTTACGGTACGGGCAAAGCACGTGAAGTGCCTGCCGCAATCCAAAAAGCAATGGACAAAGCAAGAAAGACTATGAAGTCTGTTCCTCTAGTGAACGGCACACTTCATTACCCAATTACTTCATGTGTTGGTGCTGCTAAAGTTTACATGCAGCCAGCTTCTGATGGTACAGGTGTGATTGCTGGTGGCCCAATGCGTAGTGTTTTAGAAGCTGTGGGTGTACACAACATCTTGGCTAAATGCAATGGCACACGTAATCCAATTAGTGTTGTGAGAGCAACGATTGAAGGTCTTACTAGTATGTCATCACCTGCAACTGTTGCTGCTAAGCGCGGCAAAACTGTAGAACAAATTACTGGGGAAGCGTAATGGCTGAAGAAAAAGTAGAGAAAAAAGCAGCACCTAAGAAAGCTGCTGTCGCTAAAAAAGCACCCGCTAAAGCTGCCGCAGCTAAGAAGGCCCCCGCTAAAAAAGCAGCACCTAAGAAAGCAACAGTACGTGTAACTTTAGTAAAAGGCTTTCATGGTCGCCTTCCTAGACACCGTGCAACAGTGACTGGTCTTGGCTTAAAGCGTATCAATCACACAGTAGAATTGGAAGACACAGCGTGCGTAAGAGGCATGATTAACAAAGTGTCTTACTTGTTAAAAGTAGAGGATTAAAGAATGAACCTTAATACATTAAAGCCTGCAGAAGGCGAGAAAACCTCAAGAAAACGTGTTGGTCGCGGCATCGGTTCTGGCATGGGCAAAACTTGTGGTCGTGGCCACAAAGGTCAGAAGTCTCGTTCTGGTGGTATTACTAAAATTGGTTTTGAGGGTGGTCAGATGCCTCTACAGAGAAGATTGCCTAAAGTGGGCTTCTCTTCACGCGTTTCAAGAATCACTTCGCAAGTTACTTTGTCACAATTAGACAAACTTAGCGAAACAGATATCAATATTGATGTTTTGAAAGAGCACAACTTAGTAACTAAGAACATCCTAAGAGTTAAAGTGATGTTATCTGGCGAAATCAATCGCGCAATTAATCTAAGCGGTATCAGAGCAACTAAAGGCGCGACAGCGGCCATTGAAGCAGCTAAAGGAACTATTAGCGAGTAATGAAATGAGCCAATCCCGATTAGGACTTAGTGAAGATTTAATAAAACGCATCCTCTATTTATTGGGTGCGTTAATCGTTTTCAGACTTGGAACACATATTGTGATTCCATTTATCTCGCAAGACGCATTAGCCTCACTAGTTGAAGATAACAGAACAGGTATCCTGGGCATGATGAACATGTTTTCAGGCGGTGCCTTAGAGCGCCTATCGATCTTCACCTTGGGCATCATGCCGTATATCTCTTCATCCATCATCATGAACTTGATGACTTCTGTTGTCCCGCATTTTGAGCAACTGAAGAAAGAAGGCGATCGTGGTCGTCGTAAGATTACGCAGTACACTCGTATGGGTACGGTCTTATTAGCAGTATTCCAGTCTTATGGTATTTCTATTGCTCTGCAATCTCAATCGGGCGGTGGTTTTGACTTGGTCACCAACCCAGGCCTAACATTTAGCTTTGTTACCGTTGTGACATTGACAACAGGCACACTATTTTTGATGTGGCTTGGAGAACAAATTAGTGAAAAAGGCATTGGTAACGGTATCTCGATGATTATTTTCGCAGGTATTGTTTCAGGCTTGCCAGCTTCGTTTGGCAATACGTTGGGCATGCTGGGCACGGGTGAATTAACTGTTTTCGCAGTCGTCGTTATTCTATTAATGGCGGTTCTAGTGATGGCTTTCGTGGTCTTTATGGAGCGCGGTCAACGTCGTATTACTGTCAATTACGCCAAGCGACAGCAAGGCCGTAAAATGACGGGCGGACAAAGCTCTTACTTGCCATTGAAAATCAATATGGCGGGTGTAATTCCACCCATTTTTGCCTCAAGTATTATTCTTTTCCCATCAACATTAGGTAGCTGGTTTTCACAAACTGATGGCTTGGGTTGGTTGGCAAACGTTACCGCAGCTATCTCGCCAGGACAGCCTCTGTATATTGCTTTTTATGGTACTGCGATTGTATTCTTTACGTTCTTCTACACGGCATTGACATTTGATGCCAAAGATACAGCTGACAACCTACGCAAATCTGGCGGCTTCATTCCAGGCATTCGTCCAGGTCAACAATCTGCAGAATATATTGACAGTGTAACGTCAAGACTGACAGCGGTTGGTGCGGTCTATATTACCGCCGTTTGTTTATTGCCAGAATTTCTAATTTTGTACTGGAGTGTGCCTTTCTACTTTGGCGGCACCAGTCTTTTAATCATCGTTGTTGTGGTGATGGATTTTATCGCGCAGGCGCAATCTCATATGATGTCAAATCAATATGAAGGCCTTATGCGCAAAGCGAACTTAAAGTAAGGAAACACTATGAAAGTAAGAGCATCAGTTAAAAAAATGTGTAAAGATTGTAAAATTATCAAGCGTCACGGCGTTGTTCGTGTGATTTGTAAAGAGCCTCGTCACAAACAGAGACAAGGATAATTACATTGACAACGATTGATCAACAACGTAAAATTGCACGTTTTTTTCAGTTTAATAATTTGAGTGAAATGAATCACTCAATAATTGTATTTAAAGGGATATAGGTAGAGTTTATGGCACGTATTGCGGGAATCAACATTCCAACACATAAGCATATTGTAATTGGCCTTCAGTCAATTTTCGGTATTGGCGAAACAAGATCAAAACAAATTTGTGACACACTTAAGTTGGATCCAACTACTAAAGTTTCTGCATTGACAGAAGGTGAGTTGGAAGAGATTCGTGCTGTGATTGCACAATTTCAGGTTGAAGGTGACTTGCGTCGTGAAGTAGCAATGAACATCAAGCGTCTGAGAGACTTAGGTTGCTACCGCGGTATTCGCCACAGAAAATCACTGCCTTTACGCGGTCAAAGAACTAAAACCAACGCTAGAACTCGTAAGGGTCCTCGTCGTTTAATTAAATAATTAGGACAGATAGTTATGGCTAAGGCACAAACACCAAAAAAGAAGTCTAAGAAGATTGTTAGTGACGGTATCGCGCATATTCACGCGACGTTTAACAACACAATTGTGATGATCACTGATCGTCACGGCAATGCACTTTGTTGGGCAACTTCAGGCGGCTCAGGTTTTAGAGGTTCAAGAAAATCAACGCCTTTCGCTGCGCAAGTTGCTGCTGGAAGTTGTGGTGAGAAGGCTCAAGCAATGGGCATGAAAAACCTTGAAGTTCGTGTTAAAGGTCCTGGTCCAGGTAGAGACTCAGCGATTCGTGGCTTGAACGCACAGGGTTTGAAAATTCAATCAATTACAGATGTGACGCCAATTCCACACAATGGCTGTCGTCCTTCTAAGAAACGTAGAGTTTAAGGATAAATTATGGCAAGATATACGGGTCCTACATGTAAGCTAGCACGTCGTGAAGGCGTTGACTTAGAGCTTAAGAGTGGCGTTAGATCGCTTGATTCAAAGTGTAAATTAACACAACTTCCTGGCATGCACGGTGCAACTGCACGTCGTCAGAAAGGCACTGAGTATGGTTTGCAATTACGTGAAAAACAAAAAGTTAGACGTATTTACGGCATCCTTGAGAAGCAGTTCCGTCTTTACTATCAAAAAGCAAGCTCAAAGAAAGGCTCAACAGGCGAAAACCTATTGTCATTCCTTGAATGTCGTCTTGATAACGTTGTGTACCGTATGGGTTTCGCTGCTACACGCGCCGAAGCAAGACAATTGGTTTCGCACAAGTCAATTAAGGTTAACGGTAAATTAGTGAACATTCCTTCATATCAAGTTAGCGCTAATGACGAGATTTCAATTAGAGAAAAAGCCAAAAAACAAAGTCGCATCCAACTAGCCGTTGAGCTGTCAGAGCAGCATGGTGCCGTTGAATGGGTTGATGTTGACAACAAAGCGTTAAAAGGTGTTTTCAAGAATGTTCCGGCACGTGATGATCTTTCATCTGATATTGCAGAGCATTTGATCGTCGAATTGTATTCTAAATAGGAATTAAGTATGCAAGGTAGTCCAAAAGATTTTTTAAAGCCAAAATTAATCGATTCAACTGAATTGAACAAAAATGAATATCGTGTTGTTCTTGAGCCGCTTGAGCGTGGTTTTGGACACACACTAGGCAACGCCCTTAGGAGAACTTTATTGTCTTCTATGGTGGGTTCAGCCGTTACTGAAGTTGCCATTGATGGCGTTATGCACGAATTCTCTTCAATCGAAGGCGTGCAGGAAGACGTCCTTGATATTCTACTTAACCTGAAAGAGGCTGCAGTATCGCTTAACGCGACTGAAAGTGCGACGGTTGTTATTGAGAAGTCTGGCCCATGCGAAGTGACTGTTGCTGACATTGAATCTAACGCTACAGATGTTAGTGTTTTCAACCCTGAGAAAGTGATTGCCACGGTGAATGACGGTGGAAAAATTAGAATGACTTTGCAGATTGGTACAGGCACGGGCTACGACGTTGCTGTTGCTCGTGATATCGAGGCAGAAACAATCGGCAGCATGCAACTTGATGCAAGTTTTTCGCCAATTAAACGTGTAAGCTTTAACGTTGAATCAGCGCGAGTTGAGCAAAAAGTAAACTTGGACAGATTAAACATCACAATCGAGACTAACGGTTCTGTAGGTGCAGAAGAAGCAGTAAAACGTGCTGCGACTATCTTGCAAGACCAGCTATCTTCATTTGTTGAGCTTGAGCCTGTTGAAGAAGAAGAACCACAACCTACTTCTGACGACTTCCCGCCTATGTACTTATCAGCGGTAGACGAGTTAGAGTTAACTGTGCGTTCAGCAAACTGCTTGAAAGCTGAGCAAATTTACTACATCGGTGACTTGATCCAAAAATCTGAGCCAGATTTATTAAGAACACCAAACTTAGGTCGTAAATCACTTAACGAAATTAAAGAAGTATTAACTGAAAAAGGATTGGAGCTCGGTACACAAATCGAGAACTGGCCACCAGTTGATCTTATGAGTGAATAAGACACAAGAAATAGGATAAAGAAATGAGACATAGAAAGTCAGGTAGACAACTAAATCGTAATTCATCGCACCGTAAGGCGATGTTCAAGAACATGGCGAACTCGCTGTTCTTGCATGAAACCATTAGAACAACATTGCCTAAGGCGAAAGAGCTTCGTCGTGTGGTTGAGCCATTAATCACTAAAGCAAAGAGCGACAGTGTTGCAAATCGTCGTAATGCATTCGCTAAATTGCGTGATGCTGCCATGGTTGCAAAGTTATTTACTCAGCTTGGTCCATTTTATAAAGACCGTCCTGGTGGTTACATCCGTATCCTTAAGGCAGGTTTCCGTACGGGCGATAAAGCTCCTATGGCCATAGTACAATTGGTTGATTTTGACAGTGGCGAAGAGGCCTCTGTTGAAGCAACAACAGAATCATAAAGGAACGATCGTATGCCAGCAATTAAAGTAAGAGAGAACGAACCATTCGATATCGCACTACGTCGCTTCCGTCGCTCATGCGACAAAGCCGGTGTTATCACTGACGTTAGAAAGAAAGAATTTTACGAAAAGCCTACATGGGTTAACAAGCGCATGAAAGCTGCTGCAGTTAAAAGAACGCACAAAGAAATGGCTAAGAACCGCGTACACCGTAAAAGAATGTACTAAACAAAGGAGCGGATAATGCTCATGCAGCGTTAACTAACCCTTCCATAAGCCCTGTTTAATCGGGGCTTATTCATAATTTAACCACCAATAATATACATTATGTCTGAGCTAAAACAACGGATTACTGACGATATGAAATCAGCAATGAAGGCGAAAGACAAGCAAGCCCTCAAGGCCGTTCGAATGATTCTTGGGGCGGTCAAACAAAGAGAGATTGATGATCGCATCGAGCTAGATGATGCACAAGTGTTAACCGTTATTCAAAAAATGGTCAAACAACGCAAAGACTCAATAACACAGTTTAAAGAGGGTGGTCGCACTGACCTTGTTGAAGTTGAAGAAGCTGAGCTTGCGATTATAAACAACTACATGCCAGAGCAGTTGAGTGACACTGAAGTTGCCAGTGCTGTCGACAAAGCTATAGCCGATTCTGGCGCCGATTCGATGAAAGACATGGGTAAGCTGATGGGTGTGCTTAAAGGTCAACTAGACGGCAAAGCAGACATGGGTGTTGTCTCTCAATTAATTAAGGCCAAACTGTCCTAATCTGTTAATCTTGTTTTGACTGTTTCCAGTCAAAATTTCCTAGAAGGTGAATTGCCGAAAGGCAAGAGAGGCTGCCCTGGGGTGTCTATTAGATCCTTCATAAGCCAGGGAACACCACCGAAAACACCTTTGGGAAGGGGTTCTTTAGCGCGCTCCAAAGCTTGTTCGAAGCCCCGATTCGTTAGCGCATTGAGTTGAGGCTCGTTCACCTCAATTCGAGTAATGGTCTGGGTAACTAATTCGACGGTCGATAGCTCACCTTTGCGAAGCAAGATTGCCAGTTGACAAGCATCTAATTGCTCCAAATCACTCATGGGTGCTTATTCCATTATCAGTGAGTCTGGATTTTCTTGCTGCCATATCAAGAAATCGTCTAAGTCCATCATTATTGAAGTCGGATCTTGCATTAACTGCTCCCCTGCTAACATTAAGGAGAGTTCTGGGACAAAAGAGATAATCATCAGTACGACCAACATCATGCCTACAAAGGGCACAACCGATCGAGCGACATCTGTGAATTTTTCTTTGAGTGCGGTCATTGCAACAACCAGATTAAATCCGACTGGTGGGGTCAATAGGCCGATTTCAAGGTTGATAACCATGATGATGCCCAGATGAATTGGGTCGATACCATAAATACGAGCAAGTGGCAGAACGATCGGCGCCAAAATTAGGATGGCGGCGTTAATATCCATTAAGGTGCCAACTATAAGTAAGACGGCATTTAAACCTAAGATGAAATATACTTTAGAGTCAATATTCGCCTTCATCCAGTCGCTTAACAATTGCGGCGCCTGCTCAAGAACAAGCAAGTCGTTAAGGCACATGGCAATAGCAATAATTGGCGCCAGAGTACCTACCAACTGGCTGGTCTCTATCACCATTTTTTTCAACTGTGGAAGCTTCATCTCTCTATAGACTAAAAGCTCAATAACTAAGGCGTAGCATAGGGCGATTGCTGCCGACTCGGTTGCGGTAAAGTGGCCTGAGTAAATACCCCCTAAAAGAATAACAGGCATTAATAATGACCAAATTCCGTCTTTTAAGGCTATAAAAAATTCCCTAGGCTTGAAAGGGTATCTAGGTAGCTTACGATTCTTAACCAGTGAGTAGCCTAGCAATGCTGCGGTTAGTAGTAGTCCTGGGATGAGGCCTGCTAAGAATAAATCGGTAATCGATGTTTGCGTGCTGATGCCGTAGATAATTAATGGGATGGACGGCGGAATAATGACACCCAGTGTGCCGGCACTGGTAATTGCACCGAGTGAGTATTGTTGGCTATAGCCTTCTTTTCTAAGTGCCGGGTAGAGGATGGTGCCAACCGCTAAAAGCGTCACCATTGATGAGCCAGAAATTGCAGCAAAAAATGCGCAAGATAAAATACATGCTGCACCAAGGCCGCCTGGCCAAGCACAAGTTGCGGCACGCATGACGTTAATGAGGCGAGAGGACATTGCGCCATTGGTCATTATCGAGCCACAAAGGATAAACAGAGGTATTGAGAGCAGCACTTCATTGTTGAGTGCTCGCCACATGTGTTCGGTCATGAAATACAGGCGTTCTTCGCTGTACACCAAGATGATTGTGGAGACTAGAACAACAAGAATGGTGATAATGTTTTGTCGTAGTACTAATAATAGCAGTACCAAGCCCAGTAGATACAGCGAAGTCATACAGCACCTCCGGCCTCAACAGGCTTTAAATCGGGTCGTATAAAAAATACGGTGTAGCGAAATGCGGTAGAGAAAAAACCGTAAGCCATGACCCACCTAACAGTATATTCCGGTACACCGACGGTGGCTATTTTCCAGCCAGACTCGTTTGACCACATTGGCGCTCTAATATGCATTGCGTACCAATTCGGGTGGCTGAAGTTGTTTTGTAGCATTTGAAAGGCCACGACGGCCATAAATAAAAATAAAACGGCGGCCAATAAGTCGCCAAAACGCTCAATAAAAAGGCGCCATGAAGCAGGCGCCCAGTTATCGGCAAATCTCGGTCGCAGGTGTTTGTTTTGTCCAGCTGCCAAGCCCATACCAATATAGGCGACAGCAATAACCAAATACACTGCTATTCTTTGAATGCCGAAAATAGATTCGTTAAAAAACTCTCTGGCTGCCACATCGATAACAATCGCTAGGGCAACAAGAATGTAGCATGTTGAGGCGACAAACGCCTCAATGTTAAACAAGCGTTGCATGAAAGCAGCCATAAGAGTTTCTTATTTAGTGGTTATTGAAACGTTAATGAAGCACGACATTGATCACGCGCCGCAAGAACTTCTGGCCATAGAGTCGCTGCGTCGCCACCCATTTCTTCAACCATTGGAGTGTACATATCTTGTACCGCAGTTCTGAATGCACCATGTTGTGCGTCAGTCAACTTATGCACTTGAATGCCTGCTGCTTTGGCCTGACCTAGCAAGTAAGCCGCCATGCCGCGAACACCAGCACGTAGGTTTTGCTGTGGTTGCAATGAGTTCATAATTGCTGCTTGGTTGTCTGCACTTAAGCTATTCCACAAGTCAAGATTTATCAGAATTGCACCCGCATCATGTGAATCACGCGTTAGAGTGAAATGCGGAGCAAGCTTCATAAAGCCCATAGCTACGTACGGGATAGTTTGCATAGAGGCGCCTTGAATCAAACCGGTTTGTAGTGCGGACGGCATTTCCATAAATGGAATATAAATACCATCATTACCTAAGGCTTTCCAGTAGTTTCGACCCGCTGGTGAAATAGAAGTACGCATCTTAAGAGCCCGTGCATCGTCTGGAGTCAATACTTTTGATTGAGTCATTAGGTGTGTATAGCCAACCTCATTCCATTGGATTAACTTCAGATTTGCTTTTTCTACCAAGGGTGAGAAAGTGTCAATCAAATAGTTATCGTAAGTACAGTCGACTTCTGCATAAGAATCAAATAGATACGGTGCAGTAGCCAAAGCCATTTCCGGCACAAGGGCAGAAAGACCCGCTGTTGAGAATGCGCCAATATCAATCGTGCCTTCTGACAATTCTCTTAGAGTGGCAACTTCAGTTCCTAATTGACCACCGTTGTACATAGTGATGTCAATAGCGCCGCCTGTGTTTTCAAACAAGGCATCACGGAATGCTTGACCGTGGCTTACCCAAGGCGTTCCCGGTGGTGCAACTGATGCGTAGCGCCATTGGTGCTCTGCTCCGTCAGCCTGTACAGCACTTGCAGCCAATAAGCCTGCACTTACTAAGGCAGTTGTAAAAATTGTAGTAATCTTCTTCATTTTTAACTCTCCTTTTATTGTTTTTATTGTTTTTATTGTTTTTTTCTTGTATTTCCTTTTTTATTATATTACTTTTTCACCACTCATTAGAACTAGCTTTCTAATTCTAGTTGCATATTGAGCTGTCTCCAGTTTGCCACGTTTGAGTATCCCAGCTGTGGTCGTTGCCAGAAATAGCGTGATCGACCAGTTTGTGCTTGGCTATCTTTCGCGTTGGGGTGCGAGGTAACTCGCGAATAAATTCCACATACCGAGGCACCTTAAAATCCGCCAATTTTTCTTGGCAGTGTTTTAAGATTGTTTGCGCTATGTCTTTAGTTTCTTGTTGCTCGTTATTTAAGATAATAAAGGCTTTCGCTTCTTCCTTACGAAGTTCGTCAGGAACACCGACAACGGCTGCTTCATATACTGCAGGGTGTTGCGTTAGTATTGATTCTACTTCGCGAGCAGAGATATTTTCACCTGAGCGTTTAATTATTTCTTTTAAGCGGCCGGCAATATAAAGGTAGCCATCTTCATCGATATGGGCAAGGTCACCACTGCGGAACCAGCCATCGACAAAAGCCTCTTGATTTGTATCTTCTCGCTTGTAATAGCCCAATAACATGTGCGGACGCTTTATGCACAACTCACCGCGCTTGTTGGCGCCTAGTTGTTGCATGTTCTCATCCATAATGCAAATTTCAATATCGCTATTAATCACCTTGCCACAACTGCCGCCATAACGATCGAGATCGGCATTGATTGGCATGGCGGTAACACCACCCACTTCTGTCATGCCGAAAGCGTCACGTCCAATGTTGCCGAATAGTCGGCGTAATTTTTCTATATTGTGCTTCTGATATAAGAAGGTGCTAACAAGTCGAAGCTTCCAAGGGTAGCTCTGCTTTTCGTCAAGGCCGGATAAGAATGGCTCGGGTAAAGCTGTGTAGTGAATTTGATAACGCTCAAGCCAACTGCCAAAGTGTGTCAAGCTCATTTTATTGGCAATATAAGCCGTCGCACCCAGCTCCATTGACATGATGAATTGCCATTGGCCATCCATGTAGTAAAAGGGCTGCCAAACCAATAAATTTTTTAAAATTTTGTTCTTTGTTAGTTCGGCACCAACTTGTCCTAAATGCAGCCAATATTGTTGTGTCAGCATACAGCCTTTCGGAAAACTTGTGGTGCCCGAGGTGTATTGAATGCTAAATAATTTTTTTTCATTCATTGGACGGCTGGGCGCTTCTTTGCCTTTGGCTAACGCCATCATTTGCTGCCAGTGATGATGATCCGGCGCTGGGGAGCCGTGAACAATGGTGTGTTTGAGTGGTAATTTAGAGAGATTAATCTCATCGAGTAAGGGTAGATATTGGCTATCAATAATGAGATATTCGGCCTCACTGTTCTCAAGGATATAAGCTAATTCTTCTGCTTTGTATGATTGATTGACAGGCGTAAGTACTGATCCTAATCGAGCCAATGCAAACCAGCTGATTAAATTTGTGGGACAGCTCGGCAGCATTGCAGCAACATGGGTGCCTGTACCAACACCTAGATCGTTGAGTCCAGCGCTTGCTATCAGTACTTTTTCGCCCAGCTCTTTGTAGCTCAGTTGAGTGTCCTCTTGAAACCAATGACCCAGTTTGTGATCACCATAACGCTCTACACACCGCCAAAGGAACTTATCAAGAGGGTTTGACATTATTTTGATTCTCTTTCACTTAATGCTGGTTGGGAGCTGTAAGCAAACCGTTGCAGTCGATAAACTTGTTCAGCGTAGTTCATTGCATCCTCTCGTGAGAGGTTGCGTGTTTTTTGAAAAACCTCCAGCTCGATTTGCAAAGCTTGTGCAGGATGGCGTGCAATTTGGTTGGCCAGTTCTTCAGCCCGTTGTAGTAGCTGATCTGAGTCAACAATTTCATTAATAAGGTGATTAGTTAAGGCATAATTGGCATCGACTAACTCACCTGTAAGCACCATGTACATTGCCGCAGTCTGCGGGATTTGATGTGCCATTTGCAGTGCACCTGCGGCACCGCCCATGCCAAAGGTAATTTCAGGAAAACCAAATTGAGCCTCGGTAGAGGCAATGCGCAAATCAGCCATTAATAATACGTATGCCAATCCCTGGCCAATACAAGCGCTTTGTATGGCGGCAATAATGGGCTTGGTGCGTTTAAGTTTTAGCGCTTCTCGCTCATAGCCTGGGTATCCCAGCTCATCTAAGTCTTCACTATTGGAGAAATGACGCTCGAGTAATTGCTCGGAGCTGTAATTTGGCCTTGGGGATTTAATATCGTCACCTGCACAAAAAGCTCTTTCGCCCGTGCTGCGCAAAATACCAACCTTTAATTCTGTGCTGGCATAGAATTCGCGCAAAGCCTCATAGAATTGCTTGTGCATAATCGGCGTAAATACATTGACCGGTGGGTTGTCAATGATGAAGTGGCAAACAGCACCTTGTTTGATAACTTTAATGCTCATTCGTTAAATTTTTATAAATCCCTGTGTGTTCATTTGTTATAATTAGAATTAGAACCCATATTTTGTTTTGCAATTGTAACGAGGTAATTAGCAAATGTCAAAAAATATCTTAACTTCCACCAAGAAGAGAGCCTCTGCGCCACAAAAGCGCAGTTTGGATTCTCAGCGAAAATTATTATCAGCAGCCGAAGAGTTGTTTGCAGAAAAAGGCTTTCAACGAACAACAGTCGCAAACATTATTGAGCGTTCGAGTTGTTCAGTGGGTTCTTTTTATCACCAGTTCACTGACAAGCTTGGGATTTTTGAGGTGCTGTTCCAACATTATGTAGACGACACTTACTCTGCTGTTGATAAGTTTACTTATTCAAGAAAAACTGCCCCACATGTAAGTCAGGCGCTACATCAAATCGGCATGTTGGCTGTGGGGCAATTAAAAAGTCATGTAGGAGCGCGACTTGCTGCTGAAGAAATGATGTTTGATCGTCCAGACCTTAGAGCGGCCACTTTGGGGTTGACAGATAGATATATTGAAAAAATGTCCTCTGTTGTGACCATTTATCCCGATCAAATTGGACATAACAAGCCTATTAGAGCATTAGAGAATACAATTCAAATGATGGCCATGGTGCTAACGTCTCAAAGCTTACGACCTACTCATCACCTTCCTTTTGGCGATGAGGAGCTAGTCGCATTGCTTGTCCAGGTTGCTTGCGGTATTTTGCATGTTAAGGATGAGTAAATCTAAACGTAATTGGATGCAGGGTTTTCCGCCTAAGAAAGAAGCCATTATTCAATTTTCAGATGGAAGTTTTTATTCTTGGCCGCAACTTAAATGGAGTGTTAACAACATTCAACAATTGGTCCCAACCAAGACTGTTTGGCGGGGTGCAAGCGCTGCCAGGCCAACAATTGAACGCCATGTGGCTTTGGAAGAATTAAACATTATCAGCGAGACTGATGAACAATTCCCATGGCACGAAGTGTTGCGAGCAACAGAAACGGATGCTCTGGCTATTATGCATGCAGGCGATTTGGTTTATGAGAGTTATCATGATTATGCTTCCCCACGTCAGAGTCATCTGATTATGTCTTGTGCTAAATCCATAGTTGGCTTGTTGTTGGAAATAATGATCGCCAATGCTGAACTTGACGATGCAATTTTGGTGGCAGAAATTTTGCCTGAGTTGAGAGAATCGGCTTGGGCTAATGCCACTCTAAGAGATGTACTGGACATGCAAGTTGGTATGGATTTTGATGAAAATTATCTCAACCCAGACTCAGAGGTTTGGCGGTATCTTCGCTGTGGTGGAATGTTGCCACAAGTCCAAGACCAAGCAGAGTGTTTGACCGATTACCTTCCCACAGTCAAAAAACAAGGCAAGCATGGCCGGGTATTTGCTTATCGAGAGCCAAATATCAATGTTGCCAGTTGGATTTTGCGCAGAGTGAGTAATCAGCACTTAAATGATTTATTAAGCGAGCAAGTGTGGCAACATCTCGGTGTTGAGAGCGACGGCCTGTACATGGTAGATCCTTCAGGCTCCGAAACAACGATGACACTTACCTTGCGAAGTTTTCTTCGATTTGGAGAGTGGATTAGAACAGGCGGTGACGGCCGACTAAATCCATCAATTAGTGATAAGTTATTTGCCGGTGGCGATGTGGATAAGTTTGCTCAAGCGAAAATACCGACAATGCAAGGTTGGTCGTATAAGTCATTGTGGTGGATAAGGCACATGTCTCACGGTAATGCTATTTGCGCTCGTGGCGCTCATGGGCAATTACTCTATATTGATGCCGAAAAGCAATTGGTTGTCGGCTGGTATTCAAGTACCGAACAAGCGCCAAGTTATCTACACGATCATTGGCGAATGCCACTTATCGATGCAGTAACCGACGCACTTTATGACGTTTAGCGTATTTTTCGCGCGACTTCCTGTTTGTATGCTTTTGGCGTTTGCTTGGCTTGATTAATAAACCAGCGTATAAAGGCAGATGGTTCCGTATAACCCAGTGAATACGCAACTCTTTTTGCAGAATAATTATCAGCCAGCATTGATTTTGCTTTTTTGAGCTTAAAGTTGTTTAGACATTGGCGAAAAGTTGTTTGGTGTTTGGTCAGCGCTCTTCGCAGAGTGTTAACACTTAGACCTAGGAGATTGGACACTTCATTAATATTGATATTGCTGTATTCGTTTTCATAGCTATTAAAAACGCCCTCAAGCCTTTTAACAATATTACCTTCGCCAGTTTGTTGGGCAATTTTTTCTTTTGCCATTATTTCGAGTAAGCTTATCAATTTTGGATTGGCGGTTGGGTTCTGCTTCATAGACGCTTTATTCGAAAGAATAATTGACGTGTGATTGTCTTCAAAGGTAATAGGGCAATGAAATAACGAGCGAATGACACTGGTCTGTTGCTTGGTTTTTGTTTTTGTTGTCAGTTTTTTAATCGGGTGGTGCATCGATTGGATAAAAGTAGCAAAGATAGACAGACAAAGGTTTTCGTATAAATTTGGATGCTCCACAAGCGCGTCTGCAACAAAGTGTATCTCTACGACGTTTGTTTTTTGAGTTAGGCTGATATTGATGCCGTCTAGTTCAAGATTGATGTAGGATTGAACCAGCTTAAAGCTCTCAATTAGGTTGGGAGAGTATAGGGAAATCATCCCTAATATCTCAGAATAATTTGGCCGTATTTGCGCCATGCGTGCGTAATTGATAGCCACTAAGTCATTCTCAAAAACATCTTCCGCCTCGATAAAAAAACTCAAGAATAAATCAAGTGGAAGCGTCAGGTTATGATTGGCCAGAATGGCTGGAGAGATGCTAATTCTTTGGCAGATTTCATTGACCTCATCGGGGTAGAGGTATTGCAAGCGAGAGATTGATCGCCAAACAGTGCTGTGAACATTCATGAGTTAGAGGTCTCTATAAATAAAGTGTTAATTATTAGTTATATTGTGTTAATTATATACCGCCCGTGAAAAGCTATAATTTTTTTCATAAACAATGAGAATACCTTTCACGCGTTTACAAGAATTAACCAGGAGATAAAATGGCCACTGCAGGTGACAAGCTGTACCCAAATTTACTTAAACCCCTTAAGGTGGGCAATATTACTTTAAAGAACCGAGTTCTTATGGGATCTATGCATACTGGCATGGAAGAGGAATCTGACGGGTTCAAGAATATGGCGGCTTATTTTGCAGCCAGAGCTCGTGGCGGTGTTGGTCTTATTGTTACTGGTGGGTTTGCGCCCAATAGGGCAGGATGGGCCATGCCTTTCTCTGAAAAATTGTCCACCAAAAAAGAAGCCAAAAAGCATCAAAAAATTACTGAAGCAGTGCATGCTGAAGGCGGACTTATTTGTATGCAAATCCTTCATACAGGACGCTACGGCTATCACCCTTTTGTCGTCTCTTCTTCGGCGATTAAATCACCCATTACACCGTTTAAACCAAGGGCGCTGTCAAGTCGTGGTGTACTCAAGTCCATTAAAGATTATGTGCACTGTGCCAGTATGGCAAAAGAAGCGGGTTACGACGGTGTTGAAGTCATGGGCTCGGAAGGCTACTTCATCCACCAGTTTATTTCAGAGCATGTTAACCAACGAAGCGATGAATGGGGTGGTTCGTTTGAGAATCGTATTCGTATGGCGTTGGAAATTGTACGCCAGACGCGTGCAGTTGTTGGCCCTGACTTCATACTTATTTTCCGACTTTCGATGCTTGATTTGCTTGAAAAAGGCAGTACATGGGAAGAGGTGGTGCAGTTAGCAAAAGCTCTTGAAGAAGCTGGCGTGAGTATTATTAATACCGGTATTGGTTGGCACGAGGCAAGAATTCCGACGATTGCAACAATGGTGCCGAGAGCGTGTTTTACTTGGGTCACAGCCAAGTTACGCAGTGAAGTTTCGGTGCCGTTAATTACCAGTAATCGTATCAATACGCCCGAGGTGGCTGAGGCAGTATTGGCGCGTGGCGATGCAGACATGATCTCAATGGCTCGTCCTTTCTTGGCTGACCCTGAGTTTGTAAATAAGGCGGTTGAAGGTAGAGGTGATGAAATCAATACTTGCATTGGCTGCAATCAAGCCTGCTTAGATCACGTTTTTAGCCGTAAGCGCAGCAGTTGTTTGGTTAACCCACAGGCTTGTCACGAGCTTGATTTGATTTATGAGAAAAAAATGCAAACAAAACGTGTAGCGGTTATTGGTGCGGGCCCAGCGGGCTTGGCTTGCGCAACGGTTGCCGCTGAATGCGGTCATCAGGTGACTTTGTTTGAGACCTCGAATGAAATAGGCGGGCAATTCAACATTGCCAAACAAATACCAGGCAAGGAAGAATTTTTTGAGACTATTCGCTATTTTTCTAGACGTTTAGAGGTGCTCAATGTTGGTGTTAATCTAGGAAAGAGGGTGGATCTAGAAACCATTCAAGCCGGTAATTTTGACGAAGTTGTTATCGCCACTGGCGTACTCCCAAGAGAGCCTGGAATTCCTGGGCAAGAGCACGCAAAAGTTCTTACTTACCTTGACGTCTTGAGAGACAAAAAAGAAGTGGGCGGGCGCGTAGCGGTCATCGGTGCAGGCGGCATTGGTTTTGATGTTTGTGAATTTTTATCTCACGATGGCGATGAGTCAAGCGTTGACGTCAAGGCATTTTTAAGCAAATGGGGAATAGACCCAGAAAATGAGGTAAGGGGTGGTGTTGTAGGTATTAAGGCTAACACACTAAAACCAGTGAGAGAAATTACCCTGTTGCAGCGTAAAACAACCCGATTGGGCGCTGGGCTTGGAAAAACCACCGGATGGATCCATCGCGCAAGCTTAAAAACAAAAAAAATTGCTATGGTGTCGGGCGCTCAATACAACAAAATTGACGATAAAGGTCTTCATTACACACTTGATGGCGAAAGCCATGTTTTAGCGGTCGATACAATAGTGCTTTGTACCGGGCAAGTGCCGTTGCGGGATTTGCACGCCGAATTGGAAAATAATGGCATTTCTTCGCATTTGATTGGTGGTGCTGATGTTGCTGCCGAGCTTGATGCAAAAAGGGCAATTAATCAGGGGTCGCGACTCGCAGCGTCGCTTTAACTTTACTTAAGAGGTTTAATATGAAAATGAATACAATTGAAAAGTGGCACCGCGTAGCCGAAACGGCAGATATGAAGGCGCTTGGGGAGTTACTGTCGGATGATGCTGTATTTCACTCACCAGTGATGCACACACCTCAAGTAGGTAAAGCGTTGGTGCAACAATATTTGGGGGCGGCATTTCTTTTATTTGGTCAATATTCCTTTAAATATACTCGCGAGATAATCAGTGGACATGAAGCAGTGCTGGAATTCGAGGTCGAAATGGATGGCTTGTACGTTAACGGTGTTGACATTATCACTTCGAATGACGAGGGTCAAATTACTGATTTTAAAGTTATGTTGCGACCGCTTAAAGGTATTCATTTAATTCAAGAGAAGATGTTGGCGCAACTCAAAGGTTCGTGATTTTTTAAGACCCGAGCGTCTTAGTGGTAGTCTTTTATTAGATTTTATATTAATAAAGTGTTAACTTTTTTTAATATTATGTTAATTATAGTTTGGGGATGGATGACTATAATTTTATTAGAACTTATTCAACTAACTTATTTTAAGGGCAGATTGTAATGACTGAATATTTTGATTACTTAATTCAAAACCCATGCTTAACGTTACTTGCTGTTTTTGCGTTGACCTTATTGTTACTTGCCAAAACGCAAGCTAAGCTGGCATATCTGTGGCTTTTAAACGCAATCTTTGTTGTGCCACTTGCTTTAGAAACAGAGCTGTTAAGTTTGCAGATATTGATGGGTGTTGAATTGTTTCTTGGCATCTTTATTGTTTCTGGCATTAGAAAAATATTGTTTACCAAGCCGTTGTTTGGGTTAATGCGTAAAGCGTTGCCGCCAATTGGTGAAACTGAAAGAATAGCGTTAGAGGCTGGCGATGTTTGGTGGGATGCGGAGCTTTTTCAAGGCAACCCTAATTGGAGTGAGTTATCAAACCTTAAAGCCGTCGAACTAACAGAAGAAGAGCAAAGCTTTGTTGATAACGAAGTGAAAACATTGTGCTCTATGGTTAACTCATACGAGCTTTCAACGGAGAACGACTTACCGAAAGAGGTTTGGCAATATATTGCCGACAATGGTTTTTGGGCCATCAATATTGCTAAAAAATATGGTGGTAAGGGCTTCTCTCACTATGCTCACGCGATGATTGTTGGAAAAGTTTCTTCTATTGCCGGAGTTTTGGGTATTTCAGTAATGGTGCCAAACTCACTTGGGCCAGGTGAGTTGCTGCAAAAATATGGCACGAATGCACAAAAGGACCGGTACCTACCTCGCTTATCTGCAGGTAAAGAAATTCCATGCTTTGCTTTAACCTCAACAGTTGCTGGCTCGGATGCTGGTTCGTTAGTTGATAGCGGTGTTGTATGTTATGGTGAATTTGAAGGAAAGGAAGTTTTGGGAATGAGGCTTAATTGGGAGAAGCGTTATATTACGCTTGCCCCTGTAGCAACCGTTATTGGCCTTGCTTTTAAAGCTTATGACCCAGACAATTTATTGGCTAAAGATCACCCACTTGCTGGACAAACAGATCTTGGTATTACTTGCGCACTGATTCCACGAGATACTGAAGGTGTTAGTATTGGCACTAGACACAAACCTATTGGCGAGCCGTTTCAAAACGGCCCAATATTTGGTAAAGATGTATTTATTCCAATGGATTGGCTTATCGGTGGCGATCAAATGATTGGCCACGGCTGGAGGATGTTAATGGAGTGTTTGAGTGTTGGTCGTGGTATTTCTTTGCCGGTCTCCGGCGCGGCAGCGACTCAAGCGATGTTGCTTACCACCAGTGCTTATACACAAACAAGAGAACAATTTGGTTTACCGATTGCCAATTTAGAGGGCATTCAGGAAAAACTAGCTACGCTTGCAATCAACGCTTATCGGGCGACTGCCAATATTAATCTCTCCACTTGGGCGCTTGACGCAGGTTACAGGCCGTCAATTATCTCGGCAATTGTTAAGTATCGTAATACTTCACTGATGCAGCAATCAGCCATCGACGCGATGGATGTTCATGGCGGTCGAGCGGTGATGCAGGGGTCTAGAAACTATGTTGCCAATGTTTATGCTTCGGCACCTGTTGCTATTACTGTTGAAGGTGCTAATATTCTAACCAGAAGTCTTATGGTGTTTGGTCAAGGTCTTATTCGCTGTCACGCGACCATGCTCGATGAACTGGATGCGCTTTATGACAAGAGTGGCAAAGGTGTTGCTATTTTTGATAAGGCCTTAACAAAGCATGTTAGCTCTTTTTTGCATAACTTTGCAAGAGCAGTTTTATTTTCATGGACACGTGGGCGGTGTGCAAAATCGTATGGCGACTCCACCACTAAAACTTACTATCGTAATTTGTCAGTTTTGTCTGCTAAGTTTGCTACGATGAGTGACATTTCTTTGTTTGTTCTTACCGGTTCGTTAAAGCGAAAGGAGATGGTTTCAGGGCGTTTTGCCGATGCAATTGCATCGATGTATGAAATGAGTGCCTGCTTAAAGCTATATGAAGAGAGGTTTAAAAACAATAAAAAGGTAAGCCAAGTTTTGCGCTTATCGCTATTGCGATTGGCCGCAGAGGCTGATACCGCAATGAGGGAAAACTTAGATAATTTGCCAGTAAATTGGCTGGTAAAAAAGACCATGGCGATACTGCTGTTCCCATTTTGGAATGCGGCGGCAAAAGTAGACGATAGGCTTATAGTTTCTACAGCGAGGTCTGTTGCGGATATTGACTGGTTAATCAGTGATTTGTCGACTTGTGTTTGTACTGATTTGAAAGATGTTTCTGGACATCAATTCGAGATCCTATTTAAAGGCTATGAGGCAGCAAGATTGCTGAAACCACTTAAAAAGAAAGTGAAGAAAGCAGGCTATAAATATCAGCCAAGCCAGTCACTTGAAGATTGGCTGGGGCAACTGGTTGTCGACAAGCTCTTAACTTCTGAAGAAAAAGACAATTGGCTTGTGTGGCATGGTGTAATTCTTGAGTCTCTCAAAGTTGATGACTTTGAAATTAAAAATAATATTTAAAGATAAGGTAATTATGAAACAGTATTTTGATAAAGCTTTTACTAAAGTAGCGGTACTCGGTTCGGGCACGATGGGTGGGCAAATTGCCGCACATTTTGCCAATCTTGGTATTGAAGTGACAATGTTTGATATGTCACAGGAGGCGCTTAATGCTTCTCTGCAAACAATGAAAAAGCTCAAACCAACGCCGTTGGCCATTCCAGCGATTCTTGACTCCATCAAAACGGCCACTTACGATTCGTTAGAGTTGTTGTCAGAGTGTGACTTTATTTTGGAATCCATCGTTGAAAATCTAGATATCAAAAAACAGTTATTTGCCAAGATTGCACCTTTTGTTAGGGACGATGCCGTTTTGGTAACCAACACTTCTGGCCTGTCTATTAATACCATTGCAGAACATGCGCCAGAATCGTTAAGAAGTCGCATCTTTGGTGTGCATTTTTTTAACCCGCCAAGATATCTACCTTTGGTGGAGTTGATTAGAACAAATTATAGTGACGAAGAGTTACTCCAGAAGGCGGAAGGATTTATTACTTCTGCACTGGGTAAAGAGGTGGTTTATGCGAACGATAATCCGGCGTTTATTGCAAATAGGATTGGTGTTTTCTCCTTTATGGCAGTTCTGAAGCACGCTGAAGATTTCGGCCTATCACCTGATACTGTTGACGCACTGACTGGTAAGAGGATCGGTCGACCAGCCAGTGCTTCATTCAGAACTCTGGATGTTGTTGGACTTGATGTGATGCAGAACGTGGTTAAGAATATTTTTGATAATGCCAAAGACGACCCTTGGTTAGAGTTATTCAAATTACCTGGATGGGTAGAGGGCTTGATTGAGCGGGGGTCTTTGGGTAGTAAAACCAGAAAAGGTATTTACGAGAAACGCGGCAAGGATATTTACGTTTTTGATACTGGACTTGGGGACTATCGCTTATCTGATAAAACAATCAGTCCGGTTGTAAAGAAAATTTTAAAAGAAAAAGGCAGCATTGATAAAGCATTATTGACTTTGGCGGAATGTGACGATCCGCAAGCGCAGTTTTTATGGTCTGTTCACAGAGATGTTTTTCACTATTCTTGCTATCAATTAGAGCATATTGCAGACACTGTTCGTTGTGTTGATATGGCACTGCGATCTGGCTTCGCATGGGGCTGTGGTATTTTTGAACAAGCACAAGTAGTCGGCTGGGAGGCAATCCGTGGCATGCTGTTGAGCGATATTGCTCAGGGAAAAGCACTCGCCAGTGCGGACTTGCCAGAATGGGCAATGAACCGATCGGTGGTTTATAGCGATGAGGGGGCTTTTAATCCCAAACTAGACAAATATGTCCCGAGATCAACTCACCCAGTTTATGAAAGACAACTGTTTAAACCGGTGCTTGCCGGTGAAAAAGCACATGAGCAAGATATCTTACTTGAAAGTGAAGGTATTAAGTTAATCGATCTTGGTGAAGGTATTGCTAGTATTTCATTTAAAACAAAGATGAACGTGCTAAGCGCTTCTGTTATTACTGGCATTGACGACGCACTGGATTATTTGGAAGAAAATGACTTTCATGCTCTGATCTTTAAGCAAGAGAAGGAGCATTTTTGTGCGGGCGCCAATCTATATGAGGTTATTTCAGCAGTAAAACTGGGCTTGCTTGAAAAAGAGCCGGGTTTGACGGCTAAAGCAAAGAAAAAAGCTTTTGAAGTGATGAATCCAAATTTGCCAAAATTGGGTGAACTAACTTCCGTTAAAAGTATGATTAGCGTATTACAGAAAATGATGATGCGCCTTAAGCATGGCAAGATTCTGACTGTGGCGGCAGTTGATGGTTTGGCACTTGGCGGCGGTTGTGAATTGCTGCTTCATTGTAACCGTGTAGTCTCGTCGATGAATTCATACATTGGTTTAGTGGAGGTTGGTATAGGTGCATTGCCTGCAGGATGTGGCTCTAAGGAAATGGCACTTCGCGCTTACACCAATAAAGAAGGCGATGATATTTTTCCATTGCTAGCCAAGTACTTTGAACAAATTGCCATGGCAAAAGTCTCGATGAGTGCGCTTGAGGCCAGGCAGATGGGTTATTTGAAAGCGGATGATATAGTTATTGCCCATCCAAATGAGCTTCTCTACGTTGCCAAGCAACAGGCAGTTGCGATGTTGGAGTCTGGCTTCAAGTCGCCCCAAGATGCGCCGTTTAAAGTTGTTGGCAAAGCTGGCTATGCTAATGCAATGGCACAAGTCGCTAACCTTTATGGTGGTGGATTCATTTCCGACCATGATAAGTTATGTGTCACAGAAGTGGCTAAAGTAATGACCGGTTCAGAGGTTGAAGAAAATGCCTTGGTCAACTCAGAAATGATGCTTGACCTTGAAAGAGATGCTTTCTTAGTGCTGCTGGGCACTGAAAAAACTCAGGACAGAATTGAGTTTATGTTGAGAAACAGTAAGCCACTGCGCAATTAATTGGAGATTAGAATGACAAAAGCTTATATTATTGAGGCAAAAAGAACCCCTGTTGGTAAAGCGCGTGGCAGTTTATCTAAAACCAGAGGCGATGATTTGTTGATTCACTCTATTCAAAGTGTTTTCTCGGCACTAAGTAATGGAGATGAAGTTAAACAAAATATCGACGATGTAATTGTTGGTTGTGCTATGCCTGAGGGCCCGCAAGGTCTTAATGTTGCGCGAATTGCGACACTACTTGCAGGCTTGCCAGATACTACGCCGGCTTATACGTTGAATCGTTTCTGTGCTTCTGGTTTGCAGGCGGTTGCTAACGCTGCAGAGATGGTTAAATCTGGCTCTGCAGAGATGGTTATTGCTGCGGGCGTAGAGAGCATGAGCACTGTGCCAATGATGGGCTTCAAGCCCTCGGTCAACCCAAAAGTGTTCGAAGACGACAATAAGGCAATTGCTTACGGCATGGGTTTGACCGCCGAAAAAGTTGCTGATAAATACAATATATCTCGAGAAGATCAAGACGCTTTCGCGCTAGAAAGCCACAAGAGGGCATTGAAAGCTAACGAAGAGGGATTGTTTGCCGATGAAATTGCACCGATCACAACCACAGAGTCTGTCTACTCGTTAGAAACTAAAGAGTACAGTGTAAAGACAAATGTTGTCTCACAAGACGAAGGCCCTAGAGAGGGTAGTAGTATTGAGGCATTGGGTAAACTAAGAACAGTTTTTGCGCAAGAGGGCTCAGTTACTGCAGCCACAAGTTCGCAAATGTCAGATGGCGCCGCAGCGGTGTTGATTGCCAGTGAAGCTGCTGTTAAGAAATACAATTTAACGCCGAAGGCCGAGTTTGTTGCGTACGCTGTTGCAGGCGTTCCCGCTGAAATCATGGGTATTGGTCCAGTGGAAGCCATTCCAAAGGCCCTAGCGAGAGCTGGGCTGTCAATCGAAGATATTGGCTGGATAGAGCTTAACGAGGCGTTTGCTGCTCAGGCACTCGCTGTCATTAACGAACTTGATCTAGACAAGGAAAAAGTCAATCCACAAGGTGGAGCTATTGCTCTTGGTCATCCTTTGGGCGCTACCGGTGCAATTAGAACAGCAACCTTGGTTTCTGCCATGCAAAGAAACGACGTGGAATACGGCATGATTTCAATGTGTATCGGTACGGGCATGGGCGCGGCCGGAATTTTTAAGAAAGTATAAACACTCGTCTTATTAGGATTTGGAGAAAAGTATGTTGAGTAAGCCCGCTAAGAGAGATTTGAGACACCGAAGAAGGTTAATTGGCAATGGCTATAAGAGAGAGGATGGCCTTTGGGATATCGAAGTAATATTGACCGACAAAAAAACCTATACGTTTAATAATCAAGACAGGGGTTATATTGCTGCTGGCGAAGCACTGCATGATATGGCCATTCGGTTGACAATGACAAATAAGAACGAAATTGTTGATATAGAGGCCTCGATTAATGAGTCGCCTTATAGTATTTGCCCTGCAGCCGTTGATAACTGTCATAAATTAAAGGGCGAGTTCGTCAAGCCTGGCTTTAATAAAAAAGTTCTTAAGGTGTTGGGCGGTGGAAAAGGTTGTCGTCATATTTCCGACATGTTGGCTTATGCGGCGACGGTCTCTTTCCAAACTATTCATCATGATGACAGCATAGAGGAAAGCAAGCTCACTCTCGAAAATTTAACCTACATCAAAGAAAAATTTGTCGATTCTTGTTATGCTTACCGAGAGGATGGAGAGGTGTACAATCGCTATAAAACATTGTTTGAAAATAAACTTAAAGAAGGGTCGTAATTAAACAAAATAAGGGGAAAGTATGAGTAAATCAGTGCCACAGAATCTTGAAGAAACGGAAATTTTCCAAAACAATAGTAATTTAGCCGATTTTTTCGATAACGCTTGTCAGTGCCATAAAGACCGAATAGCATTTGAAAATTTTGATGTAGGTATGAGTTATGCTCAGACCTCTGATCATGTTAATGCCTTGGCTTCGTGGTTTTCTAAAAATGCAAATGTAGGTGCTAAAGTGGCAATAATGATGCCGAATATGATGGCTTACCCAGTGGTTGTTTATGGCGCTTTGAAGGCGGGAATGACCGTTGTTAATATCAACCCTCTTTATACTAAGCGTGAATTAGAGCACGTCTTAAAAGATTCAGAAGCCAAAATTCTCTTTTGTTGGGAAGGCGCGGGCGCCGTAGTTGGTGGTGCTAATCTGGCAAGTGTTGATAAAGTTGTGCTTACTACTGTAGGTGACTTGCTTGGCTTTAAAGGTAAGATTATTAACCTTGTCGTAAGAAAAATTAAAAAATTGGTCCCAAAATTTTCGATTCAAAGCGCCTTATCTTTTAGTAAGATTATGCGTGCAAACGCAAAAGAGAGCTTTACGAATATTGAAATATCTTACGATCAGGCGGCTTTTTTGCAGTACACAGGCGGTACAACCGGTGTATCTAAAGGTGCGATACTCACCCATAGAAATATCATGGCAAATTCCGTTCAAGCTTATTATGCCACTAACCCTAAGTTACACGGGGGCGCTGACAACGAGCAGACAATTGCGATTTGCCCTTTACCGCTTTATCATATTTTTGCCCTACTTGTTCATAACTTCTTGTTGTTCTATTCTGGCGGAAAGAGCATTTTAATTACCAATCCAAGAGATCTACCAAAATTTATCTCTATTTTGAAAAAAAATAAGTTTCATATGATTTCTGCTGTTAACACTCTTTTTGACGCGCTATTAAACAACGAAGATTTTAAAAAATTGGATTTTAGCAATCTCATTGTCCCAGTGGCGGGCGGAATGGCAAGCTTGCCATCAACCGCTGAAAAATGGCACAAGGTAACCAATTCAGTCATGATGCAAGCTTATGGTTTGACGGAAACCTCTCCTTTAGTTAGCGCGATGGATTATGATGCCCCAGCCTTTACTGGCAGTATTGGCAGGCCCGCTCTTTTTACTGAAGTGCAACTTAGGAATGACGATAACCAGGTTATTTCAGGTGTTGATGAAGTTGGAGAATTATGTGTTCGCGGACCCCAGGTGATGCAAGGTTACTGGAAAGTTGAAGATTCTGGCGTAGATGAAAATGGCTGGTTTAAAACCGGGGATATTGCGACTATAGATGAGTCGGGCTATATCTTTCTCGTTGACCGTAAGAAGGATATGATTATCGTTTCGGGCTTTAATGTGTACCCTAATGAGGTGGAAGCTGTAGTTGCTGAGCATCCTGCGGTAATGGAGTGTGGTTGTATCGGTGTAGCAAATGAAAAATCTCAAGAAGCTGTCAAAGTCTATGCCGTGCTTCACGAAGGGCAGAGCTTGACTGCTGAAGAGTTAATTGAGTATTGTCGTGAAAAGCTAACTGCCTACAAGGTGCCTAAGCATGTTGAGTTTATTGCTGAATTACCAAAAACCAATGTTGGCAAGGTGTTAAGGAGAGAGCTCAAATCTCTTTAATGTTCGTTAGATATTAGCATGCATTGAGCAGCTCGTCACTCGGGCAGCCAAATGCATCCTCCAATACTTGTGCGGCCTCAAAGCAACAATCTTCTCCGTATCGCGGACCAATGACTTGCACTCCAATTGGAGTATTTAATTCTCGAATATTGGTAGGTACGCTCATAGAGGGTAAATCTAAGAAATTCATTGCTGCCATACAGCAGGCAGAATCAATAATGCTCTCTACTGCTTCAACAGACTCCATGTCTTGGCCTGCCCTAAAGGGAGGGGTGGTGAGTACTGGCGCTAGAATAACCGGGTACTCTAGTTGGAATTGGTCCCATTCACGATGGAAATGCGAGCGCCTTGATAGCGCTCTTGCATAACCAGCAAGGTCTAAAGGCTTGCCAATTTGTAAGTAGTGCCCTAGTACTCTTTTAATTTGTCCAGAACCATATTTGTTAATAATAGTGTCTTTTGCTAGACTCATTTCAGTAAACATCAGTCGCATATAAGTTTCGTTGATTTCTTTAAGGCTGGGTGGGGTGGCAATTTCCACTATGTAGCCTGCCTGTTTATAGGCGCTTGCAGCATTATCAAGCGCAGCATTTATTGCGGGGTGCACTCCTAAACATATCGGATCTTTAACAAGCGCTATTTTTGTTATGCCAGAACGCTCTATAGCAAAATTGGGTAGTGACCATGTGTCGAGACTCGAGATGCCTTGCATTACTTCATACGCTAATTTAGCATCGGCGACATTTCGGGCTATAGGTCCTTGAACAGACGCAAGTTGTACCGTGATTGGGCGTTCGGTCATACTGGTATCGTTATAGAATGGAATACGCCCTTGTGTAGGGCGAATTCCAGTAACGCCACAACAATAGGCAGGTCCTCGTATTGAGCCACCCAGATCATTTCCTTGCGCAATACAGCCAACACCGACCGCAACAGAACTTGCTGCACCGCCACTGGATCCGCCAGGTGTGAGTTCTTTATTCCAAGGGTTAAGTGTGGCGCCAAATAGTTCGTTTTCGGTGTGAAAGCGCCAAGCAAGCTCGGGTGAGTTTGTTCTTCCCAATGGAATTGCGCCAGCTTCTATGAGATTCTTGACTAAAGGAGAATTTTCTTTAGAGAAGTGATCTTTAAAATCTAAGATACCGTGACTAGTTACATGCCCTGCTTGGTCAGTATTCTCTTTAATAGTAATTGGCACGCCATGCATTGGGCCAACATCTTTACCTTGCGCGAGTGTTTTGTCGGCATTTCGTGCGGCTTTTAATGCATCATCATCGAACCGAGTGGTAACAGCATTTAATACTTTTGTTTGGTCAAGGCGATTTAGATGTGAAGCCATAACAGCTTCGCAACTAATACTGCCATCCTTGATTTGACGAGCAGTTTCAGTTGCCGATAATTTCCATAGATTTTCAGTCATAGTTAAAGCCTTTATTGGTTGGCAATCGGCGAGCGCGCCCTATTTTTTTGTAATTACTTTTTATTTTCTTGATATGTGTCTTATTTTTTAGTCTAAACTAACTAGAACTAAAAGTCTAGTTCTATTATAAAAAATATTTCATGTCAGAAAAACGAAAGACACCAAAACAACAACGAGGTTATGAGGCTGAGCGAAAAATAATCGAAGCGGCACTTATTATTTTTTCTGAAAAGGGCTATGCAGGCGCCAGAGTGAGTGATATTGTTAAGCTCTCAGGATCTTCTACTGGAGGTTTTTACTTTCGCTTTCAGAATAAAGAGGCTTTGTTTGATTACATGCTGGATCAGTATATGGAGAAATGTCGTGAAGCTATTGAACAACTTCATGAAGAGCTGCCAGGCACCCTTGGAGAATTAATTTATCGAGTCGTCTATCGTAATGTGGCAGTAGTTGAAATGAATCAGGGCTTTTATCGTGCCATTAATGAAGTTTCCATTGCTAACCCACAAGTATGGAATCGACTACAGAGCTTATCTCAAGAATTATCAAAAGCGGTTATTGAATCTGGCAAGCCGTTTAAAAATGAAGTTAAGGCGCCAAATCACGAACAAGCATTTCGACAGGCCACGCAATTGATTTCTGGTTGGTTGGCTAATAGAGCATCACATAAGGTTAGTCTTCAAAATATTGACGAAGTGGCAATGGTAAATATGCTGTATAGGGCAGCAATGGGTGTTTTGCAGGTGAGTCCTGTGCCAGATTATGCAAATTTTGAAAACTAGAAAGGGGTAAATAATGTCAGAATGCAACCCACGTAAAACCCGATCTTATCAACTGCAATGGGATGAGTGGGGTATGCCAATCATTAGTTCGACTACAATGTCGGGTTTATGCCAAGGGTGGGGGTTTGCGCAGACATTTTTAAATCCGAACTTATTGTTGTTGGCCTACTTAAGGGGTCAGGGACGAAGTGCTGAGTACGTTGGCGCTCATTCCGACTTTGGCGCAAGCAACCTGACCAAACAACCAGACGGCGTCGATTTTTTGCAATCCGATGTACTGGTTCGCAGCCTGCAAATACCGCAGTTAGCAGATGAGGCTTGGTCGAATCAAGATGATGAGGTTAAGGCTTGTATTACAGCCTTTGCTACAGGCGTAAACGAGTGTCGCGAGGAATATCCGGAGCGTTTTGATTCTCGATTGAGGGATGTAAAAATAACACCCAAAGCAGTTCTCGGCCATACTCTGAATATTTTAATTGGCTTTCAAATGATGCTTCGTTTACCGACAATAGCCACTTGGATGCAAGGCAAAGACATTTCATTGCCAAGTTGGCAAGATTTTGCCAATGCAGGATCAAATAATTGCGCTATTGGGCCAAGTAAAAGCAAAGAGGGTCACCCCATGTTGGTGATTAATCCACATACACAGTGGGATGTGGATTTGAATACATTTACTGAAGCTCGTCTTGAGCTTACAGACGGTAGTGGCTTTTGTTTTCAAGGCGCTGCTATGCTAGGTTGGCCCATGCCAATTATGGGCTGTAATGCACATCTTGGTTACGGTGGCACTGTAAATACTCAAAATGGCATTACTTTTTACGAATTGAGTGCTGATAATGGGCAATTTGAACTTGATAATACCAAGCAAACTCTTAGCTTGAGTGGAGAGGCGGTTAAAGTGCGTACAGACAATGGAGAGCAAGAGATTCATCAGCATATGGTTGTTTATTCAAGCGCCCATAACGCTCACGCAATTGCTACTAGAGATGAAAAATTATTGCTAATCAATGTTGGAGGTAGAGGTAATGTTTGTCTTTTGCGGCAGCTGTTAGACATGATGCGAGCTCAAAGTTTGAGCGGCTTTCAAACCGCATTGAAGCAACACCAATTGCCATTGTTTAATACGATTTACGCTGGTAGGGACTCGCAAGATCAGAGCAGCCATATTCACTTCAGTTGGCATTCGCTCGCCCCTCAAAGAGAGAAAGGCTCTTGGGAGGACTGGTGGCATGTTTTGGATGGTCACTTGTCGGCTAATATTGCTAAAGGCCAAGTCAGCTACGAGCAGTTGCTCAAATGCGAAGATCCTGATTCTGGTTGGCTGCAAAATTGTAACGATTCGCCGCATTTTGCAACACTGCCTTCGCCGTTTGACCCTGCAGATCATCCTGATTGGCTTTGTCCGGTATTTAGTAATATTCGTTGCCAAAGCTTTTCCCGCATACTCGCAGAGCAAGAGCAATTTGATTTGGATTCGTTTACAAAGGCTAAGCTCTCTACTCGAGTAGAGTTGGCACTTAGAGTAGTGCCGCAGTTGTGCAATGCTATTACTGAAGGCCACTCTCAGGCGTTACAGGCTTGCAAAAAAGTTTTGGCGTCATGGGATTTTCATACCAACCCTAGCAGCAAGGGTGCTTACTTATTTCTGCATTGGCTGTTAAATTTAGGCATTGTTGATACTAATGCTTCGCCATTATTCTCTGATAGCTACGACCAAGTTCTTGCAGCCGATCCGGAGCGTTATATGGACTCGCTTCTAAAACCAGGAAAAATTGCCAATATGACGCATGCCCTGTCAATACTTGAAAAAGCAGCCGAAATTCTCACAGAGGAAGGTCATGCGCTTGATGTGGCTTGGGGTGATGTTTTAACAATAAGTCATGGAAAGTACAGCTTTCCTGCGGTAGGTGGGCCGGGTGACCCAATGGGAATCATCTCTGCTATCCCGCTTAAGCCAGCACTAAGACCATTTATTAAGGGTGGTGCATTGCCTGCCAATCGTATTGAGAATGAAGGCGGTGAAACCTTTGTAATGGTGGCTCAGTTCACACCAGAAGGCGCCGAAGGTGGCTCGTTCGTTTCGTACGGTCAATCAAGCCATCCGGACAGCAAGCATTTTGGTGATCAGTTAGAGCTTGTTAGTCGTCGACAATTACGTCCGTTCAAAATAACCAAACAATAATCCTAATAACTGGAGAGAGAGTTAATGAGCACAATGCCACATCATTTTTTAAACAACCCGCCAAAATCGTTTGCCAAAACCATAGATGAAAATGCTTATAGTTCGATAGTGGATCTGGTTCGGCAGTCGTGTGAAAAATTTTCTGATCGCCCAGCTTTTTCAAGTTTTGGTCAGGTGCTGAGTTATGCCGAAATTGACCGAAAATCTGATTATGTTGCAGCTTACTTGCAGACAGATCTTGGCCTAACAAAGGGTGATCGTGTGGCGTTAATGTCACCTAATATTATGGCCTTTCCTGTGGCGATGTTGGGCATTTTGAAGGCGGGCTTAATTCAAGTTAACGTTAACCCACTTTATACAGCCAGAGAACTCACTCATCAGCTTAATGATGCGGACACCGACACCATTATTATTTATGGCGGGGTCACAGACGTATTGGCTGAGATGGTTGATCAGACCTCAATAAAAAATATTGTTATAGTTAATTTAGGTGATGCCACAAATGGAAGGCTGCCCTCACCAGAGGTGAATGAAAAATATAGAGACACCATAACGCTCAATAATGTTCTGGAGCGCGGCAAAGATTTAAGTTTTACTAGGCCTAGTCTCGAGCTGTCCGATTTAATATTTCTTCAATATACAGGCGGGACAACCGGCTTATCAAAAGGTGCAGCATTAACACACGGTAATTTAGTGGCGAATATTATGATGTATGACGCTGTTGCTGGTGAAATAACCCTTGATGGTGAAGAGGTTGTAATTACTGCGTTGCCGCTTTATCACATCTTTGCCTTAATGGTGAATTTCTTATCGTACTTTAAATATGGCGCACTGAATGTTTTGATCGCTAATCCGAGGGACATGCCCGGCTTTGTTGCTGAGCTCGATAAATGGAAATTCAGTGCAATCTCAGGCGTTAACACGCTCTATAACGGCCTTTTGCATACACCGGGTTTTGCCGATCTTGATTTTGATAACCTTAAGGCCGCTTGGGGTGGTGGTGCAGCCATTCAGCGAGTTGTGTCAGATCAATGGTTGGAGTTTACAGGGCAGCACATTAAAGAGGGTTATGGGCTTAGTGAGACATCACCAATTTTGACCCTTAATCCGCTAGAAATTCGGCATTTTACTGAAACAGTCGGACTTCCAATGCCATCAACCGAGATTACCTTACGAGATGGCGAGGGAAATGAGGTGGTAGATGGTGAGCCAGGAGAGCTTTGGGCGCGAGGTCCGCAAGTAATGAAGGGGTATTGGCGTAACCCAGAGGCTAATGCCGAAGTGATGACCAAAGACGGCTTCTTTAAAACAGGCGACGTAGCAATATTGACAGAAGAGGGTTACTATAAAATTGTTGATCGAATTAAAGACATGGTGCTTGTTTCCGGTTTTAACGTTTACCCAACTGAGATTGAGAATGTTATTGCAGAAATGACCGATATTGTAGAGGTTGCAGTAATTGGCGTGCCTGATGACAAAACCGGCGAGTCAGTGAAAGCGTTTGCTGTTCGCTCACGTGATGGCCTTTCTGGTTCAGAAGTGCAAAATTATTGCCGTGATAATTTAGCGGCTTATAAAGTGCCAAAATATGTGGAATTTATTGATGAGTTACCCAAATCTACGGTAGGCAAAATCTTGCGTCGTGAACTCCGTAATTATTAGGCTAAGTTGAGTGATACATACATCTAAAACGCCGGTTAAAGCATTTATTTGGGCTACGGCCGGCGCAATTTTTCTGGTTTTGGCAGATTTTATTATCAAAAATATAACTGCCACCGGCACCAGTATGGCTACGTTATTCTTTTTTGCTTGGCCATCTGGCGCAATTTTTTTGCTGATCTTGTCAAGGAATGTGGGCGGGGTTCGACATCATTTGTACCCGAAATATCCTAAAACTTTGTTCATTCGTGGCTTGTTTTTGGTTATGGCTGGCTATTTTTTGTTTAATAGCTTGCTACACAATCCATTTTCGCAACACATTATGATTACTCAGCTCGCACCCGTTTTTACGTTAATTTTTTCAGTTATTTTTTTTAAAGAAGCTCTAAATAAGCAAATATATATTGTAATCTTATTATGTGTATTGGGTTTATGGCTAATCATTGACCCAAGATTTGACTCTGCCAGTTCTTTTTTATTTCTTGCACTGATTACGGCCATTATTCAGGGCGGTTCCCACACATTTGTTGCAGGCAATGCTCATCGAGTTACACCACTGGGATTTACATTTTGGGGGACGGGTTTATTGGCATTTGTCGGGGGTATTTTGTGGTTATTGTTCGAAAGAGACGTGCCAGATCTAAAAACGCTTTTCTGGATACAGCTGACATCTCTCTCTGCATGTGTCGGATTAGCAATGCTCGCTTATGCCCTACAACAGGCCCGACCTAATGTTGGCCAGGTGAGTGTTATGCTCTATATTCAAACACCAGCAGCCATCTTTTTGGGCTGGTTCTTTTTTAACGAGAAACTCGCCATGAATTCGATTATTGGAGCTTGCTTAATTATAGGTGCTGGCGCTTACTTGGCAACAAATAACTCTTCAAAAGTTAACAGAGCGGTGACGGACGAGATTTGAATGATGAAAATCGTGAATAAGGATAATATAAGCACTATAGTAGGGTTTCGGGCCAATTCTGCCCCGTGGTTTGTGATCGATCAGGATCGTATTGACACTTTTGCAGGTGCCACACTTGATCAGCAATTTATTCACGTGGACCCTGAAAAAGCTATGAACTCAATCTTTGGTGGTACAGTGGCTCATGGATTATTGGTTGTATCATTACTTCCCCATCTTATTGGTGAGAGCCTAGTGGGAGTCAAGGGCGCCGATGTAATGTTGAATTATGGTTATGATAAAGTTAGGTTTATCTCGCCAGTTAAGGTTGGAAGCCAAGTGCGAGCTCTTTACGAGGTTGTGGAGGTTTATGAAAAAAATCCTGGTCAATTTGTTCTGAAGCTAGACGTTACCATGGAGATAAAAGGCGAAGACAAGCCGGCGCTAATCATTGAGTGGCTGGTAATGTCGATCTTCTTGCCTGAAAAATAGGCTGCAAGAGGGAGGTTGAATTATACGCCAGATGATTGTGGCGCCCTTAATGCGACAAATCCTTTTAAAATCATGTATTGACCAAGGCAATATGAGAGCGTGATCATGGCGCTTGCAAAAGATATTTCGTCAATGAATTTATTGTAAGCAAAAAAGCTATTGCATAAGATCAAGCTAAAGGCGCCGACAACAGTATAAGTAAAGGCATCAAAATTAACGCGACCAAATCTCCCTAGAGCTACCACGCCAAATATTGCCAAGATTGCTTGGTATAACAACACTGGCACCCAAAGCGTACCCAGATTAGGCAGCATGAATAGATACAAGCCAGCGGCGTAAATGATCATTCCTGCCTGCAAAGATTGTATTGCTATGTTTCTGCCAAGCCATGCACCGGCTGACCTTTGAAAATATATTATATAGCTTGCTTGTGCTACAAAGAATGCAACCATTCCTCCAATAAAAAAGATGTCATTGATGTCTTGTCCCATTACTAATATATCGCCAAGTAGTGAGTACATAAATGCGACTAGTATCCAGTTTTGATATTCTTTATGACTCAAATACTTCGTTAAAAAGCACAGAGCCGAAATCATAATTAAGGGTTTAGTAATTACATGAAAAATGTAATTCTGAGCGGTGAAAACATTTGGCTCAATAAAGGCATTGTGAGCAACAACATTTATCACCGTTAAGGCGATAAATATCCAGGTAAATATATTCCAAGCTTTACTTTGTAGCATGCTGACTATATTAATGAGTTTCAATGGATTTTGTTTGAAATTTTTCTACTACAAGGAAAGTGCATTTGGGCATGGACTAAATTGGATTCCCTCTAAGGGGGTAATACGGGCGTGGTATGATGGCATTTAATCATTTGAGTGAGTATGCACAGCTAATGAAGTACGACTACCAAGAAAGAGAGGTCGCTCAACAGCCGGATCGTGAGTTTGTTTACGGTACAGGAAAAATCAGCGCTTACGCCTCTGTACTACTAGGGTGTTTGAGTCTCATTTCAGTGTTTGCGTACTTGTATCCATCCTACCTAACCACCACCGATATGCGTGCTGTTTATGACGGAGAGCAGCTGCAAATTATTCTGAAATACGGCATGTGGTCGGCACTTTTTTTTGGGGTGGTGGCATTTGTTTCTAATGGCAGTAAAAAACTTGCTTTAATAGGTCTCTCCACAACTATACTCGCTTTTGCGCTGGGTGGTTACACCATTGAAGTGAGTCCAGTTGAGCCAAAAAATTTAGCGATAGGCGTTGACTGGTTGGCGCTTAGTTTATTGGGTCATGTTGTGTTTTTTACGTCGCTTGAAAAGATATTTCCTAAATATCGTGACCAGGTAATCTTGCGTAAGGAGTGGAAGCTGGATTTGGTGTATTTCGCTATTAATCACTTACTAATTACAACCTTTATACTTCTCGGTAATTATGCGATTCATCGCCTTCAATGGGCAATGAGTTTGCCATTACAAGAATACATTCAATCTCTGCCATTTTTCGTTCAATTCATTATCGCTGTTCTTATTGCTGACTTTGTGTTCTATTGGCAGCACCGGGTTTTTCACAAAGTAAAGATACTGTGGCCATTTCATGCGGTGCACCACTCTGTAGAGACAATGGATTGGCTAGCAGGCTCTAGAGCGCACATTGTTCACTCAATAATTGAACGAGTAGCGGTAGTGATCGGCCTTCATTTGATAGGGGTGGAGAAGGCGGTATTGGATGCTTATATTATTTTTGCCGCCATTCAATCCATTACCAATCACTGTAACTTGGGCATCCCTTGGGGCCCAATCAAATATATTTTAGTAACACCACAATTCCATCACTGGCATCATAGCTCTGAGAGGCCGGCGCTAGATACTAATTTTGGCGCACACACGACTATATTTGACCGGATGTTTGGCTCTTATCATTTCCCGGAAGGTCATTGGCCTGCACATTACGGCACAACGAAAAGACTGCCAAGAACGTTCTTTTCACAGTTGGCACACCCGTTTAATGCTGATGGTTATGACCTAAAACCAAGGCAAGTAAAAAAAGAAAAATTGGTCAAAATTTCCTTTTATATTCATAACGCCAAGAAGGAGGGGAAGACGGCTGCGCAGATTAGCGGGGCCTTGACTCTGATGGGGTGGCCTGCCGATGCAATCGACCAGGCTTTCGAGTTTGCGTCGAAAAACAAGCCCGCCGCCTAAACAGTGTCTGGTTATATAATGACAGCATTGTTAACTGGACTGACTAATGGCTGAAATTATTCCTTTATTGTTACTGGGTGCTTTTGCGGGTTTTGTTGCAGGCTTGTTGGGTATTGGCGGGGGCTTGATAATGGTGCCGGCCTTACTCTACCTTTTGTCTCCGACTACCGATCAATCGGTTTTAATGCACACAGCTGTCGGCACCGCCCTTGCAGCAATTGTCTTCACTTCGATTTCCAGTGTCTATGCACATCACCGGCATGGTGCAATTATTTGGCGATATTTTATTAAATTGACGCCGACTATTTTGCTCGGTGCCTATTGCGGCGCATTTGCTGCAAAACAGATGAGCTTTGACTTTATGCGCATATTTTTTGCTTGTTTTGAAATTAGTATTGCCTTGATTATGTGGTTTGGCGTCAGCGCATCGGGACATGCCGACAATTTAGCTCGCTGGGTTTGGGGTGTGGTTGGCTATATCATCGGCCTAGTCTCGGCAATCGTTGGCATCGGCGGTGGCACCATGACAACGCCGTTTTTGGCTTATAACAATCTAGCCATTAAGAATTCTATCGCTACATCTGCCGCAGTCGGCATGCCGATTGCCATCGCTGGAAGTGTTGGTTTTATTGTTGCGGGCGCTGATGTTGAGGCTGCAAAAGGCGGGTTTGGATTTGTCAACTTAACTGCTCTTTTCAGTATTGTCGCTGCAAGTGTGTTGTTTGCTCCTTTGGGGGCGAAAGTAACTCATCTTGTTGACAGTAAAAAGTTAAAGAAAGGCTTTGCTGTCTTTCTTGCATTTCTAGGCCTGGCAGTTATTTTGTTTTAACGTAGCCATATGATTAAATATTGTCTCTTTTTACTGCTGTTTCCCTCTGTGGTGTTTGCTTGGGGCTCGTACACCAAGCAAGTTGATGTCTTTGGTGTTCCTGTCATTGCAACTGATTCGGTCTCCGATGCAAAGTTATTACATGCGGCTGGCGTTATGGCTGAGTACCTTGATAACAATCAAGACGGCAGGGTGGACGACCTTAATATTATTGAGGCTATGGTTAATCGCCACGCGTTTATATTTATGTCCGGCGGAGAGTTTGAGCAATTAATTGCACCATGGCCGAATGAAGTGTTTGACAGGGCTGAGGAATTTGGCCAGAATTTATTTTCTGGGGAAACTCACCCCAAAGGATCAAGTTTTGAGTATGGCTTTGATGCAACCCTTGAAGAAGTACTGCATTTGATCACTCATGTAGGCTATGCCAGTGTTTATCCGCAACAATTTGCTGAGAGCCCGGGAAGTGATTTAACAAACGCTATGGATGTTGCAAGAGGCGGGCATTTTGTTGCCATTCCAGATCGTTATCCGGCAAATGCTTGGTATACGTACGACGATAAAACTTGTGATTACAGCTGCATGGCAACCGAATATTTTTATTGGTCATTAACCTCTTTATTGGGAGCGCAGTCCTATTCTGGTAGAGCAGAGGAAGTCTCAGAAGAGTGGAAATTAACAACTGCAAGTGAACTTAAATCTAAGGATAAACGAATTGTTGGCCTATTGTCTGCACTACCAATCAAGACACTACCGAAAGGTAGATATATAGGCACTAAATTAACTATTACACCAATCGATTAATCAGCCTGCCAAGGTGGTAATAGTTGATGTTCGACATCAAGATGATCAAGGATTCGTGCAATGACAAAATTAACCAAGTCGTCAATCGATTCAGGTTTTTGATAAAAAGCAGGGTTGGCGTCAATAATCGATACGCCTAGGCGTGCGAGTTTGAGCATGTTCTCTAAGTGGATGGCTGAGTAAGGCGTTTCTCTTGGTACTAATATCAGTTTTTTACCCTCTTTAATCACCACATCTGCTGCGCGGTGCATGAGGTTGTCGGCATGGCCGTGAGCAATTGCTGCAAGAGTGCTCATCGTGCAAGGGCAAACCACCATTGCTCGAGGCGGGTTGGAGCCGGAAGCCACTGGGGCTGTCCACTGGTTTTTTGAAAAGACTTGGAATTGACCGTCTTTTGCACCAAAATAATCACATAGATTTTGCTCAATTTCAGCGCTGCCACTACCAAGACGTAAATCAGTCTCCATACTGATGACAGTGCTAGCAGCTTGAGAAATCATGATGTAAATGACATCTTCTGTGCGAATTAACTGACGAATAAGGGCTAGCGTGTAAGGCATGCCGGATGCGCCAGTGAGGGCGATTGCAATTGGTTTCATTTTTTCTTGGAAAAATTAAGTGCGGCAGAATTAATGCAATAGCGCTTACCAGTGGGCGCCGGCCCGTCAGGAAAGACATGACCCAGGTGTGCGTCACACTCAGCGCAGCGAACTTCGATTCTAACATAACCCAGAGAACCGTCTTCAATTTGTCTAATGCAGTTGTTATTGGCAAGCTCATAGAAGCTTGGCCAGCCACTACCAGAATCAAATTTTGTATCAGACTCAAACAGTACAGCGTCACAACAAATACAGTGATAATCACCTGTTTCATAGTGGCTGTTATATTTGCCAGTGAATGGCGGCTCTGTGCCACATTCTTGGGTGACGTGAAAGGCCTCAGGGGTTAATTTATTCTTACTATCCATTCGTGTATTATAAGAGACCTCTTCACATTTTCAACAAATAATCATGGAAATATATCTGGTGGGCGGCGCGGTTCGAGATGCGTTATTGGATATTGCCGATACAAACACAGAAAATGATTATGTGGTTGTGGGCTCATCTCCTGACGAGATGCTGTCTTTGGGTTATCGTCAAGTTGGAAAAGAGTTTCCTGTTTTTCTCCATCCTAAGACTCACGAGGAGTACGCGCTGGCTCGCACTGAACGCAAAGTGGGTGCTGGCTATACTGGTTTTGAATTTGATACGGATGTTTCTGTTAGCCTGGAAGAGGACTTATCACGACGGGATTTGACTGTAAACGCTATTGCCAGAAGTGCGGATGGTGACTTAATAGACCCCTACGGTGGTGCTGGCGATATTCAATCAAAAACACTCAGGCATGTTTCTGAGGCTTTTAAAGAAGACCCAGTAAGAGTGTTAAGGGTTGCGCGCTTTACTTCACGCTTTTATCCATTTGGTTTTTCGATTGCTGAGGAAACCAAGCAATTAATGGGTGAAATGGTCAGCTCTGGCGAGGTTGATGCGCTTGTTCCGGAGCGTGTTTTTAAGGAATTATCGTTATCCTTATCTTATAATAAACCTGCTGTATTTTTTGATGTTTTGTTGGAATGTGGTGCTTTTCAAAAGCTTTTCCCTATGCTTGATGCGACAAAAGGTGGTATTTTGCATATTGCTGATATAGAGGATACCAATGAGGCTGTGCGTTTTGCACTTTGGCTCTATCAACAGGATCTTAGTGCCGTTCAAAGTCTGTGCTCTCAACTGAAGTGCCCTAAGGAATATCAACAATTAGCAGAACTTAGCGCCGAGTGGTATCCAGTGGCAAAAGTCTTATTTAATCAGTCTGCTGATGCCATCTTAAACTTTATTCTTGGTACAGATGCACTGCGTCGACAGCAGCGCTTTGAGCAATTATTAGAAGTGTTTGATTGTTTGGGAATTAATACTTATCCAATCGAGCAATTGGTTGGCGCGTTAAAACAAATCGATGTGTCGAAACTCAACAAAGCACAAATAGTTAAAGAATTGGCTCGCGAGCGCCTAGGTGTGATCCAGTGTTTTCTCGACTCGACACAGTAAATCGTAGTCGCAATAATTACAAGCATTTTTTTCAGGCAACACATCTGCCATACCTTGTTGGAAGTTCAGACTTGCCTTGCTTAGTGTTTCGCGCCAAGTATTTAATTGCGCATCCCAGTCCGGCATTTTTGTTTGTGCTTGTTTACTACTAGGCAGTATTTCTCTATCTTTGGCAACGGCTTTAAATACACACTCACTGGCATTGATTTGCGCAAAAGCAATGCCATCGACTTCATTACTAATCGCGTATATTGGTAGTTGCGCTTGTTCAATCACCTCTCCTGTGATTTGACTGAGTGCGCTCTGGCCGGTTTTGTAGTCGATAATAAGCTTATCGCCGTTGTCTAATTGATCCATTCGATCGAGTTTGGTGGCGAAGCTCAAGCCCTCAATACAAACCTCAACAACCGATTCTGTGGCGACAACTGTGAAATCTGTTCTTTTTTCTTCGAGTGCCAAATACTGTTTAATGACACGAATAATACGATCCTTTTCTATCGCCTGATAGTTTTGATCGGTAGTGCCGATAGCACTCAACGTGTGAGCCTCGATAAGTTGGTTAATTGACTTATCGGAAAGCTCTTTAACTGCTTTTGCGGTCGAAATTTCCGTAAAAATTGTTTCTAGGATTTTGTGAATCAGTACACCTTGCTCGGCTCTATTCAAACCCAGGTGATCTAACTCAAATTCTTCGATTTTTAATCGTCTAACAAAACCCTTAAAGGGGCAGCTCATTTGGTCTTGCAGTGTTTGCACGCCCTGTTTGATCGCCCTGTTTTTTAGTCGTGGTGCGCAGGTGTCATTCACAGTGGTTAGCGCCCGCTCCTGTGGTGCAATGGGTGTATTTTCGACACACGGCTCAAAATCTAGCAGCGGCATGGCAATTTGCTCTCGACCGTCGTTTGTTTCTGCAAAACTAAAGTGGATATCGCCACCCAATTCTTTGAGCTTACTGAGGGTACTGACGGCATTTGTCTGAATGAGATCAAATGTTGAGCTGGGTAAATGAAATTCACTACAAACATTGGCGGGAATAAATAATGGAAATTTAACAACACCTGGGAGAAAGTCACTTGTCATGTTTGACACCCAAACTGCATCAAAATGTAGCCCTTCCGCTTCAAGTGCGCCCAAAATGTGAATATTGGCATCACCGGCCTGAGGCTGAAAAATAACGGCATCAAAATGTTTTCTGAGTAAGTCAACACACTCCTCAAAAGTCATTTGGCGTTTTAGCGCCGGATTTTGATTGAGAATTAAACTTTCGTTTTGAAATTTCTCAAATAATTGATACTCAGTACTACTAAGCACTCTATCCGATCCAAATGCCCAAATATCGAGCAGCTGATAAAGACTCTCAAGCCAATTCTCAGATAGCGTACGCCGTTTATTTATTATCTGACTAATGCTTAGTATTTGCTCTTTCAATATTGGACAATCGGTCATTAGTGCTATTAATTGTTTGATGGTGAACTGACTCTTGCTCCGACTCAATAGCATGTTTATCAAAAGACTTCGATTGTTGGCCTCGATATTGGCGCCTTTAATGTAGGGCGAAGAAATTACTCGACAAAGATTGTCAAGCTCGATACTGCCTCTCATGATTTCATTTGAAAGGCCGATCACTTTGAATAAGTGGCGAATTAAAGGGTATTGTGAAAGTGAATTTCCCAGCGAGATATTAAACGGCTTTTGTTGAGTTTCTATTGCATGTGAACCAAAGACTTCATCAAAAATTGAGGATACTTTGTGTTGTAATTCACTTAAATTTGGAATAACAACAGCAATTTGATGTTGTGGGTTCTTGGTGCTTTTCGCCCTAGACCACTCGGCAATGGATTGTAATTCCATTTCAATTGTGGGGTGGCTTGTCGCCTTGTAGGTGCCATTAGTTTGAGATAATTCTAACTCTTGGCTTTTCAGAAGATCAAACAATTTGCTTTGTTCTGGCGTGAGTTTTTTAATGCCGTAATGATAATAATTAGCCGCTGGTGTTGACTCTTTAAGGGCTTGACCTGTCTCCAAGAAGAGATCTGAAGAGTCAATGAATTGTGATTGTTTTTTTATTTGAGAAAGTTTATCGATCCAGCTCACAAATAAAGAGCTTGGAGAGTTGTGATAATTGATAATTTTTTCTTTTGGAATAAAGTGTGTTTTCATCAAGCGGTAACACTTGATTGCCTCGTCTGTAACAGACCCTGGGTTTTGTGTTGCAGAGTCACTGATTAATTCGCTAAGCAGTATTCTAAGCTCATAATCTGAAAGCAAACGAAGTGAACTCTGAGGATTGAGCTGAGACCAGGTCTTTTTAAGAAAGGTCGAATATGAGTATATGTTGGGCATTTTGATTGCCCCAAGTTGCTCAATAATTGTGCGTTTAAAGGCTAGTGCTTGGCGATTGTTGGCGACAATGATTGTGTCATCGGCTTGAATGCTTGAAAGGTCAAGCTTAACCCTCATTCCTAGTTCTCATGGTTGTATTCGAACAATCTATCAAGGTGTTGCCATATCTCCTCTAGCCCGGTTTTCTTCAGTGCTGAGAAGAGTTGTACAGTGACATTGGGCAAGTCTTTTAGGGCTTTTTGCACGCTAAGTCGAGTGTTGCTTGCAGCGCCTTTTTTTATTTTATCCGATTTGGTAAGGATTATATGTGTGGGCACCTCATTGGAAGTACACCATTCAAGCATCATCTCATCGTAAGGCTTCAAAGGGTGGCGGCAATCCATTACTAAAATTGCCCCTCTTAAGCACTTACGTTTTTCAAAGTATTCGCTCATGTCTTTATGCCATTTTTCTTTGATTTTGTGAGGCACTTTGGCGTAGCCATAGCCAGGTAAGTCAACCAAACGGCGCTCTTGATCCAGTTCAAAGAACACTAAGTGTTGCGTGCGTCCTGGCGTGCGTGAGACTTTTGCTAATTTTTTTTGACCCGTTAGGGCGTTAATGGCGCTTGACTTTCCGGCATTGGAGCGGCCGGCAAAAATGACTTCATAGCCTTGATCGTCTGGGCAATTTTTGAGCGAAGGACAAGATAAGATAAATTTGGCTTGTCGATATGGATTAGACATAGGTGAGGTGTTGACTCGAGTAAAGATATTATAGAGCTTTCCCTCCACCTAAATGCGCAAGTATTAACCGTGTAAACGACGCTTGTTTTCGTATTGTGTAGAATTTATTGCGGAAAAGGTATAGCTATAGAGTCCGCCACAAGTAACATGTTTTTTATAAATATAAGGAATCTATGGATAACGAGATTTATTTGAAACGAGAGTATAAAGCGTTTTCACCAGAGGATGATTTGTCAGGGCCTTTGAGGTTGTATCAAGCTAATGTGCACCAAGATTGGATCGATTATAACGGCCATATGAGCGAGTCGTTCTATCTCTATGCTTTTGGCGATGCTTCCGATGCACTTTTTCGTTACATCGGTATTGACGAGGCTTATAGACAAAGTGGCAAGTCGTTTTATACCGTTGAAACACACATTAATTATTATCAAGAAGCATCGAAAAGTGAGCCGCTGCATTTCACCACGCAGTTGCTCGGACTTGACGCTAAACGCTTACACTTTTTTCATCAGATGTTTCATGGCGAATCGAACGAATTACTGGCGACAACTGAACAAATGTTATTGCATGTAGATATGAACGAGGCAAAAGCCAGCGCTATCGATACACCTGTTTTTAGTGTTCTTGAGAATATCTGGAGTGAGCATCAGAAGCTATCGCCACCCAAGCAGCAAGGGCGAGTGATGCGCATTCCAAGCAAAAAGTAAATCCGATATAACGAAATCAAATTTAGGAGAATTTTATGGATTTTGGTCTTTCAAATGAACAGCAGATGATTATTGATTCTGTTCGCAGTTTTGTTGAGCAAGAGCTTTATCCGCATGAATCAGAGGTTGAAAAAACCAACCGAATCGATGACGGCGTGGTGGCAAAAATTAAACAAAAATCCATTGAGTTAGGTCTCTATGCGGCCAATATGCCGGAAGAATTTGGTGGCGGTGGTCTGGATTCTTTAACGCTTTGCTTAATGGAAAAAGAACTGGGCAGGGCTAACTTCGGCTTGCAATATATTGTTGCCCGCCCTAGTAATATTCTATTGGCTTGTCAAGGTGAGCAGGTAGAGCGTTATTTATTGCCAACCATTCGTGGTGAAAAGGTTGATTGCTTGGCGATGACCGAGCCCAATGCGGGTTCTGATGTGCGATCAATGCAGTGTAAGGCCGAGCGCGATGGCGATCACTTTATCATTAATGGCTCCAAGCATTTTATTAGTCACGCCGACATGGCGGATTATGTTATTTTGTTTGCTGCCTCGGGCGTGGAAGAGTCATCTCGCGGAGTGAGGAAAAAAATTACCAGTTTTTTAGTTGATATCGGTACGCCGGGTTTTACCGTAGAACCGGGATATAACAGCGTCTCTCACAGGGGTTACCATAATTTCATTTTGAATTTTGACAATTGTCGCATCCATGAATCACAAATGCTGGGCGAGGAGGATCATGGCTTTGATGTTGCTAATGAATGGCTGGGCGCGACGCGCTTATCCGTGGCAGCGATGTGTCTTGGAAGGGCGGAAAGGGCACTTGAAATTGCCATAGAATGGGCCGCAACTCGTGAACAATTTGGACAACCCGTGGGTAAGTTTCAAGGTGTTTCTTTTAAATTAGCGGATATGGCGATGGAATTACAAGCTGCTGAATTATTAACTCTGCGAGCAGCTTGGAATGATTCACAAGGGAATATGAGCAACAGTGACGCGGCTATGGCAAAACTTAAAGCCAGCGAAATGTTGGCCATGGTATCCGATGAGGCTATTCAAATTTTAGGCGGTATGGGGTTGATGGACGACATGCCTTTGGAGCGAATTTGGCGTGACCACAGGGTTGAACGAATTTGGGATGGTACGAGTGAGATTCAGCGCCATATCATTTCCAGATCTTTATTGCGACCGCATGAAACATAGTGTCAATGAGTCAAGCCAGTCTTAAACGTTTAATTTCACCCAAGACAATTGCAGTTTTTGGGTCTCGAGGGGCTGATTTTGCCATTCGAGAGACCCAAAAAATGGGCTTTAAGGGTGAAATTTGGGCAATACACCCTCATAGGGAAACGCTAGAAGGGCTGGATTGTTATAAGTGTGTTCAGGATCTGCCAGGTGCGCCGGATGCGGCTTTTGTGGCAGTCAACGCGGACGCAGCGATTGAAATTGTTTCACACCTTAGCGCTATTGGTGCGGGTGGTGCGGTAATGTACGCTTCTGGTTTTGGTGAAGTCGGCGAGGCGGGAGATGACAGAACTCAACGACTCATTAAAGCCGCTGGCCATATGCCAATTATTGGCCCGAATTGTTACGGCCTTATCAACAATTTAGATAATGTTGCGTTGTGGCCGGATCTTCATGGCTGTTGCGCTGTTGAAAAAGGCGTGGCTATTATTACCCAAAGCGGCAATATCGGCCTTAATATGACGATGCAGTCCATTGGGCTGGATATTGCTTATGTGTTTACTTTGGGCAACCAAGTGGATACTGATGTAGCCGGTGTGATGGGTGCCATGCTTGACGACCCTCGGGTAACGTCCATTGGCCTGCATATTGAGGGCATAAAGGATATTAAGGCATTTGATGTTGTTGCTAGGCGAGCTTTAAAGCAAAAAATTCCTATCGTGGCAATAAAAAGCGGTCGAACGGAGGCTTCGGCAAAAATTGCACTCAGTCACACCAGTTCCTTAACAGGTGCAGATCAACTTTTCGACGTTTATTTTGAGCGTCTTGGTATTGCAAGAGTGGATACAGTGCCAGAGTTTCTTGAAACCTTAAAACTCCTCAGCATTATTGGTCCACTTGACCATAATGGTGTTGCCTCTATGAGTTGTTCTGGTGGTGAAGCGGGGATGATGGCAGATTTAATTGAGAGTCTTGATATTTGCTTTCCAAATCTTGAAGGCTCTCATAAAGCGGCAATTCAGAGCACTTTGAATGATTATGTCGAGGTTAGTAATCCGCTGGATTACCATACCTTTGTTTGGGGTGATCGAGAACAAACGACTGCATGTTTTTCGGCGATGATGCGCGGAGATTTTGCTGCAACGATGCTGTTACTGGATTGGCCAAAAACAGATGAAACCAATCAGTGGGAGTGGGACACGACAATGATGGCGCTTGCCGATGCAATGAGGCTGACGGCAAACAAGGGGATCGTACTTTCTTCAATCGCAGATTGCATGCCACAACGAATTATCGATAAATGCTTGGAGCACAATATTGCGCCGATGATTGGTTTGGATACTTGTCTGAAAGCACTTCATCACGCTTATCGATGCGCCAAAGCATTTGCAAAAAAGCCATTAGCGCCAATTCAGATATTAAATAATGACAATAGTCGGTTGTTAAATGAAGTGGTATTAAATGAATTTAATGGCAAGCAAAAGCTGGCTGAAGCTGGCTTAAAAACCCCTTCTGGGCACAGTGTTGTCAGTGCAGCTGGCGCGTTAGATGCGGCTGAAAATTTAGGCTACCCTGTGACTGCGAAAGTGCTTAGTGAGAGCATCAGTCATAAAAGTGAATTCAATGGTGTTAGGCTTAATATTGCCGATAAAAAAGCCTTGGTGCAAGCCGCAGGTGAATTGCTGGAAATTGAACCCACTCTACTAATTGAGACAATGGTTGAGAGTGTAGTTGCGGAGCTTATTGTTGGGGTAAATACAGATCCATTATTTGGTAATTATTTGGTTTTAGGTTGTGGTGGCGTGTTGGTGGAATTGCTCGATGATAGCGCACCCCTGCTGATGCCAGTTTGCCGAGAAGATGTGATGCAAACATTGTCGCAGTTAAAGATTTACCCACTGCTTGAGGGTTATCGAGGCAGCGCTGCTGGCGATATTGAAGCAGTTATCGACAGTGTGATGGCCATTGTGAGTTTTATCGAAGCGCACAAAGTCTTGGAGTTGGATATTAACCCATTACTGGTTCTTAATAAAGGAAAAGGTGCGATTGCGGTGGATGCACTGGTTAAACTAAGGCAGTAAGTTTTTTTTTAAATATTAACTAAATTAATTATATGAGTCAGTCTGTTGTTTGTGAAATGTTTGATGAGGTGTTGCTTATCACTCTTAATCGTCCGAAGGCGAATGCCATCGATGCCAAAACCAGTCACGAACTGGGCAATGCATTTATTGCATTTAGAGATAATCCCGATCTAAGAGTGGCGGTTATTATGGGCTCTGGCGAGCGATTTTTCTCAGCGGGCTGGGATTTAAAAGCCGCAGCAGAAGGGGAGGCAGTTGATGCCGATTTTGGTCCTGGCGGTTTTGCTGGCCTTACCGAGCTCTGGGATTTGGATAAGCCCGTTATTGCGGCAGTTAATGGTATGGCGGTTGGCGGGGGCTTTGAATTGGCGCTTGCAGCTGATCTTATTATTGCCTCAGATAATGCTGCTTTTTTTGTGCCTGAAGCCACACTCGGAATTATTCCTGATAGCGGTGGTGTGCTTAGGTTGCCAACAAGACTACCACGGGCAATTGCCATGGATCTTTTGATGACGGGCAGACGAATGGCGCTTGACGAAGCAATCCAATACGGTTTGGTCAATAGGCGCACTTCATTGCAGGATTTAAAAACCGAAGCAATCGAGTGGGCGCATGAAATTGCTCAATCCGCACCACTGGCGCTGGCATCTATCAAAGCGGTGATTAGAGAAACCGAGGAATTAAAGCTAGAGGACGCTTACAAACTAATGCGTTCAGGAAAAATTGAAGTGTATCAGCAAATGCTAAGGTCTGAAGATGCCGAGGAAGGTCCGCTCGCTTTTAGTGAAAAGCGCAGCCCAGAGTGGAAGGGGCGATAAAGGCTTGACTCACTTTGCAATAAGCTAAAATAGAATTTTAGAGTGCATTTTTAGGACGTTTGTTCGAGTGAACATGATTAAAAAATTATCACTTATTTTGTTATCTGCCGTTGTCGTACTATTTTCGCTGAGCTCTTTATCTGAGGAAAGTGTTAACGAAGGCGAAATTATGTTTGAAGCACTGGGTTGTTGGGGTTGTCATGGCCAGGCTGGTTATTCAACCGATGAAAAATACCCCGTTTTGGCCGGCAAGAATGCAGATTGGATAGTGCAGCAATTGGAGGACTTTCAGTCCGGCAAACGCGTGAATCCGATGATGAATGCGATGGCGCCAATGGCCGAGGGTTTTGAACGAGTCATTGCTGAGTACTTGGCCTCACAAGAACCGCCTGACGGCTCTTGTCACAATCCTAAGATTAACAGCTGCCAATAAGTCTAGTCAGTCGCGTATAATGCTGAGAAATTTTTTTGGAGAGTTGCAATGAAAAAAACCATTCTATTACTATCACTTGTTTTAACAACTTTTTCTTCTTTTAGTTTGGCGGAAGGCAATGTTGAAGCTGGAAAAGACTTGTCGGCCATGTGTGCTGGCTGTCACGGCGCTGATGGTAACAGTGTGATGTCTAACTTTCCTAAATTAGCCGGTCAAGGCGAAGGTTATTTGTTTAAACAACTTCAAGATTTTAAATCTGGCACCCGTCAAGACGGTGCGATGGCTGGCGTTGTTGCTATGCTTAGCGAAGAAGACATGATGAATTTGGCGGCTTATTTTGCCTCACAAGCCATTACAAAAAATACTGCTAAAGCAGACGCTGCAGTGATTGAAATTGCTCGTAAGATATACTTGGGCGGTAAAAAAGACACAGGTACAACAGCTTGTATCGCTTGTCACGGCCCTAAAGGCAAAGGCATTCCAAGCGCGAAGTTCCCTGCGATCTCAGGCCAACATGCTGACTATACATCGAATCAATTGAAAGCATTTCGTCAGTTTGCGTTGAATCTACAAACCGGTGAAAGCAAGCCTGAAAGAGTAAACGACTATGAAGGCATGATGAGAAGTGTTGTCCAGGGCTTGACAACGATTGAAATTGATGCCCTAGCACAGTATATCGCCGGACTTCATTAACAGTAGTCACTCGACGTCTCAGGCGTCAAGCAGTTATAAAAGGCAGTATTAACTGCCTTTTTTATTGTCTGGCAAATCATGTATAATCTTTTGTTTTTTAACGCAAGTTACGGACGCAACACATGAAGACTTCATTAAACACATTAGAGGGTCTAAAAAGATCTCTTACGGTTGAATTACCCATTGATTCTTTTAACGAGAAAAAAGATAAGATTATTAACAACCTTAGTAAGAATGCCAAAATTGACGGCTTCAGAAAAGGAAAAATCCCAGTTGCAATCCTGCGCCAACGTTTTGGTGCTAATGCAGGTTCGGACGCAACCAACGAAATGGTTAGTGAATCTTTAGAGAGCGCACTAAAAGATGTTGATGTGATGCCTGCAGCTCAACCCGCACTGACAAAAGTTGACTTAGACGATAAGGAAACTTTTAGTTACACAATCGAATTTGAAGTATTTCCAGAAATCAATGTTGCACCGTTAGCGGACCTATCCATTGACCAAATTGGCGCTGAAGTGTCTGACGCAGACGAAAAAAGAGCTTTGCAAGAATTACAAGACAGAGCCACAGAATATAAGGACGTTAAGAGAAAATCAAAAAAAGGCGATCGCTTGATTATTGATTTTGAAGGCATGATTGATGGTGAGGCTTTTGAAGGTGGTGCAGCAGAGGGTTTTGAGATTATCCTAGGTCGCGGCACGATGATTGATGGTTTTGAAGACGGCCTAATAGACGTTACTGTTGGTACCGAGCTTGAGGTTAGCGCAACTTTTCCCAAGGAATATTCAGTAGAAGAGTTGTCTAGCAAAGCAGCAGTGTTTAAAGTCAAAGTTAATGAAGTTGGCTCTCCTAAAGGGGTGAAGTTGGATGATGAATTAGCTAAGCATTTTGGTGAAAAAGATTTTGATACAATGAAAGATCGGGTGATGACTCAGATGAAAACTGAGCTTGATTCGCGCTTAATGCAACAAAATAAAGACGTAATCTTTAGCGCACTTCTTGAGGCAAACGAGTTTGACGTACCACAAGGCAGTGTTGATGCGGAAGCCACTAAACTTCAAAACGATATGGCCAGCAGAATGGAACAGCAAGGCGTTCCTACTAAAGGCAACCTACCTGAGGGCTTATTTCAAGAAGAGGCGTCGCGTCGAGTGAAATTGGGCTTATTAATCAATAAAATTGCCGATGACAATGAAATTACAGCTGACAAAGAATTGGTTAATGCTAAACTTCAGATTATGGCAAGCTCGTATGGCGAGAATGCCCAACAAATGCTTGATTGGTATAACGCCGACCCACAAAGAATCTCAGGTATTGAATCTATCGTACAAGAGGAAATGGTGGCAACATTCATTACTGAGCAGGCAAAAGTTAATGTAACGAAGAAAGAGTTTTTAGAAATTATGGCGCCACAGCAATAAATTATGTCCATCCAAAACTTACATCAAATTCCGATGGTAATCGAGAGCTCTGGTCGAGGCGAGAGAGCTTATGATATTTATTCAAGATTACTAAAGGAGCGCGTTGTTTTTTTGGTGGGTCCGGTTGAAGATTACAGTGCAAACGTAATTGTTGCGCAGTTATTGTTTTTAGAGTCTGAAAACCCTGACAAAGACATTCATTTGTACATCAATTCACCGGGTGGTTCGGTTTCTGCCGGTTTGGCGATTTACGATACCATGCAGTTTATTAAACCAGATGTTTCAACGCTTTGCATTGGTCAAGCGGCAAGCATGGGTGCGCTACTTCTCAGTGCGGGCGCGAAAGATAAGCGTTTTGCTTTGCCACATGCACGCTGTATGATTCACCAGCCTTTGGGTGGTTTTTCTGGGCAAGCAAGTGATATCGAGATCCATGCACAAGAGATTCTAAAAGTTAGAGAAAAGTTAAACACTATTCTTAAAACCCATACTGGGCAAAGCTTAAAGACCATTCAAAAAGATACTGATAGAGATAACTTTATGTCGGCAGCGGAGTCAGAAAAATACGGTTTGATTGACAAAGTTCTGACTAAGCGCTAAGCTTATATTTAACCATGACACAAACCAACCAGGATCTTCATTGCTCATTTTGCTCTAAGCATAAAGACGAGGTCAGTCGCCTTATCGCCGGCCCCGGGGTCTATATTTGCGATGAGTGCATTGAGTCGTGCCACGAACTTATTCAGCAGCAAGCACTCAAAGAAGTAGAAGTAGATCATCACGATTGGAATTACACACCAAAACAACTTTTTGGTTTTTTGAACGAGTATGTGATTGGCCAATCTCACGCGAAAAAAGTGTTATCTGTTGCGGTTTATAATCACTACAAGCGTCTAAAGACCGACTACGTTTCTAACGAAGTCGAGCTGGATAAGTCTAATATTTTATTAATTGGCCCAACCGGCAGCGGTAAGACACTATTGGCACAAACTTTAGCACGCTTTCTTGACGTGCCATTTGCGGTTGCTGATGCGACTACGTTGACCGAAGCGGGTTATGTTGGTGATGACGTTGAAAACGTCATTAAAAGCTTGCTTGCAAAATGCGATTTTGATCCAGTTAGGGCAGAGCAAGGTATTATTTTTATCGATGAGATCGATAAAATCTCTCGTCGTTCAGATTCACCGTCAATTACTCGCGATGTTTCTGGCGAGGGTGTGCAACAAGCGATGTTAAAGTTAATTGAGGGCACGATTGCCTCTGTACCACCACAAGGTGGTAGAAAGCATCCGAATCAAGAAACCATTGATGTTGACACCTCAAAAATCCTTTTTATTTGCGGCGGCGCCTTTGACGGTCTTGAAAAAGTGATTGACCGTCGTGTTGAAAAAGCAACCGGTATTGGCTTTTCAGCCGATGTACAAGACGAGAAAAGTAAAAAAACACTAACAGAGCTGTTTTCACTTCTGGAGCCAGATGATTTAATTAAGTTTGGATTGATTCCAGAGTTAGTGGGTCGTTTAGCTGTTCATACCTCTCTTAGCGAGTTGGATGAAGATGCATTGATTCAGATTCTCACCACGCCAAAAAATTCTGTTATTAAACAGTTCCAAGAAGTATTTGCAATGGAGGGGGTGAGGCTGACTTTCAGAAAGGCGGCACTTTCAGCAATTGCAAAGCTTGCTATTCAGAGAAAGACTGGCGCCAGAGGTTTGCGCGCCATTTTAGAAGACTTGTTGTTGGATACGATGTACGAAATGCCGTCAATGACTAATGCGAAAGAAGTCGTTATTGACAAGGCTGTGATTGAGGGAAAAAAACAACCCGTTGTTTTGTATATTAGTGAACAGCAATCCGATACTAAGCGCAAGGCAAGTTGACCATCAAGCTGTCTTATTTTTTTTTACTTAGACAGTAATGGCGACGGAGTTATTCGATCGGCAAAAGGACGCGGTCGGCCAAGGCGAGCGGACGATACTTGTCTATATTGAACTGAGCAGCAACAGACACATCGCCAACGGTCTTGAGGAATTTGAGCAACTCGCAGCCTCTTCCGGTCTTAATATTATTCAAACTTTAACCGTCAAGCGCAGCTTTGCTTCGGCGAAGTTGTTTATCGGCAAAGGTAAGGCCGAAGAGTTGAGTGAACTTGTGCAAGATCATGAAGTTGATTTGGTAATCTTTTCACCCGAACTCTCCCCCTCACAAGAGCGCAATTTAGAAAAGTCACTGCAATGCCAAGTGATGGATAGAACGGGCCTTATTTTGGACATTTTCTCCCTTAGGGCGCGCTCATTCGAGGGCAAGTTGCAAGTGGAGTTGGCGCAATTAAGGCATCTTTCCACGCGTCTTGTTCGAGGTTGGACTCACTTGGAGAGACAAAAAGGAGGTATCGGTCTTCGCGGTCCTGGTGAGACACAACTAGAGACGGATAGGCGACTCATTGGACACCGTATTAAGTATCTTAATAAGCGTTTAGAGAAAGTTGACAAACAACGTGAATTGGGGCGTAAGTCGAGAACAAAAAATGACTTACCGATGATTGCTCTAGCGGGTTATACCAACGCCGGTAAATCCACTTTGTTTAATCAGCTAACCAAAGCCGAGGTTTATGCTGATGACAAGCTATTTGCGACACTGGACTCTACCATTCGTCGAGTGATTTTGCCAGCCTCAGGGGAGGCTGTGATTGCCGATACGGTTGGTTTTATTCAAGACTTACCACATGATCTGGTTGCTGCCTTTAAATCCACCCTCGAAGAAACCAGCCAAGCCAATGTGCTTCTGCATGTGGTTGATGCTGCTGATGCACACAATCGCGATAAGATTGAGCAGGTTGAAGACATTATTAAACAAATTGCTGCCGACAAAATTCCGAGCATTATTGTTATGAACAAGATCGACACTGTTGACAGTTGCGAGCCAAGAATCGATGTGGACAATGAAGGAAACGCAATAAGGGTGTGGCTTTCAGCGCATACTGGTGAGGGCGTTGATTTACTTTATCAGGCGTTGGCACAACGCCTGAGTGGTATGATGACTCGTGCGAGTATCCAATTAGAAGTTCAGTCGGCCTATATTCGCAGTGAAATACACAATGTTGGCTTTATTCATGAAGAAAAAATGAATGAATTTGGGCAGTGGCTACTTGAAATTAACGTCACACGACACTATCTAAAGAGATTACTAGACAAGCAAGGCGTTTCACTACTATGGGAACAGAAGACACCACAAAGTCAATTGACTTAGAAAAGCAATCAGTGCCACTGTTGCCACTGAGAGATGTTGTTGTTTTTCCACATACCGTTATCCCCCTTTTTATCGGCAGAAAGTCATCCGTTAATGCGATTACTCAAGCGATGGAATCGGACAAACATGTCTTTCTAGTCACTCAAAAAGACGAGTCAATCGAAGAGCCGAACAACGAAGATCTTCATATGGTTGGGACATTGGCCACTATTTTGCAATTACTAAAACTACCTGACGGCACTATCAAGGTATTGGTCGAAGGCGTTAAGCGCGCCAAAATTGAAGAATTTATCGAAGTTAATGAGCACACTGAAGTTCGCTTGAGTGACTGCAGTTTGGCTGTTGAGGACGATACCGAAATCAGGGCAATGATGCGCCTTGCTTTGGAGAAGTTTGAGAACTACATCAGGCTCAGCAAGAAAATTCCTGAAGAAGTTTACAAAGTCCTTAAAGAAATTACCGATCCTGAGCGCTTTAGTGACGTCATCATCGCCAATTTGAATTTAAAAGTTGAAGAAAAACAGACTCTATTAGAAGGTACTCTGGCTAAAGACAGACTGGAAAAAATCTTAGCAATTTTGGAAGGCGAATTGGATGTGCTGGGCGCTGAACAGAAAATTCAGTCTCGAGTTCGTAAGCAGATGGAATCTAACCAGAGAGATTATTATTTGAATGAGCAAATGAAGTCCATTCAAAAAGAATTGGGCACGCTTGATGACGAAACTGAACTTGAGGAATTGCAGCTTAGTATTAACAAAGCGAAAATGCCAAAAGAGGCGAAGGCCAAAGCGCAGAGCGAATTGAATAAGTTGCAACGCATGTCGTCGCAATCTTCTGATGCCTCCATCATTAGAACGTATATTGAAAACCTTTGCACTGTGCCTTGGAGTAAAAAAACACGCATTAATCAAGACCTTAAAAAAGCACAGAAAATCCTCGATGGCGACCACTATGGTTTAAATAAAGTTAAAGAGCGCATCTTAGAGCATTTAGCGGTGCAAACTCGTGTCACTAATAACAAAGCCAATATTCTTTGCTTAGTGGGCCCTCCGGGCGTTGGTAAAACTTCGTTAGGCGAATCGATTGCCAAAGCAGTGAATCGTAAGTATGTGCGTATGGCATTAGGTGGCGTTAGAGATGAGGCTGAAATTCGCGGCCACAGAAGGACTTATATTGGTGCGATGCCAGGTTCGATTGTGCAAAAAATGCAAAAAGTACAGGTGAAAAACCCTCTGTTTTTGTTGGATGAAATCGATAAAATGGCGTCCGATTTTAGAGGCGATCCAGCTTCAGCAATGCTTGAAGTTTTAGATCCTGAGCAAAACCACACTTTTAATGATCATTATTTAGAAGTTGATTACGATCTTTCTCAAGTGATGTTTGTTGCCACTGCCAACACCTATGATTTGCCTCAGGCGCTTTTGGATCGGATGGAGATTATTCAGCTTTCAGGTTATACCGAAGATGAAAAATTACAAATTGCTAAGCGTCATTTGATTGCTAAGCAAATGAAAAATAACGGCGTTAAAAGTAGTGAAATTTCATTTAAAGATTCTGCAATTTTAGACATAATTCGCTACTACACTAGAGAGGCCGGCGTTCGTAGTTTAGACCGTGAAATTGGTAGCATTTGTCGTAAAGTGGTGAAAGAGTTCACTATGAAAAAACGCAAAGCACGTGCGATTATTAATTCAAAAAGTCTGCCGAAATTCTTGGGCATGAGGATTTTCCGCTTTGGTTTGGCTGAAGAGCACAACCAGGTGGGCGAAGTGACTGGTTTGGCTTGGACATCGGTGGGTGGTGACTTACTCACAATTGAAGCGGCAACATACAAAGGCAAGGGCAAGCTTAAATACACAGGCCAGCTAGGCGATGTGATGAAGGAGTCTATTCAGGCAGCGATGTCGGTGACACGAGCGCGTGCAGCAGCACTCAATATTGCAGATGATTTTCACGAAAAACTCGATATTCATATTCACGTACCTGATGGTGCAACACCAAAAGATGGCCCAAGCGCCGGTGCGGCAATGTGTACGGCGCTGGTGTCTGTTTTAACTGGCAGAAAGGTCAGAGCCGATGTTGCTATGACGGGCGAAATCACCTTAAGAGGTGAAATCACACCAATTGGCGGACTGAAGGAAAAATTACTGGCAGCCCTACGTGGCGGCATTAAGACGGTTATTATCCCGGATGACAATGAAAGAGAGCTTTCTGAGGTGCCGGATAAGATTAAAGGCAATTTAGAAATCATCCGCGTCAAATGGATCGACCAAGTGCTAGAAATTGCACTAGAAGACGAAACTAAGTAATTTTTCCTTAGTTCGTTTTAGTGAGTTTGGCGTAATAAAAACCGTCAAACTCACGACTTGGCAATTGCTGTTTGCCAACCTCACCCATCCCCCAATCAAGATCAATCATTTCGTGTTTGGCATCATTCGTTCGCTCTAAAAAGCGCACTATCTGTTTCTCGTTTTCACTTTTGAGTACCGAGCAAGTTGCATATAATAGTACCCCACCGGGCTTTAAGCAGCCCCAAAGATTGTCTAGGATCGATGTCTGAATTTCGCTAAGTTGAGTGATGTCTCTGGGTTTTCTAAGTAATTTAATATCAGGGTGCCTACGGATAACACCGGTTGCCGAACAAGGTGCATCCAGTAAAATTTTGTCAAACAATTGACCATCCCACCATGCCTTGTCATGAGCATCACCCTGCTTGACGGTGATATTCTCTAATTGAAAGCGCCCAATGTTTTCCTCCACTCTTGTGAGTCGGTTTTGATCACTATCAATGGCGACAATATGCGCTTCAGCACATAGCTCTGCTAGATGTGTTGTCTTGCCGCCTGGCGCGCAGCAGGCATCCAGTATTCGCTCACCGCTTTCTGGCTTTAAAATTTGCGCTGCAAGTTGTGCAGAGGCGTCTTGCACATAGCAAGATCCTTCGGAAAAGCCCGGTAACAGAGACACGTTGACAGCTTCATCTAAGATGAGTGCTTGCTTTGCAAAAGGGCAGGGCTTGCTATCAATATCGATATTTCTTAATTGCACTTGATAGTTTTCGCGCGTTATTGATGGATGGACGCGGAGCGTCATCGGTGCTTGTTTGTTGTTCTCTCTTAAGATGTTTTGATAATGCCTCGGATGGTCTTGTTTGAGTTTTTTGTTAAGCCAGGATGGGTGAGAGAAGTGCTCGCTAGCCAATATCTTTTCACGCTCTCTATCAATACCCCTGAGAATGGCGTTAATAAAACCTTTTGCCCAGCTCTTGTCAATACTGTCGGCGACCGATACCGTTTCGTTAATTGCTGCATGTGTTGGAGTTGTTGAATGTAAGAGCTGGTATGCACCTAATAATAGCAGGCAGTGCAAGTCTAGGTTTTTCTTCTCAAGAGGGTTGTGAATTCGCGGTGAAACAACATCGTTTAGATGGTGATAAAACCTCAGAGTGCCAAAAATAAGCGATTTGGCAAAAGGCAAATCTGGCGCGTCTAATGGGAACTCAACGTCAGAGAGTGAGTGCTTGTTAAGGACTACCGAGCAAATCGCTTGAAGCGCAATAACTCTGGGGTTTGTCTTATTGTGCAAGTTTTTTCTTGATGGTTTGCAGTAGCGTCTGGGGATCTTGATAGCCCGGCAAGTTGGCGCCATTTTCAAAGAAGATGGATGGTGTGCCGTTAACACCCAAATGCTGGGAAATGGCTAATTGCTCGGCTACAGGATTTGCGCAGAGCTCGCTCCTTGGGATAATGCGTCTAGTTTTGTAGTCGTGAATCGCTTTTTTTCTATCTTCTGCGCACCAAATTTTCTCCATCTTTCTTTGTGCTTGAGGATGCAGTTGGGCTAGTGGTGCTGCCAAGTATTTCACCGTAATGCCGAGTGCATTCATTTCGGCCATGTTGGCGTGCAATTTTGTGCAGTAAGGACAATCAACGTCGGTAAAAACATGAATGACGTATTGCTCGTTTTCTGCCTTGAAAATAATTTTGTCAGCCTCGTCAATGTTGTCAAGTATTTTCTTTTTAATAACGGTCAGTCGACTACTAGAAAGGCTGGCCCTAGTAACTAAGTCAGTTACCTCTCCTTGAATAATAAAACGGCCATCATCAGAGATGTAGAGTATTTCGTATTGAGGGGTTTGCACCAAGACTTCATAAAAGCCGTTGAGCAGCGAAGGGCTGACGTGTTCGGCGGTCAGATTAGGAAAATAGGGCAGCAGTCGCTCCATCACTGCTTCGATATTGGCATGGGCGGCGTTTGACAGGAGTACAAAAATTAATAAAAGCGTTTTATACATGGCAAGGGCGCGTGATTAAAGAACTAAATTTTACCGTTTTTTTGGTAAAATATCGTCTTTAAAATTTGTCAGGAAAAATGATGGAATTCTCCTTAACACAACAAGCTGTAGAACTATTCGAAGGTGATTGTGCCGTTGTATTTGCATTTGAAGGTGAATCGCAAGTAAACAGCGATTTGGCGCAATTGTTAGAGTTAAATCAATTCGAGGCTAATAACGGTAAAACGATTGTGCTTAGTCGAGTGCAAGGCTTTCAAGCCAGTAGAGTGATAGTGGTTGGACTAGGTGAGTCGCCACTGACTGGAAAAAGTTTCACCAAAGCGATTAACGCATTGTCATCAGAACTGCACTCTTCCAACGTGAAAAGTGCTTCTTTGTTTAGTGTTGATGTTGACGGGCAAGATGAGTCGTGGACTCAACAAACAATTGCCAGAATTTTGAAAAACGCAAGCTATCAAGTTGATAAGCACGGTATTGAAAAGGAAAACAACAATGTGTTGGAATTGGTTAGTGTGCATTCAGCTTCAAAAGACAGTACTGCACTAAGCCAAGGTCTGGCCATTGCCAACGGTATGGCGTTGACTCGCGAGTTGGGCGATATGCCGCCAAATATTTGTACGCCAAGTTATTTGGCAGAGACTGCAGAGTCATTGGCAAAAGTTCACAATCTTGAGTGTGAAGTTTTGGAAGAAGCCGATATGGCCGCTTTGGGTATGTATTCCTTGCTGTCAGTATCACAAGGCTCCTCAGAGCCGGGCAAGTTAATTAGCTTAAGTTACAATAATGCGGGGGACGCCAAACCAATTGTATTGGTTGGAAAGGGCGTTACTTTTGACACCGGTGGTATTTCATTAAAGCCGGGCGGGGGCATGGATGAAATGAAGTATGATATGTGCGGTGCTGCATCAGTACTAGGTGTTATGCGCGCTGTGGTTGAGATGAATTTAGCAGTGAATTTGACAGTTGTTGTACCGACAGTTGAAAACATGCCTGCACACAATGCCTCTAAGCCGGGCGATGTGGTTAAAAGCATGTCGGGTCAAACCATTGAAATTCTAAACACAGACGCAGAAGGTCGCCTTATTTTGTGCGACGCATTAACTTATTGTGAAAAATTCAACCCAGAAGTTGTTATTGATATCGCTACACTTACCGGGGCTGTGATTGTTGCTTTGGGCAAGCACCACTCGGGCGTTATGGCTAATGATCAAGACCTTGTTAACGATTTGAGCATTGCAGGTAATACCGCACTGGACACCGTTTGGCAATTGCCACTGGACGATGAATATGACGAATTACTCAAATCCAATTTTGCCGATATGGCCAATATTGGTGGCAAGGAGGCCGGCACCGTGACAGCTGCTTGTTTCTTATCGCGCTTCACTAAAGAATACCGTTGGGCGCATTTAGATATCGCTGGCACCGCATGGGTCAGTGGTTCAAAAAAAGGCGCTACAGGAAGACCTGTGCCACTCTTAACACAATATATTATTAATCAAACATAAGGATATTTATGTCATCATTTACAAACGTAGAAGTCATCAAAGCGGCCAATATTTACTTTGACGGAAAAGTTACAAGCCGTGTTGTGAAATTCTCAGACGGCACACAAAAAACATTAGGCATTATGATGCCAGGTGATTTTGAATTTGGTACCGACCAACACGAGCTGATGGAAATTCAAGCTGGTGAAATGGATGTTTTACTTCCAGGCGCTGATGAGTGGATTAC
>CAJVZH010000003.1 GCA_913020715.1 uncultured Gammaproteobacteria bacterium
ACGCCAATATTAACTTTGCGCTTAGATTTCGGCATAATTTGCTGCAAAGCTCCGACCTCATCTATCACATCAATCGCTTTATCAGGCAGACGACGATCACCAATATGACGATGTGTTAGCTCAGCGGCGCTGGTTAATGCTGCCGCAGAATATTTAACTTTATGATGTTCTTGATAATATTTTTTCAAGCCGTGAAGGATTTTAATTGTATCCTCAACTGAAGGCTCTTCTACATCAATTTTTTGGAAACGACGTGTCAGTGCATGGTCTTTCTCGAACACTTTGCGGAATTCATCGTAAGTCGTAGAACCAATACATTTAAGTGAGCCATCGGCAAGCGCCGGCTTTAATAGATTAGAGGCATCTAGTGAGCCGCCAGAAACACTGCCAGCGCCTATAAGTGTATGAATTTCATCAATAAAGAGAATGGCATTTGGTTTTTTCTCAAGATCGTTGAGAACGGATTTAAGACGTTTTTCAAAATCACCGCGATATTTAGTACCAGCAATCAATACACCCACATCTAATGAATAAATCGTCGCATCGTGCAACACATCAGGAACTTTTCCGTCAACAATTTTCTTTGCAAGTCCTTGAGCAATGGCTGTTTTACCCACGCCTGCTTGGCCCACCAATAATGGATTGTTTTTTCGGCGACGAGAGAGTACTTGCACCATTCTCAAAACCTCTTCCTCCCTACCCAATAAAGGATCTATCTTGCCTTGCTTGGCTTTTTCACAAAGATTGGTGGTGAAGGTCTCTAATGAAGAAGGTTTTTTCTTCTTTTCCTCGGTTTGAACTGTTGATTCTTCGAGTAACGGCTCGGAAGGTTCAGAAGCTATACCCTCCATCACATCAAGCCTAGATAAATTGTTAAGCTTTAACATGTAGACTGCATGTGACTCTTTTTCAGAAAAAATACTAACGAAAACATTCATTGCGTTGACTGAATTTCTTTGTGCAGATTGCGCTTGATAAACGCTACGCTGCAATACACGCTGAAAACCAACGGTTGGCACAATATCAATTTCGGCGTCTTCTGAAATCAATGGTGTATGAGAGACAATATATTGCTCAAGCTCCGCACGAAGCTCATCAACATTTACGCGCTTTCCACGCAAGAAAACCACCACCTCATCTATATTAAGAAGGGCTAGCAGAAGGTGTTCAACCGTTACAAACTCCAGGCGACTGTTTCTCGCCTCAGTCATCACTAAGTTTATTTCTTGTTGGAGTCCGGGTTCAATCATGGAAAAATATTGCCTTAATTTGATTTCTCATTAGTTAAGATTTTAACATTATTCGGCTAATTTTTCACGGCAACAAAACAAATCAAAGTCAACATTTCACATTAGAAAAACGATACAATTAGCAGAGGTCTTTGCATATATCATTTTAGATTTGATAGTGAAATTTTTATTATTTTACAAGGCATATTATTTAAAGCCTTACTTACTGTAAGGCGAGAAAAATTAACGCAGAAAAATGGGAAAAACTTCCTATCCCAGAAGGCTGAGGCGAAAAATGCTAAAAAGTACAGAAAAACCCTCATCAATAGCTAGTGCTATTAATTTCAAATTTTTACATATTTTTTATTCATTTTTATCACTCAGCAAATTTTAAAATGATGTATACAAAGACCTCTAATTTAACTCTCGCAATACACACATTAAAGGCTGGTCGTTTGTTCTAGCAAAGTCGATGACTTGATTGACTTTTGTTTGCGCGATATCGTAAGAATACGTACCGCAAACACCCTCGCCGTCAATGTGAATTTTGAGCATGATAGCCTCAGCTGCAAGATCATTTTTTTTGAAAAAGCGCTTTAACACTTCTATGACAAATTCCATGGTGGTGTAATCGTCATTGAGCAAAATCACCTCAAAACGCTTTGGTTTTTTGATAATCGGTTTTGCCGTCTTGGGTAGAGCCTCTGCCACAACTTAGCTGGATGACCTTTGTCGCAACATTACAATCGCCAATACCATCACACTGAGACTTGGCAAAATAGCGCTCGTTAATGGACTAATTGTAAAGCCAATAGACATCGCCGCGCCGATTCGAGAAGTGAGCTCGAAAGACAAACTCAATGCGATTCCTACAAATAACTTCTTACCCAGAGAGGTATCCCTATTGGAGCCAAAGATAAAGAGCATGGCTAAAAGAATCATGGCAACCAATGTTAAAGGCTTGACGAGCCTCTTGTAAAGCTCAACCTCATAAATATCCGCATTTAGCTTATTCTCAATTAAAAATTGAATTTGCTTGTAAATATTCCAAGTGGTTAATTCCTGCGGTTCCTTGCGTAAGCTGTCAATCAAGTCCTGGTCAAAAGAAACAGATTGACTGTAGGAATTGCGTCTCTTATAAGAAATAATATCAAAATTGGAAGAGCCGTCAATCGAAAAAATATCAGTATTGCCAAGCGCCAAAGAGTCGCCATTAAAATGCGCACTGTCGGAGGCAATAACCGCCTCAACTTCGTTTTTAGTGTTCGTTTTAATCAGCGTGACCCCACTAAAAGAATTGCCATCAAAATTCTTTTTAACATGAATGTAGCTGTCACCTTCTTTAATCCAGAAGCCCTGCTGAGACTGAGAAGCAAGCGAGTACCCAAGGTCTTTTGCACGAGACTTTTCAGCCATTTCACTCGCCATAGGTGCAAACAATTCACCAATAACAATAAGAACAAAGACAAACATCAATGCAATTCTCGCCGTTAACAGGGTTAACTTGAAAATTGACAAGCCCGAAACCCTCAGTATCAATAACTGACTGGTTGTGGCCAAATAACCCATGCCCAACACACAGCCAAGCAAGATGACCGGCGACGCGTGTTTGTAGGCAATTTCTGGCATCTGCAGAGCAATATATTTCATTGCGCTGAGACTTGTGTAGTTCTCTTGGCCAACACTGCTTAGCTCTGCAAGAAAATTGAAAAAACCATAGACGCCAAGCCAAACAACAAGAACCACCAAAGTGTAAATCAAGAGTGTTTTAGTAATGTAGCGATCGAGGATTTTCATTAAAATAGAGATCTTTGTAAAAAGCTTAATCGACGCCTAAATTTATGTCAAATATTCACAACGATAAAATCTTAATTCTTGATTTTGGCTCTCAATACACCCAACTCATCGCTAGGCGAATCCGTGAAATTGGTGTTTATTGCGAACTCTTACCGTATGACGTCAGCCCCCATTTTATTGAAAAATTTAAGCCGAATGGCATTATTCTTTCTGGTGGGCCAGATACAGTGAGTGAGTCAGATTCGGCAAGGGCGCCAGAAATTGTTTTTGAGCTTGGCGTTCCAGTGCTGGGCATCTGCTACGGCATGCAGACTATGGCTGTGCAACTCGGTGGCGATGCGCGCTCCGCACAAGATAAAGCGGAATTTGGTTTTGCTCAAATCAGGGCGCGAGGCCACTCACCACTATTAAGTGAAATTAGTGACGAAATCAATGCCGAAGGTCACGGCCTACTTGACGTTTGGATGAGCCATGGCGTTGAAGTCACCAAATTACCCCCTGAATTCAAACTAATTGCCTCAACCGATAATTGCGCAATTGCCGGCTTTGCCAATGCCGATAAGCATTATTACGGCCTCCAGTTTCACCCAGAAGTGACGCACACAAAGCAAGGTTTGCACATTCTTGAGCGCTTTGTTACCGGCATTTGCAATTGCGAGAAAAACTGGACGACTGACAATATTATTAACGAATTAGTTGGCGACCTTAAAAAGCAAATTGGTGACCAGAAAGTGTTGCTCGGCTTGTCAGGCGGTGTTGACTCATCGGTTGTAGCCATCCTACTTCAACAGGCAATTGGCGATCAACTAACCTGTGTTTTTGTCGATAACGGCCTACTACGCCTTAATGAAGGCGATGAAGTAATGCAAACCTTTGCAGAAAACATGGGCGTTAAAGTTATCCGTGCTGACGCACAAAAACACTTTTATGACGCCTTGGCTGATGAGGCTGACCCCGAGAAAAAACGCAAAATTATTGGTCGCTCTTTTATTGAAATCTTTGACCAAGAAGCGCAAATCCTCCAAGACATAAAGTTCTTAGCGCAGGGCACTATTTACCCTGACGTCATTGAGTCTGCTGGTGCAGCTTCTGGCAAAGCCAAAGTGATTAAATCGCATCATAATGTTGGTGGCCTACCAGACGACATGGCCTTCGAATTGGTTGAGCCGCTCAAAGAATTATTCAAAGACGAGGTGCGCACCATTGGCGTGAAGCTTGGCATACCTAAACACATGCTTTATCGCCACCCATTCCCAGGCCCTGGTCTTGGGGTAAGGATTCTTGGACAGGTGAAAGAGGAATACGCTGAAATTTTAAGGCGAGCCGATCACATCTTTATGGATGAACTTCATAAGCATGATTTATACGATCAAGTAAACCAAGCCTTCGCTGTCTTCTTGCCGGTGAAATCGGTTGGTGTAACGGGTGATGAGCGCCGATACGATTATGTCATCGCACTTCGAGCAGTGGAGACCATCGACTTTATGACCGCTCGCTGGGCAAGACTGCCTTACGATTTCTTAGACCACGTCTCTAATCGCATCATGAATGAAATTTCACGCGTATCACGTGTGGTTTACGATATTTCGGGCAAGCCGCCAGCGACTATTGAGTGGGAATAATCAAATCATTGTCTCATGACAACTGACGAACAATGGATGGCGCTTGCCATCAAACAAGCTGAAAAAGCTGAAGCTTTAGGCGAAGTGCCGGTTGGCGCTGTATTGGTTAAGGACGACACCATGGTTGCCAAGGCCCATAACCAGCCAATCTCAAAACACGATGCTAGTGCACATGCTGAAATTCAATTGTTGCGCTTAGCAGGTCGTGTAATGCAGAACTACCGCCTTACCGGCACAACACTCTACGTCACGCTTGAACCTTGCGCTATGTGCTTAGGTGCGATGATGCATGCTCGCGTCTCGCGTCTTGTTTTTGCTGCTTTTGACCCAAAAACTGGCGTTTGCGGGTCACGTGTTAACTTAAGCAAAGAAGAGTGCTTTAATCACGAAATCGATATTAGCGGCGGTATATTAGAGGCCGAATCTAAGAAACTTCTACAAGATTTTTTTAAATCTCGTCGCTAAACAGTGTACATGCCGCCATTGACGTGTAACGTCTGAGCTGTAATATAAGCACCACCATCACCCGCTAAAAACAAGACTGCGCTAGCAATCTCATCCGGCGAACCCAATCTACCCAATGGAATTTGAGAAGCAAGCGATGCTTTTTGCTCTTCTGGAAGTGCGTCTGTCATATCAGTTTGGATAAAACCTGGGGCAACAGCATTAACGGTAATACCCCTTGTACCAACCTCTCTTGCGAGTGACTTGGTAAAGCCCATAATGCCAGCCTTAGCAGCTGCATAATTGGATTGCCCAGCGTTGCCCATGGCGCCAACAACAGAAGCGATTGAAATAATACGGCCGGCTTTTTTCTTCATCATGCCGCGTAATACAGCTTTTGACATTTTGAAAACCGAGGCAAGATTGGTGCTCATGATGTCGTCCCACTCGTCTTCTTTCATGCGCATCAATAAGTTGTCACGAGTGATACCAGCATTGTTAATTAAAATATCAACCGCACCATAATTCTCAGTAATCGTACTCATTACCTCGGCAATTTGGTCGTTATTAGTAACATTAAGCGTCAGACCTTGGCCGGAAATACTATTGTCCTTTAGTGTGCTCGAGATTGCATCTGCGCCCTTGTCACTAGTAGCTGTTCCAATCACGGTTGCGCCCGCATTGCCCAAAGATAATGCAATGGCTTGACCGATGCCACGACTGGCACCAGTTACTAAAACGATTTTTCCTTCTAAATTTGACATGGTGAGATCCTTTTATTTAATTTCTTCGATGACAGAACGAAGTGCATCAACATTAATAATAGCCGAACCACTCAGTGATTTGTCAATGCGTTTTGTTAGACCGGCCAATACTTTTCCAGGGCCTGCTTCTATTAATTTATCAATACCCATCGCTGACATTGCCTGAACTGTTGAGGTCCAAAGAACGGGCTTATGCAATTGCGCCACGAGCTTTGATTTTATCTCATCGGTGCTGTTTGCAACAGTGGCATCAACATTGTGTAACACATTGCTCGCTTGATTGAAGTTTGTAGCGTTCACTGAAACTGAAAACTCCTCTGCTGCGCCGTTCATTAAGGAACAATGCGAAGGCACACTGACAGGCAAAACAACAGCGCGCTTGGCTCCAGCCTCTTTCATCACTGCGCAAGTTGCCTCAACCGCGTCTTTATCGCCAGCAATAACTACTTGACCAGGTGAATTAAAGTTAACCGCCTCAACCACACCACCATTTGCATTGGCGCAAATTTCAACAACCTTGCTATCATCCAAGCCAAGAATGGCTGCCATAGCGCCTGTACCAACCGGTACAGCAGATTGCATTAATTCCGCGCGCTTTCTTACCAGTTTAATGCCTTCTGCAAAATCAAGCGAGCCAGCCGCAACCAGCGCTGTGTACTCACCCAAACTGTGACCTGCCATACAAACTGGTGATAAATCAACTTCACTAGCAAGCACGCGATAAGTAGCATAGCCTGCAGCAAGCATTGCCGGTTGTGTGTTTTGTGTTTGATTTAGTGCGTCTTGATCTTCTTGGGTGAGCCTCCACAGATCAATACCGAGCGCATCACTGGCTTCAGTAAAAACATCACCAACAAGGGAGAAGTTGTCTGCAAGATCAGACAACATGCCAAGGGATTGTGAGCCTTGACCAGGGAAAACAATTGCGTATTTCATAGTAATATTATGATAAATGAGATTATTTTAGTACAATAAAAAAGCGCCCGAAGGCGCTTTTCAATTAATTCAAGGCTATGAATTAAGCAGTTACGATAGAAACGTGTTGTCTATTGAACTTGCCTTTCTTTTCGAATTGAACTTTTCCATCTGCAACAGCAAACAACGTATCGTCTTTGCCCTTACGTACGTTAGTTCCTGGGTGGAATTTAGTGCCTCTTTGACGAACTAAAATGTTACCCGCTAAAACTACTTGACCACCAAAACGTTTTACGCCCAGTCTTTTGGATACGGAATCTCTTCCGTTATTAGTACTACCGCCTGCCTTTTTATGTGCCATGGTTGCTCCTTATGCCTTAATCTTGTCGATTTGAACTTCAGTAAACAACTGGCGATGGCCTTGTTGCTTCATAGAGTGCTTACGACGTCTAAATTTTAAAATATGAACTTTCTTGCCTTTGCCCTGAGAAACAACTTTTGCCTCAACAGTAGCTTTTGCAACGAGTGGAGAGCCCACCTGAACGTTATCACCATCGGCAACCATCAAAACTTCTTTGAAAGTTACTTTCTTACCAGGCTCAACTTCAAGTTTCTCAATTTTCAGAGTTTCACCTTCGGTTACTCTGTATTGTTTTCCACCTGTTTTAATAACTGCGTACATAACAAATCCTAAACTGTTTGCTAAAAAGAGGGCAATTATACTCGAACGACGCTCTTTATGAAAGTGCTATAAGCGAAATAAGTTATAATTCTCCCTTTTTACAACACCAAGAAAAAATCATGATTATTCTGCAAACCAACATGGGTGATATTCACCTAACTGTAGACGCTGAAAAAGCCCCTATTACAGCCAAAAATTTCACAGATTACGTTGAAGACGGCTTCTTTGATGGCACAATCTTCCACCGAGTTATTCCTAATTTTATGGTCCAGGGCGGCGGCATGACAGAAGATATGCAGCAAAAGTCTACAAAGGCCAATATTGATAACGAAGCAAAGAATGGCTTAAAAAATAAAAAATACACGGTTGCAATGGCAAGAACAATGGCGCCTCATTCTGCCAGTTCACAGTTTTTCATCAACGTAGCTGACAACCAATTCCTAGATTACCCAGGGCAAGATGGCTGGGGTTACTGCGTATTTGGCGAAGTAGTCGAAGGCAAGGAAGTGGTTGATAAAATGCAAACCGTTGAAACACTTAATTTAGGCGGTCACGCGGACGTTCCTGCCGATCCTATTATTATCGAAAAAGCCTACATTCAGGCATAGCATCTAAGCGGCAGTGCCAAGCGCTGCCGCTAAACACAATGAGCAAAACGCTAATTATTGCTGATCTTCACCTTACTTCTGTCGAGGGAGAAAAGTTAGATTTATTTTGTCGATTTTGTCAAGCCGAAGCCGCTAACGCGGACCAGCTCTTTATTCTCGGTGACTTGTTCAACACCTGGATTGGCGACGACATTTCGCTGCCAGACTACCACGTCGCTATTAACTGCCTAAAAGAATTAACAAAATCCACAGAAGTTTTTGTCATGATTGGCAATCGTGATTTTTTGCTTGGCAAACGGTTCGAGCATCAATCTGGCTGTAAGCTAATCAATGAACTACACCTTCTTAAACACAACGACCAGGACTATGTTTTGGTTCATGGTGATGACCTCTGTACCGACGATATCGATTATCAAAAAATGAAAAAGGTGTTAAGAAACCGCCTTGTACAGTTGCTATTTTTAAGTTTACCGAAAAAATGGCGACTTAAACTTAGCGGTGAAATTCGTAAAAAGAGTGTCGAAGCGCAGAGTTATAAATCAGAAGCGATTATGGATGTCAATCAAAGGGCGGTCGATGCACTGATGGCAAAGTATCCTGGTGCTAACCTCATTCACGGTCACACTCATCGACAAGACACCCACTCATCAAAGACTTATACGCGCCACGTACTGGGTGATTGGTCAACAACTTCGGGCAATGCTATTGCCTTAGGCGAGACGCTAGAGAGACTTGAAATCCACTAAACGATTTTCAAAATCAATCGCTACAACCTTGAGCTGAATCTCGTCGTCCAGAGACGGCTTTTCACCAAGTTTTAACTGCGTTATCATGCCCAACTCTGGGATTAATATCGTTGCTTTATTACCATGAAGATCGACTACAGTGCCAACACCCTTCCATCCTTTATTTTGCTTTAAAAACAAAGACTTATAATGATCATTACTTTGGCGTGTCGCCTTGTTCACTTTTGAAATAACAACGTTGGTTTGTCCGATTCGGTTTTTGATTGCCGCCTCGTCCAGTATGGGTTTATTGTTGATAAAATTAAGGAGTTGTTGCTGAACCACCAAATCTAGATAACGCCTAATTGGACTGGTTACTCTAAGGTACGAATCAAGACCCAAACCAGAATGTGGTGCGCTTTTTGTGCTAATTTTCGAGCGCTTAAAGCAGCGCGCTGCTTTAAACATTTGTGATAAGGTCAAATGTGCTTTTTGCTCAAGAATCTCATCACTAAAGCTGCCCTTGGCTTGAGTTACAAACGGCATTGCAATGTTGTTTTCTAATGAAAATTGCGCAATCACCCTACCGGCAATCACCATCATCTCTGCAACCATTTCACGACTTTCACTGGCCTCTTGTTTTCTCAAGGACACCCGGCCATCAACAAGTCTGACATCAACGTTCGGTAAATCAAGCCTTAGTGCGCCCTTGTCGTTTCGAAACGACTTGTGTTCCTTTGTCAACGTGCTTATTTGCGATAATTCGGCGTGCTGATGAAGAATTTCATCCACCCCATCGTAACTCAATTTTTCAACTTTAATCTCACTCTGAACAACTTCAATATCACTGATTTGACAATCAATTAACCTAAAACCAACCGACAACGCCCTTGATTTCGCATCTTCGCCCAATGAGCAAATAGGCACCAAATTCGGCGGCAACATGTGGATGATTTGATCTGGAAGATAGAGATTGGATATGCGATTTTGCGCATAACTGTCCAAGGTGCTATCACATTCGACTTGAGAAGCAACATCGGCAATATGAATCCAAATCTTATCACCTTCAATGCTGATAGCATCATCTGCATCGTTGGAGCCAGAGTTATCAATTGCATAACTGTTGAAGTGCGTTAAGTCTCTTCTTTCAGCAACGATAATTTCGTGGGAGTGGCTTTCATCTGCAAGAATTCCATGTCGACGAGGGTATGGATTCATCGCCTCTTGCCAGTATCCAATTTTGACTAATAACTTATGCGCAGACTCAGGCTTGTTATCTAGTGACAACGCATCCAATAATTTTGCGTGTTTGGAGAGATTATGGGCCACCAGTTCAACCTCTTGCAGCCAGCGCGAATCGTCATCAGAAATGCAGTTGTTGTTAATGTTCTCAACACATTGATTGAGGCTTTCAAGCTCAATTCGCTTGGTGTTTCTTTGATTTTGAATCGCCTCTGTTTGTTCACTGGGCCTGATAAAAACCGTATCCTTGGTCCAATAAAAGTAAAGACTGTCCTCAACAAGTAGGTAAGTGCACCAAGCATTTTGCGCGGTGTAATCATCAAAAATCCACTCAGTGATTTCCTTAAGCGTTAACGATTCATTCTCAAAATCTTGCAGCACATTCATTGCCCCAGCAGAACATGTGTCATTAATAGCTGCGTACTGTGGATGAATAAAACGGAAATCTTTTTCTCGCACCTTGCGAGAACTGCCGTCGGAGAAAAGTAGGTCGAATTTGTGGGTGGTGATTGCGCTTATTTTTGCTGGCTTACCTTTGTAAGCAACGAGTGCACCAAGGTCTAACAAAGCTTAATCCAGATCGAGCGTTGCAATATAGGCATCTGAATCCATCAAACCATCGACAGAATCTGCACTAAATTTTATCAACCAGCCAGCGTCGTAACAATCGCTATTAACTAGCTCGGGCTCATCGTCAATCTCTTCGTTGATTTCAAGCACTTTAAGATCGACAGGTGCATGAATATCACTGGCAGATTTAACCGATTCGACAACGCACAAACTGTCATGTGCACTAACTGTGTCGCCAAGTTCAGGCATCTCAACAAACACCAAGTCTCCCAATGATTCCTGGGCAAAATCTGAAATACCCAAAGTATAGGTGCCGTCACCATTATCCAAGACCCACTCATGAGTCGCAGCATATTGTCTATCACCTCTAATTTCGTTCATAAGATACTCCGCAATTTGTTAAGTTACATTCAATTTGGGACATAATTATACTGTGCTTGTCGCTTTTTTAAAAGCGCTATTCAGCCCTTAGATTCTTTTTCTTTAATGTGCTTACTCAAAATCACAACCGTTACCAAAATCAGGCCAAAGGTTAGTCCCAAAGTGCCAAATAATTTAAAATTTACCCACGTTTCTTCACTTTGTTGTGCGGCTACACAAAGCATTTCAACCGCAGTGCTAGCGCAATCGATATTGCCAAGTTCTACTTTAGGGTCAAGTGTCGAGTGGTCAAATAATGCATCACGCGCACCAAGTGCAGCTCTTACAAAATACGCATTAACAATAGAAATACCTATAAAGCCCAAACCCCAAAACCAAGTAAGCTTTTCCCATGTGGAGCGAGGTAATTGCAATTCTTTACCAAGCATACGCTCGATCAATGTTTTTTTGCCAATCCACATACTGCCAATCAGCGCCAAGGCAAACGCAACATACAACACACTAACTTTCCACATAACAAAAGCAGGGTCACGCAATGCCAGTGTCACACCACCGAAAACCACCAACAAGCCAAAGGTAATCAGATGCGAATTTTCAAACTTGCCTGTACTCCATCGAGTGTAAATCAATTGTGCAAAAGTGCCGGCAATCATGGCGTAAATTGCAGGGTAGAGGCCGTAAGTTTTGTAGATAACAAAAAATAGAATAATTGGGCCAAAATCAAATAAAAACTTCATAAACAATCCTTAGAACAATAAATTTTTCCATCTTTTATAATGGCTTCCGACTCAGGAACATGGGTATCACAAACCGAGCAAGCGATCATTTTTTGCCCAGCATCACTATCTGAAGAACTACTCAAATTTGGCTGTCTCATCTTTTTAAACAAGACAAAACCGACCCAAACAAGCAGCATTACCAACACTAATTTAATCAATCCCATGTAACTACGATAGAGTAAAAAACCCAAATTTTACCGAAATAATGCCCGACTCTCAATTAAAGCATGGATTTCATTTGGTTAATTTATAAGTGTAATAGTTAAACAAAAAACACTCATAGTATATAATTCTCTGTTTTCTACCCCCTCCTATGCCCTGGTGGTGAAATTGGTAGACACACAGGACTTAAAATCCTGCGGCTTCACGGCCGTGCCGGTTCAATTCCGGCCCGGGGCACCATTTTTTGACAAGCCATTCGACCCAAAGAATGCTTACCTCCCTAAGTTTTTCACAGCTATAATTTGACATTATGTCAATTGTTGATTTTATTGTTATTGGTCGCGGACTCATTGGTTCAGCAGCAGCCCGTCATCTTGCCATTCAGGGTACGAGCGTTACTTTGATTGGTCCCAGTGAGCCAGCAAACCTTAAAACACATACCGGTGTATTTAGCAGTCACTACGACTCAGCACGCATTGTTCGAATATTAGATACGCTTACTCATAACTGCCAAATTAGTAAGGCAGCAATTGAGCGCTTCAAGCCGCTCGAAACCGAGACTGGCATTAGTTTCTTTCAAGAAGTTGGGTATCTTGCAGCGTCAAATACCAACAATTTTCTGGAGGATATGAGTGCGCAAGCTGATAGCTACTACCCTGAAGTAGGATCATTCTCTTTTGAACAACTAAGCGAACGATTCCCATATTTCCAATTTCCCAAAGGGGTTCGTGGTATTTTTCAAGCCAAAAATGCGGGCTGGTTAGATCCTAGAAAAAACATAGCAGCACAAAATAAAGCACTCGAAAACCATGGTGGCACTGTAGTCAACGACACGGTCATTGCAATTGAGAAGGGCAAGCAATACATCACTATAAAGACTGAGAAATCTAGCTTTAAATGCAAAAAATGCATTCTCTCAACGGGTGCGTTTGCAAATATTGGCAACACCATTCCCCGTCCAATAGATTACGGCGTTGTGCCTCACACAGCAGTGCTTGGCGAAATATCTAAAGAACAGCTGCCAAGCCTTGTGGGCATGCCAACGATGAGCTATCGACTCGGTGACGAACCCAATAAATTTCTGTACTTTTTACCGCCCGTGGAATACCCAAACGGCAAGCATTACGTCAAAATTGGCCATGCACTTGGCGATGAAATGGCAAAAGACAAACAGTCACTACAAGACTGGTTTCACTCTAATGGCGATAAGGGAAAAATCCCGTGGCTAACTGAAGCACTAAAAGAGTTACTGCCCTCTATAACATTCAACAAATTCCATTCAGTTCCTTGCGTAACAACTACCTCGCCCAGCGGAGGTAATTATATTGATCAATTTAAAGATGAAAGACTGTACGCACTTTTTGCAGGTGGTGGTTATTGCGCCAAATCAGCTGATGAACTTGGCTACATAGCAACAGAGTTCGCACTAAATGGGGGGTTCCCCGCACCATACAATCGTGCTGATTTTAAGCTGATCTACCAATAAAAAACTCGCCATCAAGAATGATTTTCATTTCTTCATAAGTGTATTCATAAGTAATTAGCCCAACCATTCTTGCAGCTGCAACGATTTTGGTCATTTTTTCGATTGTCTTACTCGGCACACTGGAAATGCTGCGTCGTCGCTCAGAACGCATCCGCGGCGTTACGCCGAGCTAACCTTTATTAACACACCAAGAACAATTGGGATTGATTCCTAGCAACACTTCATGGTATAAATTCGCCATCTAGAAAAAAAACGTTTACAACGAATGACGAAGTCGCAATTACCAACTGCTCTGACAATCACTGGCTGCCTGCTCATCACTTTCTGCATGGGATCTATTCATGCTTTTAGCACGTTAATTGAGGGCATTGAATTGCAAACAGGTGCTGAACGTATGGCATCCAGCTTGGTATATTCAGCTGGGCTTCTCAGTGTCACGCTTGCGGTATTTTTTGGTCATATTTTGTTTCGTCGTTTTAGCGCCTTCTCGTTAATGTTGGTGGCGACTGCCTTGCCACTACTTGGTGTCTTATTAATTAATAGTGAAACCTGGCTAGGCTGGATGCTGGGATACGGATTAATGTTTGGTTTTGCCAGCGGTCTCGGTTATGGCTTTTCACTGCACGCTTGCACACTTGTTACGGCCGCTAATAAACGCGGATTAGCACTCGGTGCTGTCACTGGGGCTTATGCCTTGGGTGCTGTTGTTTTTTCGATAATCTACCCAATCTTATTGGCGAACTTCAGCCTAAATATTGCCTACGGGATAGGCACAGTAATTCTTTCTACTGTCGTGGGCAGTGGGACGCTGTTGCTACTTCTCTCAAAAATTGAAACAAGACCAAACAAAGCTCCACAACAGCAAAGTTCAAAACCTCAACACCTGGGGTTTGCTAGACTGTGGTTTGGCTATTGTTTTGGTGTTTTTGCAGGTCTAATGGCCATTGGTCATGCGGTGCCAATTATCAAAACCATGGATGGCAGTGTGCAAATTGCCTCAACAAGCATTGTGCTTATGTCACTAGGCAGCGGCATTGCAGGCTTAGTAGCGGGCTATATTGCTGATCAATTTGGCTGCAAAAAACCTTTGACGATATTGACCACTGCAAGCGCGATTAGTTTATTGCTGTTAGTAATGCTTGGTGGCGTGCAATTGGCGCTGGTATTGATGATTTGTATTGCCACACTTTATGGCGCATTCATTGCCATCTACCCAACCTTGGTGGCCAACGCGTTTGGCAAAGAGCATTCTGCTTGGGCATACGGCAAGGTCTTTACTGCTTGGGGTTTCGCAGGGCTTAGTGCGCCATCTCTCGCCGGCTGGCTTTATGAGCAAAGCGGAAGTTATAACACGCCACTTCTCATTGCTGCCATCCTTGCGGCGATATCGGCTATTGTTATTTTGCGCCTTCCCGACAAAAAGATAATCAACTGAGTCTTACTTTTTCGGCATCTCTTCGCAGGTTTTTGCCGTCACGTCGTGAGAAAAGAAGGCAGTTTTCTGTTTATCGTAATAATGCCAGCTTAGGATGGTATTGTTCTCAGGGTAATCTTTCAGGCCGTCGACAGTGCACGAAATGTAAGTTAGAATTCCTTTGATAAATTCTTCATACTCTTTGATTGCATCTTTATCCATATTACTAAGATCAAGGTGAATCAGCATATTGTGAATTTCATACACACCCTCTTTCGCAACCGCTTTCATCACCAAGGTGTCCTTGTCACTCATATAGGGTGCTTTTGCATTAAGCGCATCGACATCGGCTTGCAATTTTTCCAGAGAGAAGGCCCGGCTGTCAGGTGCTGAAGAACAGCCAATAAGTAGGCTCACTAACAACGCAGGAACGGCTTTTTGAATCCAGTTTTTACTCATTGCTACACTTCTCCTTGGTTAAGAGTTTTACAAAAAAACACCCATTCCTAATATAATACAGCCATTTAATTAACCACAAATCAAAACCATGAAAAAACATATTATTGCTACAGACAAAGCGCCAGCTGCGGTAGGTACGTATTCACAAGCCGTTGCGGTAACCGGTGGCACAACCATCTACCTTTCGGGTCAAATCCCTTTAATTCCAGAGACAATGGAAATTGTTGAAGGTGGCATTTCTGAAGAAATTCACCAAGTATTTAAAAACCTAACAGCGGTCTGTAACGAGGCCGGCGGTGATTTGAGCAGTATTGTTAAACTGAATATCTTTTTAACAGACCTCTCGAATTTTCCAGTCGTGAACGAAATTATGGCGCAGTATTTTGACCAGCCTTACCCAGCCCGTGCGGCCATTGGCGTTAAAGAATTGCCGAAAGCAGTTGGCGTTGAAATGGATGGCGTAATGGTGACTGATTCCGATCAATACAGTTACTAAAACATGCTAGCACTCTCTGATCCACTGATTTCCATTGGCGGATTAGGGAAAAAAACATCGGAAAGACTGAATCAACTGGGGATCTACACCTTAGAGCATTTACTCTTTCATCTACCGAACAGGTATCAAGACAAAACTCGCATTACCCCACTTAGTGCATCCCAAGTGGGAAGCGAGGTTTTGGTCGAACTCACCATCGAGCGAATCGAAGAAGCGCCCACTCGGCAAAGGCAGCTACTTTGCTATCTCACTGATGAGAGCAATCAGCGATTGTTGTTGCGCTTTTTTCATTTTAACCAGTATCAAAAACAAGCCCTAGTTCGAGGCGAGGCACTTCAATGCTTTGGTGAGATCAAAGTTGGCCGACAAGGCCTCGAAATGCATCACCCAGAGTATCGCCTCACTTCTCAACAAGCGCCGCTATTTGAGGCAACACTAACGCCCGTTTACCCACTTTGCCAGGGGGTTACACAAAACAAACTCAAACAGTGGATTAATATCGCCCTCGAGGCACTGAAAACCACAGTTATTGACGATCATTTCGAAAAAATGGCAAAAAACACAATGCCAAGTCTAAAAGAGGCTCTTTTGATGCTGCATCATCCAAAAAAAGGGGAAGATTTAGCCAAAATAGCCGATTTCTGCCATATTTCACAACAAAGGCTCATTATTGAAGAACTTGCGGCACATCAATTAAGCCTCAAACAAGTAAAACTAAGACGCAAATCGAAAATTTCCAATATTTTCACTCTTGAAACTAACTTAAGTGAACAACTCTCAAAATCGCTAAACTTTAATATGACTACTGCCCAAGCGCGTTGCATTGAAGAGATCAACGGCGATCTTACTTCAGAGCAGCCAATGCTAAGATTACTTCAAGGCGACGTCGGCTCTGGCAAAACCATTGTTGCAGTGTTTGCCTTATTGCAAGCGGTCGCCAACGGCTTTCAAACAGCGGTGATGGCGCCGACTGAAATTTTGGCACGACAACATCAACAGAGTTTTGGTGAATACTTAAGTAAGTTAGGAATAACCGCTGCTTACCTGTCGGGTTCACAAAACTCCGAAGAAAGGAGTAAGCAACTGAGTAAAGTGATCTCGGGCGAAGCGCAAGTGGTGATTGGTACTCATGCTCTTTTTCAAGAAAGCGTATCGTTTGATAATCTCGGCTTTATTATTATTGATGAACAGCATAAATTTGGCGTTCATCAACGCTTATCACTTGCACAGAAAGCAAAAAAAACACCGCACCAGCTGGTGATGACAGCCACCCCCATTCCGCGCTCCTTAACGATGAGTGCTTATGCCGATCTCGATACTTCAATTATCGACGAATTACCGCCAGGACGACAAGCGATACAAACCATTGCGCTGAGCAATAATCGCAAAGATGAAATTATTGAAAAAATCAAACAAGTTTGTGCTGATGGTCGACAAATTTACTGGGTTTGCACGCTAATTGAAGAATCTGAAATGCTGCGCGCAGAATCTGCTGAAAACACTTTTTCCTATTTAAGTGATAACCTTGCAGACCTTCGGGTGCAGATGATTCATGGCCGACTCAACAAGGCAGATAAAGAAGTCATTATGCAAGACTTTGCCGCTGGAAAAATTGATGTTTTGGTGGCAACAACAGTCATTGAAGTTGGCGTTAATGTGCCCAATGCCAGCTTAATGATTGTTGAAAATGCCGAGCGCTTGGGGCTCGCTCAGTTACACCAGCTACGTGGGCGCGTAGGTCGAGGAAGTGAGAAAAGCGTTTGTGTGTTGATGTATCAGTCACCACTTAGTGAATCCGCAAAAGAAAGACTGGATATTCTTCGCCAAACTTGCGATGGTTTTATTATTGCTGAAAAAGATCTGGCGCTTCGAGGGCCAGGGGAAATACTCGGCACTCAACAAACTGGCATTGCCGGCATGAAAATTGCCAATATTGTCCGTGACGCCTACCTTTTAAAACAGGCCGGCTACTACTCTGAACTGATACTCGGTGAAAGTGAATCCATCCAAAGCGCGTTGATTCAACGCTGGATTGACGAGGACCGATCGCATTACGCTAACGCCTAGATAGATTCCACTGAATCTAGTAAAATACGAGGTGAGCCCCTGGTTTGAATAATTTAACATCTGGAAATAATGACTTAAGCATTTAGCAAGGCATTTTTATTGAAGCCCTACTTGTTGATAAAGCAAAAGAAAATAACAAAGGTAAATACTTAAATCATCTTTCTCTAAAAGACTGGGGCATAAAATGATAAAAATTCAAGAAAAACTTTTATCTATAACAAACATTTATTGATTACAATTTTTTCTTGAATTTTTCCAAATTTTTTTCACTCAGCAGATTATCAAATAATTCAAACCAAGATCTCACAATGTTTAACCCCGATAAATTCCAATGGCGCACTTTCAATGCAAGCGAGGATATACCAGCTCATGTATTGCCGTGGCTACTCGATAACAGCTCTTTAACAGAAAAACTGAAAAACAAGTATTCAGATTTTCACGTTAATGTTATCTCTCAAATGGAGAATACACCCTACGGGTGTGAGCATAAACTGTTGGGCAACATGGAAGGCGAAGCTATCATCGTTCGTGAAGTGGAATTAATGGGTAAGCAAAAGCCCGTGGTCTTTGCACGTTCGGTCATTCCTAAAACTACTGACACCAAAAAACTGCTTGCTATTGGCGCTAGGCCATTGGGCGAAATTTTATTTGACGACCCACTAATCTATCGCGATCCACTGGAAGTCGGACAACACCATGGCGCCTGGGCGCGACGCTCAACCTTTGTTGTTGGTACAACCAAATTACTGGTGAGTGAAATTTTTCTTGAGACACTGTATGCGTGACAAACTGTTTAATAATCAAAGTGATATAGTCGACTTTCGTTTTGATGAAAGTGTTGTGTCCGTGTTTGATGACATGGTGAAACGCTCGGTACCGGGCTACGAGGCAATGATTCAAATGATTGGCTTGTTGACTCGAACTTACGGCAAAGACAATAGCAATTACTACGATTTGGGCGCCTCAACAGGCGCTACGACACTTGCGTTAGCACTAAACAATAAAAATGCAAACGTTCGCTTTCTTGCTGTCGACAACTCAGTACAAATGGTTGATCAGTGTCAACAAAATTTAGGTGATAAAATTGACAATTTAGAGGTTATTTGTAGCGATATTAACGACATTTGCATTGAAAATGCATCTATTGTGGTTCTTAATCTTACACTGCAATTTATCGACATCGACAAACGTGACGCTCTTGTCACTAAGATCTATGATGGCCTTAACCCGGGCGGCGTCTTAATTATTAGCGAAAAAGTCCACGTTAATGATAAAAACGAACAAGCCCAACTCACTGAACTGCACATGGATTTTAAGCGTGCAAATGGTTATAGCGAGCTAGAAATTGCCAATAAGCGTCAATCTCTTGAAAACGTCTTGCTGACTGAAAACTCTGAAACCCACCTAAAAAGACTGTCAAAATGCGGTTTTATCGGATCCACCTGCTACTTTCAGTGTCTTAACTTTGCCTCCTTTTTATCGGTAAAATAGTCCTTTGTTTTTTAACAAGGCTTAAAACAAGGCTTTTTATGCTTTTAATGATTGATAACTACGACTCGTTTACCTATAACTTGGTTCAGTATTTTGGTGAACTAGGTCAAAACGTAACGGTTCATCGCAATGACGAAATCACTGTTGATGAGATTGAAGCGCTCAATCCGAAACATATTGTTATTTCGCCCGGCCCTTGTACACCTAATGAGGCTGGTATCTCTCTAGAGCTTATTGAAAAGCTTGCTGGAAAAGTACCAATTTTAGGTGTTTGCCTTGGCTTTCAAGCCATTGTTCAAGCCTTTGGTGGCAACATTATTGGCGCCAAGCGCATTATGCACGGCAAGGTTTCACCGGTACACCACATTAATAGCGGTGTATTCTCTGGACTAAAAAACCCTCTAAATGCGACACGCTACCACTCACTGGTTGCAGAACAACACACATTGCCCGATTGTTTTGAAGTGACTGCGTGGACCAACGATGACTCTGGTGAAATTGAAGAAATCATGGGCGTCCGTCATAAAGAATTAGCTATCGAAGGCGTGCAATTTCATCCAGAATCGATTCTAACGGAGCATGGTCACCAAATGCTTGACACTTTTTTACAGGAAAATTAATAATGACTGAAGTAATGGATTTCTTACTGGAACAATGGATATTTTCAGGAACACTTGTTGCGCTTGTTGCGCTGCTTATATACGGTGAGAGAGCAAAAAAATATCAAATAGTCGACACCAATGGCGCAATCACCTTAATGGACGACGACGATCTTATCATTCTTGACGTGCGTGAAGAAAAAGAAAGAAAGACTGGCTTTATTAACTCAACCACACATATTCCAATGGGCCAAGTTAAAGGCAAGCTCGATACGCTTGATAAAAACAAAAAAATTCTCACTTATTGCAAAAGCGGCATGCGCTCTAAAACGACAGCAGAACTTCTTTGCAAAAATCAGTTTGACCATGTTTACAACTTGAAGGGCGGCTTTGACGCTTGGCAAGCGGCCGGCCTACCAATCAAAAAATAAGCCCATGGAAAACGTCATGTACACCTCAGATTATTGCCCATTTTGTCGAATGGCCTACCAGCTGTTGGACGAAAAAGGCGTGGCCTATGAGAAAATATCGGTTGATAAAAACCCAGGTATCTGGGAAGAAATCCACCTAAAAACGGGCAGATCCACTGTGCCTCAAATCTACATTAATGGTCAATACGTTGGCGGTTACGACGACTTAAGTGCGGCCGACCGCTCGGGCGAACTGAGCGCTATTATCAATGGCTAATTTAGCAATCGTTGGCTCTGGCGCTTGGGGAAGTGCACTTGCCATTTCTCTAAGTGAGAAATTTGACACCATTCATTTGATTGCCCAGGATGATAGTGAAGTGACAAGCCTAGGTACTCAACACACCGCCCTAAATACGCCGTTTAGCAATAATGTTTCAATTGCCTCAGACCTGGCTGTGGTTGGTACGGTTGACGCAGTATTAATTGCGACACCGAGTTATGCATTTGCTGAAATCCTAAATAAATTAAGTCATTATGTGTCTAAGCAGCATTTTATTGCTTGGGCTACAAAAGGATTTGACACACCAAACAGTTGCTTCCTTCATGAAACCTTTGAAAGCGCCTTGCCAAACCATGCGGCTTGTGTGATATCAGGACCTACTTTTGCAATGGAAATTGCAAAGAAAAAGCCCAGCGCTATTGTTGTTGCTTCAAAAGACAGCGTAACGAGAAACTATTGGGCTGACGCCATCCAAACAAAAACCTTACGCGTCTACACTAGTGAAGATGTTGTCGGCGTCGAAGTGGGCGGCTCAGTCAAAAACATTTTGGCTATCGCTGCTGGCGCTGCTAACGGACTTGGCTTTGGTGCTAACACTCAGGCTGCTATTATCACCCGTGGACTCGCTGAAATGACAAGACTTGGTGTCGCGCTTGGCGCCGAAAAATCAACATTTCAAGGTCTTTCCGGCATGGGTGATTTGGTGCTTACCTGCTCAGATGACCTCTCTAGAAACCGCCGATTCGGCAAAGAGCTGGCAAAAAATGCCACGATTGAAGAAGCACTGGCCAATGTTGGTGGTACTGTAGAGGGCTACAACACACTACAATTAATACTCTCAATGGCACATGCAAAAAATATTGAAATGCCAATCTGCGAGCAAGTCTTTGCGGTAACCGAAGCTGAGAAATCGCCGACAGATGCCGTTACTGAACTCATGCTTAGAAAGCCAAGTCAAGAGTAACCGGTACTAGATTATGGCACTATTCAACTTATTCCCTATTGCAAATAAGGCAAAGATCGTTTGCCTTATTGCTGTTGTAGCTTCTGCTGCGAGCGTTTTCGACACGACAACGCCGCTATCAAGCACCCAACCAATACTCAAACAAGAATTGCTTGAAATCCAAAAACAAACTGTGAGTGCCAGACCCGTCTTCTCATCGATTGAAAATACTGCTGTCAGAAAGTCTGTCTTTTTTAACTACTTGCTGCCGGCTATTGAAATCAAGAACGCTGAGATACTCAAGCTCAGATCCTCTATCAACAACGACGAATTAAGCGCCGAAGCACTTGAAAAATTGGCGTTTAAGTATCGGCTTGACAAGGACGCTACTAAAGAGGAGATTCTAGTTGCAATCGACATCTTACCACCCTCGTTGGTTCTTGCTCAAGCGGCCAATGAATCCAATTGGGGAAGGTCTCGTTTTGCACAAGACCATAACAATTATTTTGGACTCTGGTGCTTCTCTAAAGGTTGTGGCACCGTACCAAGAAATCGAGACGAGGGTGCGACACACGAAGTGGCAACTTTCTCCTCTTTAAAGGGTAGTGTTGATTATTACGTGCTAAACTTAAATCGTAATCAAGCCTATCACAACCTAAGAACAATTCGAAAAGAGCAGCGCGACAACGGCAATTTAGTCACTGGATTGGCATTAGCTAAAGGCTTAACGCCCTACGCCCAAACCGGTGATGAATATGTCGCTTCTATCCGCTCTCTCATCCGTTACAACAAACTCGAGCAATACGACTTGTAAGGTTTTTTTCACAAGCCATTTTAGGCTGGACAGTGACCAAACAATAGGCAATAAAAAACCCGCATAAAGCGGGTTTTTTGAATCTCTTGGAGAAGATTAACGTTTTGAGTACTGCTCACTCTTACGCGCCTTCTTCCTACCAACTTTCTTACGCTCAACAACACGAGCGTCACGAGTAACTAGGCCAGCTTTGCGTAAATCAGGACGCATTTCTTCGTTATACGCCATCAATGCACGCGTAATACCCAATCTGATTGCACCCGCTTGACCGGTATCGCCACCACCTTTAACAGTGATGTTGAAATCAAACTTATCTTTCATTTCAACAACGTCGATAGGCTGGTTAACAATCATTGATGAAGTTTCTCTTCCGAAATACTCGCTCATTGGTTTTTTGTTAACAGTGAAAACGCCTTTACCCTTTGTCATGAAGACACGAGCAACCGATGTTTTTCTTCTACCTGTTGCGTAATAAACTTCTTTATCTGCCATAATTAAATGCCTTAAATATCTAATACTTGAGGTTGTTGAGCAGCATGCGTGTGCTCAGAACCTGCGAAAACTTTCATTTTTCTTGCCATATCTCTGCCCAATGGGCCTTTTGGCAACATTCCTTTCACCGCCTTGGAAATCACCTCTTCAGGTTTTTTCGCTAGCAAATCCTTGAAAGCAATGGATTTTAAATTACCAACATAACCCGTATGGTGGTGATACATCTTATCGTTGTACTTGTTACCAGTAACAGTAATCTTTGCTGCATTAACGATTACAATGTAATCGCCAGTATCAACATGTGGTGTGTATTCAGCTTTATGCTTACCACGCAGACGTGATGCAACCTCAGTCGCCAAACGCCCTAATGTTTTGCCATCGGCATCAACCAAAAACCAGTCTCTTTTGACTTCCTCGGCTTTCGCACTAAATGTTTTCATAATTCTCTTCTCTATGTCGCTGCAGAATAATCGGACTATTATAATCACTTTTTATTCTGAGTGTAAGTTTTCATCAGCCAATAAGCCAATAATGCGCAAATAAATACCCTGGCTCAAACGAAGTGTTATTTTGCCATAATATCAAGACTCGAATCATAGACCTTGGTCTCCACGCCCATCAATCCTAACAAGGTGTGCGATAAGTTATCGTGCGACAACAAATTGTCCGATTTTTCTTTTACATAGTCCACATCTTGCACTTCTGACATTGTCTCATTAAGCCACAAAATCGCTGGCACTTGAATCTGCTCGCTTGGCGCCACCACATACGGCAGGCCATGTAAATATATGCCATTCTCACCCAGCGATTCGCCATGATCACTAACGTAGAGCAAAGCGGTGGCATGATTACCTGAGTTACTCTTCAATAGAGAAATCGCCTTACTTAAAAAATAATCCGTGTAGAGGATACTATTGTCGTAGGCGTTATTGATTTCTTCATCGCTACACTCGTTAAGTTGATTGGTTTGACAAACGGGTAAAAAAACTTCGAACTCCTGCGGATAGCGCTTATAGTAAGCGGGCCCATGACTGCCCATCGAATGCAACACAATCAACATATCTTTGTCGAATCGAGCCTTAATAAATTCATCAAGATTACTCAACATGCCCACGTCACGACACTCGATGTCACAAACCGTATTGACACTCGACGAATTATAATCCTCTAAATCAAGTCGATCTGCAATGCCTTTTGCGCCCGTGTTATTTTCGCGCCAAATAACTTCAACGCCCGCGTGCTTAATAATATCAAGCACATTGCTCATATTTCTTCCCTTGCCATGACTGTAGTTATCACGGCTTAGTATTGAAAACATACAGGGAAGGGAAAAGGCCGTGTTTGTTCCACAAGCACTCATATTCGTAAAGGAAATGACCGATTCTTGCGCCAAATTAGGATTGGTGTTTCTCTCATAGCCGTTCAGCGAAAAACGATCCGCCCTCGCGGTTTCACCAATTATCATAATCACAAGACGTTTTTTGTCATCGGTACGACTTATCTGGGCATCCATGCCAATTTGCTTAAAAGGCGCTCTGGCAACTTCAAATTGAGAGTCGATATACTTCGAGATAGAGTAAAGATAATAAGTCGGATTAACGTAATATCTCAAGTCACGATTCTCACGTGCAAGCGCTGTGTAGTTTTTCGAGAAACTCACAATAACAAGCACACAAACCAAAGAGACACCAACCAATGTTTTAAGCCTCTGTATTAATTGTTTTTTGACTGTGGATTTTTCTATTGTTGTTTTTGCAACAAAATAAGCGGGTGCGATGCCCAACAAAAATACATAAATAACCAATTTAAGACTAAGCAAATCAAAGGTTTCGGCAGAATTGGTCTCAACAATGCTTGCGATCATATGCTCATTAACAATGATGCCGTAATTACTAGCAGCATAGCCAGTAATCGCAGAGGCAATTAATAAAAAAATTAAAATTGGCTTAATCGTATACCGGTAACAGACAAGGGTTAGCAGCGCCGAGAGAAAGGCAAACAGCCAAATAAAAAAAGAAGAAACAAATAAGAAATTCTGCGCAAGCGGAAAGATTAAAATCGCTTGCTCGAAAAAGGTAAAATTACCGGTTAAGGTCATAAAAGCCGCAACCAATAGAATCAAACGCATCTGTGACATTTGTTGAAAGAACTTCATCAAGGAATTTTTAGAACAAAAGATGTTAATTATATTGCCTATCAGTTAATAAGGAAAACAATGCTAAATTCACACATTCATCTAGACTTTGACAACGTCAATACACCTTCAGCAGCCACTACTGGCGCTATTGTTCCTGCAACTGGAAAAAATAACTGGGATAGTGTTATTCAATGCTGTGCAAAAGATGACAACCGTCACTTTGCACTTGGCATTCACCCTTGGTTTCTCGAAGACCATCAAATGATTGATCTTTACGACCTTGAAATTAAAATTGAAGACGAAAAGCCAATTGCTGTAGGTGAATGCGGTCTTGACTACCTAAAAGTTAAAGATCAAAACCAGCAGAGATTTTTCTTTGACGAACAAATTTCACTGGCCAATCGCTACAAATTACCACTCATCGTGCACGCAGTACAATCCACAGAAGATGCTACCGACTTATTAAAATCACACGCCAGTTCTCGTGGCGTTATTCACTCGTATTCAGGAAGCCTACAGCAGGCAAAAAGATTGGTTGATATTGGTTTTTATTTGGGCTTTGGTTCAAGATTTACGGACCCACATGCCTATAAATTGCACGATATCGTCAAATACATTCCATCTGAATTCATTCTCATTGAAACCGATGACAATCAAGACTCTGACAGTCTAATTAAGGTCGTGGAAAGAATTGCCAAGATTAAGAAAATTGACGTTGACGAAGCCATTGCCCAGTGCGACGACAATGCACGTAAGTTATTTAATATAAGCTAACCTCGCTCTCATGGTTGGAAGTTGTGCCCGCACTGAAATCTTAGTTGGCCAGTTAGGCTTAGCACAGCTAGCAGAATCGCATGTTCTCATTGCCGGTCTTGGCGGTGTTGGTGGTGCTTGTGCTGAAGCGCTTTGTCGTGCTGGCATTGGCGAAATAACCCTTATCGATTTCGATACCATTGCCAAGACAGACTTAAACCGTCAGCTAGTCGCCCTTCATTCAACACTGGGAAAATCGAAAGTCGATGTGCTTTATGAGCGACTGCGTGACATTAATCCAAACACAGTCATCAATCAAAGACATCTATTTATCGACAGAACCGAGGCCGAGGCTATTTCGCGGGATGAGGACTTAACCTTTGTTGCCGATTGTATCGATGCAATCGCCTGCAAAACAGCCCTTATCGACTCGTGCAACCGCAATGGCATGCCAATTATCTCCAGCATGGGGGCTGGTGGTAGACTGAACCCAACAAAAGTCAAAATTTCTCGAATGGACAAAACCGAAAACTGCGGACTGGCCAGAGAGATGAGAAGACAACTCAGAAACATTCGCGCCTCATTAAAATTTTCGGTTGTTCATTCTACCGAAATTCCAATAAAAGCCCTTCCGCACCAAGAAGTTCAAAAAACAGAGTTAACACCCTCAGGGCGCCCGCGCGCTGTGAATGGTGCAATATCTTACATGCCCAATATTTTTGGACTTATGATGGCAGGTCATATAATTCAAGAAATTTTAAAAAAATAAGTCTGCACTCCCAGCGGTGTAAAATCACTATTCATAGGAATGAGAAAATGGTAAGAACGGAAACTCCAGTCTGCGAATTTAATCAAGCAGCACTTAACTTCAGCTTAAAAGGTGTCGATGGTAAGCAACACTCTCTTGCTAGCTTAAAGGGTGAAAACGGGCTTTTGGTGATGTTTATTTGCAATCACTGCCCCTACGTAAAATCCATTATTGATCGCATTATCCGCGACGCCAAAGAACTCGAAGAATTGGGTGTAAATACCGTTGCCATTATGTCAAACGATCCAAGTGATTATGAAGAAGATTCTTTTGAAAACATGCAAAGAATTGCCGAAGAAATGGATTTCCCTTTCCCTTACTTAATTGATGAGACACAAGAAGTTGCTAAAGCTTATGGCGCTGTTTGTACGCCCGATTTCTTCGGCTACAACAAAGCCTTAGGCCTGCAATATCGTGGTCGCTTGGACGAGTCCCGCAAAGAGGCCGTTGATGGCGCAAGACGCGACCTTTATGAAGCCATGAAAACAGTGGCAGAGACTGGCAGCGGTCCTAGCGAGCAAATCCCATCAATGGGTTGCTCTATTAAATGGTCTAATTAACCAGACTTTTTCACAAATTTTGTCAAAATAACAATTCTCTGGCCGTTAATACGACCTTCAATTTGTGATTCATTATCAAAAACTAGAGAGATGTTACGAACTGCCGTGCCGCGCTTAGCGGTGAAATTAGCACCCTTAACGGTTAGATCTTTTGTCAGTGTCACCGTGTCGCCAGTGCTCAATATTGCACCATTGCAATCAATGTGTTTTAAACCACTCTCAGCACCCGCTTGAGAGCCTACCTCTGCCCAAGCTTGGATCTCTTCGTCAAGATAAAGGATATCGAGTAAATCTTGTGGCCAACCCTCACTGCGTAGATTGTTAAGCATACGCCAGGCAACGACTTGCACTGCGCCCACCTGTGACCACATAGAATCATTCAGACAGCGCCAATGATTGGGCTCGATTAATTCTGGATTTTTTATTTGCTCAATACATACGCCACAAGTCAATACACACTTGTTGGCATCATCCTTATCATCATCAACAGCGGTCGTGACAAGATTTTCACTCGAGCCGCACAACTCACATTGCTCACCCGCCCTCTCTCTAAGAATTTGTTCGATGTTCATTGAGCTGTATTCATTATTTTATTGAAAACACTATTTTACAAAGCTCTCTTATAATTGGTTGATAATAAATTAAAAAATATAGAACTAGGGTATAATTTTGGCCTTTCCTCTTTCCGAGCCACCATGTCAGCTATGTCAGACAAGCAAGCGAGCGCACCCAGTTCAAGTTTTAAAAATTTAGGTCTATCTAACAATATCATTAAAGTGTTGGATGAGATTGGCTACGAAACACCTTCAGCCATCCAAGAACAGTGCATTACGCACTTACTCGACGGCCAAGATATTATTGGTCAAGCGCAAACAGGCACGGGAAAAACAGCGGCATTCGCATTGCCATTGCTGGATAAAATCGATTTAGACAATAACCAGGTGCAATTGTTAATACTAGCGCCAACTCGCGAATTGGCGATCCAGGTAGCTGAGGCTATTCAAACTTACTCAAGGCATCTTAAGGGCTTTCATGTTTTGCCAATTTACGGTGGTCAATCGTACGATGTCCAATTAAGACCTTTAAAAAGAGGCGTCCATGCGGTTGTCGGTACGCCGGGTCGAGTAATGGATCACATAAAACGCGGCACATTAAAGCTCGACAATTTGAAGGCACTAGTACTAGACGAAGCTGACGAAATGCTAAGAATGGGCTTTATCGATGACGTTAAATGGGTTATGGAAAAGCTCCCTGAACAAAGACAAATTGCACTTTTTTCAGCCACCATGCCAAACATTATTAAGCGTGTAGCCGAAACATTTTTAAATAATCCTAAAATTGTTCAGATTAAGACTAAAACGGCCACTGCACCTACGATTACACAAAGATATTGGCTTGGTAGTGGAGGGCAAAAACTCGACGCATTAACTCGTATTTTAGAAGTTGAAACGTTTGACGCAATGATTATCTTTGTTAGAACTAAAACGGCCACTACAGACTTGGCGGAAAAACTCTCAGCAAGAGGCTTTTCTGCAGATGCGATTAATGGTGATATTGCGCAAAACCAACGTGAGCGCATTATTAATCAATATAAACAAGGCAAGATTGACATTCTCATTGCCACCGATGTTGCTGCACGTGGTCTTGATGTTGAGCGCATCTCGCATGTAATCAATTACGATATCCCGCAAGACCCCGAATCATACGTTCACCGTATTGGTAGAACGGGTAGAGCTGGAAGAACGGGGCAAGCTATTTTATTTGTAGCGCCACGTGAACGCCGTATGCTAAAAACAATCGAGCGAATTACTCGCCAGCCGATTGAACCGATGCAACTGCCTACTGCAAAAATTATTAATGAGCAACGTGTTAATAATTTCAAGCAAAGAATCACCGAGACACTTAGCAATCAAAACTTAGCGGTATTTGAAGAGTTATTATTAGAGTTTCAAAAAGAGCATGAAGTCGACACCTTTAAAGTTGCTGCTGCATTGGCATTGATGGCACAAGGCAGTGAGCCACTATTACTTGACGAAAAGGCCTTTAAACAGGCGGAATTTGGCGCAAGTAGTGGTAAAAAAATCACTGTGGACATTGAGGCCTCCCCTTTGAAGGATAACCCTCAAGTACCGATGAAACGTTATAGAATTGCGCTTGGTAATAGAGATAGAATCAAGCCGGGCAATATCCTTGGTGCGATTGCTAATGAAGCAGAAATTTCAAGTCAATTCATTGGCTCTATTCAAATCTTCCAAGACTTTACCACGGTTGATTTACCAGACGAGATGCCAAAAGAAACACTTGAGGTTTTGAGGAATGTACGCGTTTTTGATAAAAAACTCAACATAGAAGAGTTGACCAAAAAGAACAATACCGCTACAGCCAAAGAGCAATCTGATAACTTCAGGGGTGGCTTCTCAGACAGGAAGGACAGAGGCAAGCCACGTCGTAATCGAGACAGGGACAGAGACCGTAAGTTCACTAAGCGCAAACCCAAGCGCTAAGATAGAAATCTGAGTTTTAATCAATTAAGTATCTTTAATTGTAATTCTTAGGTAAAATTGTCCTTGCTGGTAAAAATACAGCTAATTGTTTATGTTCGTGTTGTAGATTGACAAGATGTCGGTTTCACGGTTAATTAGTTAGATTGCATCTTTTCCAAGTTTTTTTATATATTTAGGAGACACTATGTCTACAACAACAGGTAAAGTCAAATGGTTTGACGCGAAAAAAGGTTTTGGTTTCATTGAGCAAGAAAGCGGTGACGATGTATTCGTTCACTTTCGTGCTATTCAAGGCGACGGCTACAAATCTTTAGTCGAAGGTCAAGAAGTAGAATTTGAACTTGAAGATGGCGCTAAAGGCCCTCAAGCTGCTAACGTTATTCCTCAATAGTATAACACCAGTACAAAATTCAAAAAAACACCGCTTCCGAGCGGTGTTTTTTTTCGCCTATCAATAATTATCCAGCCACTGGTTCAGGTTCACTTATTAGGGCTTTATAACAAAGCGACAACAAGGCCAATTCCACTATGTAGACGTAGATTGAGAAGGCGAATGCTACGTAATCAAAAAATGCAAAAACCAGCCCTAAAGTGGCTATCAACTCAATGCCCTCGCTTGCCAACCAAGGTATTAAAATCAATAATACCAGCAGTCTTAAAGTAGAGCGCCTAGTCAGCAGCCAAGAACCCTTAACACCTATACTCCTACCGACAGCAGCAGCAGGTAGTGCCAAAAGCACTCTTGGAAAGACGACAACCAGCCCCACAATAATAAAGCCTATAAGGGCAAACAGGATAAATGCTGTGACGTTACCGGCCATCAATTGAGCACCCTCAAGAAGCAATGGCAGTAGAAAAAACATAGGTGGCAGCAAAGCTAATAAGAAAACTAAAGTAATTGCAACAGACCACCCAAGAAAACGATTCTCCTCCACTCCCCAACGAAACATCTTTGGTGGCCTCTCAGTTTTTTCTGGCAGAATAAACATTTGATGCCAGCCCACAATCATCATAACAGTGCAAGCAACAATGGCGCAAAGTGTTAGAAGAAAAGCGCCTATTATTAATGACTCATTGACTGATTCAACAATTACCTGTTCAATGAATTCAGCCTCCACCATCCAAAAACCAAATGCTAGTATTGATATGATGCCAATTAATGGAATCGATAACTTAATGCAGCTCCGTGCATGAGTCCATGGAAGCTTTACAGCTTCAATAAAAATAGAGTCAATCGACAACTTGTGTATTTGCTTATCTGATTGCATAAGTGACCTCTAAATGTAGGACAAACCAGTCTATATCATACACCGCCTCAGCCTATAATTGCGCCATGGATACATTTTATTGGTACGACTACGAGACTACTGGCATATCGCCACGAGTTGATCGCATTACACAGTTTGCCGGCATTCGCACAGACGTCAATCTAAATATTATTGACGAGCACATGCTCTATTGCAAACCAACGAATGACTGCCTGCCAAGTCCTTATGCCGTTGCTGTTACTGGAATAACGCCGCAACACTGCGAAAGCAATGGAATCAATGAACACGATTTCTTAAAGAAAATTCACGCGCAATTTTCTCAGCCAAGCACTTGTATCGTTGGTTATAACAGCATCCGTTTTGACGATGAATTTAGTCGTTACGGTTTTTTCCGAAATTTTATTGACCCTTACGCTTGGCACTGGCAAAATCACAACACACGATGGGATATCCTCGATGTCGTGCGTCTTGCTTATGCACTAAAAAAAGATGCAAGCCTTAATTGGGTGACCGATGACAACGGCAAGCCGATTTTTAAACTTGATCGACTGTCGATTGCAAATGGCATTGAACACTCCGACGCGCATGACGCCTTGGCCGATGTTCGCGCAACCATCGCCTTGGCAAAGATCATCAAAGAAACACAGCCGCAGTTGTTTGATTACGCTTTTAGCCTTAGAGATAAAAAAGTGGTGGCAAAAAAAATAGAACTCATCGCGCCAATGCTGCATACATCTGGCATGTATGCGGCTAATTTGTCTTGCACAAGACTCGCAACAGCACTTGCGTATCACCCTGAGTACGCCGATCGAGCAATTGTCTTTAATTTGGATCAAAATCCATCCATCTTCCTTGAGCTCTCCACTGAAGAACTAAAAACACTGCTATTTACCAAGCAATCCGAACTGCCAGAGGGTGTTGAACGATTACAACTTAAAGAGCTTATTTTCAATAAAAGTCCAATGTTTGTTCCTAATGTTCACAAATTAGAGCCGAAAATCATCGAACAACTGAAAATTGATATGGATCGGTGCTTCAATCACCTAGATTTTATTCAAAAGCACCATAACGAAATCCAAGAAGCTGTTCGGGCTATCTACCTAAGTGATGGTGAGAAACAGCCGTCAAAAGATGCCGACCAAGCCCTTTATGATAAATTTGTGGATAACGCTGACAGGCGCATTTGCAATCACATCCAAACCCTCTCTGCAGAGGAAATTAGCACTTTTCAGCCGAGCTTTAAAGACAAGAATCTGTCCTCGTTGTTTCTTCATTTTAAAGGAAGAAATCACCCTCAATTGTTAAGCGATAGCGAGGCTGAAGACTGGTTTGAAATTGTCCAATCACGTGTACAAGATGGTGAGAATGGCTACCTGTCGTTTGATAACTTTGAACAGCAACTCACCGAACTCAAAAATGACGCGCCAGAAAAACACTTTCTTTGGCAGCAATTGGAAACTTACGCACAAACTTTTCTCTAGATCTTTACTCCTATCAGATTGAAATGTCTAGCTCAAACAGGTATAATATTCACGCATAATTGCATACTTAGAAGGATTAGACAAACCTATAATGAACGCAGAAACTCGTAGTGAAATGTTTGGCAGATTGCTCAAACAAATTCCAAATCCAACAACAGAGCTGAACTACTCGACTTCTTTCGAGCTCCTTGTAGCAGTTACATTATCGGCACAGGCAACGGACAAAAGTGTCAATCAAGTGACTGATACGTTATTCCCACTTGCCAACACACCTGAGGCAATTTTTGAACTTGGCGAAGACACACTTCGCGACACCATTAAAACAATTGGCTTGTTTAATTCAAAAGCTAAGCACATTATTCAAACTTGTAAGATTCTAATCGACAAGTACGATTCTCAAGTGCCTGAGACCCGCAAAGAGCTTGAAGCTCTTCCAGGTGTTGGCCGTAAAACGGCCAATGTTGTCTTAAACACAGCCTTTGGTCAGCCTACTATTGCTGTTGATACGCACATTTACCGTGTTGCAAATCGTACTGCGATTGCTTCTGGAAAAACTGTGCTTGAAGTAGAAAAGAAGCTTATTAAATTCATCCCTGATGAGTTCAAAGTACCTGCTCACCACCTCATGATTCTTCACGGTCGTTATGTTTGCAAGGCTCGTTCGCCGCACTGTAATGACTGTACACTTCTTGACCTTTGTGAATACGAAGAGAAAAACCTATAACAGCGTAGCCTAATGTTGTACAGCCAAGATCGAACCAAGCAAAGACAATTCTTAGCAAGATCTTGGCAAAAATTTACCAATAAAGAATCGCTTGAGCCATTAGAAACTTTACTGGCATCCATCATTCAGATTCACCCAGAATACCACGCTTTAATCAACAATGTGGATTCGGATTACTTTCCCGAGCAAGGTGAAGTTAACCCTTTTCTCCACATTAATCTACACCTAGCGCTTAGAGACCAACTCTCTATCAACCAGCCGGCAGGAATCAAAGAGGCTTACGACAAGCTGCTAATAAAACTTAAAGATGAGCACGAAGTTGAGCATTTAATGATGGACTGCATTGCTGAGATGATTTTTTCTGCACAGAAAAACAACACACCCATGGATCATCAGACTTATTTTCAGTGCATTCAAAACCTAGATAACCAAAACTATTGACATTCTAATTCACCAGGGTTTTGCTGTCTGAGTTTTAACCTTTGCCGACATAGGGATCATCGACTCACCTCCTAAAATAATAGGAAGTAATTTAAGAAACCTCTTCCATGCAGAGCCTTGAATACATGGGATTTAACCCTTTTCGCAAAGGGCTTTCAATTTTGGCTGTGCCTTCTGGTACTGAGCCAGGGACATACCAGGCCAAATATGGTGCTTAATCTGATAGTTTAGCCACCCATGAAGAAAATCATTAATATTGCCATCACCCCGCCACGTTGAATTTCTCGCAACAATTACTGCCAGTCAACAAAGTTTTTTAATAGCTGTAGGCCGTCGTGTTGTGATTTTTCAGGATGAAACTGCACAGCAAATAAGGAGCCCTTAGCAACTGCCGAAGTAAATACATCGCCATAGTCTGTATTACCCGTAACAACAGATGAATCCTCCTCTTGCACGTAATAACTGTGCACGCTATAAAAACGCGCGTTATTATCGATATTGCGCCAAAGGGGGTGACTGGATACTTGATTGACTGTATTCCAGCCCATATGTGGTATTTTAAGATCACTATTGGCGAATTTAACCACTTTTCCAGGAATTATGGACAAACCATCGGTGCCATTATTTTCCTCGCTGTGATCAAAGAGTAACTGTAAGCCAAGACAAATACCTAAAAATGGCTTTTCGGAAGCGGCTTTTTTAATGACGTCAACCAAGTTGTGCTCATTTAATGCAGACATGCAAGCGCCCATGGCGCCCTGCCCAGGGAAAACAATACGATCAGCATCGTTGATTAGCTCGGGGTCGTTGGTTAAAATTGAGTGATCGTTCGGCGCAACAAACTCAAAAGCCTTTTGTACGGAACGGACATTACCCATTCCATAATCAACAATTGCGATGGTTTGCATACCTCTAAAAGGCTACAAAGAGCCTTTGGTTGAAGGGATAACGCCCGCTTGTCTTTCATCGGGTGTTACCGCCATACGTAAAGCTCGGCCAAACGCCTTAAAGACAGTTTCCGCTTGGTGGTGCGAGTTAACGCCCTTCATATTATCAATATGAAGCGTTACTAGCGCGTGATTGACAAAGCCTTGAAAGAATTCTCGAATCAAATCAACATCAAAAGTACCTACTCTACCCCTGGTGAAATCAACATCCATAATCAAGCCCGGTCGCCCAGATAGATCCAGCACTACACGTGAAAGCGCCTCATCAAGTGGCACATAAGAATGGCCATAACGAGTGAGCCCTTTTTTATCGCCCACAGCCTTAAAAAAAGCTTGGCCAATGGTAATTCCAATATCTTCAACCGTGTGGTGGTCGTCTATCTCAGTATCGCCATCACAGCGAATGGTTAAATCCATCAGACCATGGCGAGCAATTTGATCCAGCATGTGGTTTAAAAACGGCACGCCTGTCTGAATATCTGCAGCACCGGTGCCGTAGATATCTAGACTGACAGAGATGTCTGTCTCGTTTGTTTTGCGATCAACTTTTATCATAAGAGAATTTTATCTTAAACTAGATGTAGTCTTTGATGAGTATTTCAGCGATTTGAACGGTATTCAGCGCAGCGCCTTTTCTGATATTGTCTGACACAACCCACATATTCAAACCCAGCTCATGACTGATATCTTCACGAATTCGACTAACAAAGGTCTCATCGTTATTGGTAGCCTCCGAAAAAGGCGTCGCATAACCACCATCTTCACGTTCATCGATAACCTTCACACCAGGAGCTTTTTCAAGCAGCGCTCTAGCCTCTGCCGCAGTAATCTTTGTCTTTGTTTCGATGTGAATCGCCTCTGAATGACCAAACAAAACAGGCACACGAACCGCAGTCGGGTTAACCAAAATATTGTCGTCTTCAAAAATCTTTTGTGTTTCCCACACCATCTTCATCTCTTCTTTGGTGTAACCATTGTCTTGAAACACATCGATATGAGGGATGACGTTAAAAGCAATTTGCTTTGGATAGACCTCGATGTCAACATCTTGGCCATTCAAAAGTTTGGCTGTTTGATTTGTTAACTCGCTAATCGCCTCTTTACCACTGCCCGAAACCGCTTGGTAAGTCGCTACATTAATGCGCTCAATACCTACAGCATCATGGATTGGCTTTAGCGCCACCAACATTTGAATGGTTGAGCAATTCGGGTTGGCAATAATATTTCGATTTGTGTAATTTGCAATCGCATGTGCATTCACTTCTGGCACAACCAATGGGATCTCTTCATCGCGACGAAAGTGCGAGGTATTGTCGACCACGATACAACCCGCTGCAGCTGCAATCGGTGCGTACTTTTCAGAAATATGACCACCTGCTGAGAATAAGCCGATTTGAACTTGAGAAAAATCAAAAGCGTCTAAGTCTTGTACCGTCCAAGACTTGCCTTGGCAGGTGACTTTTTTACCCGCTGAATTTGCAGAGGCTAAAGGGTATAAATTATTAATAGGAAAATCACGCTGATCTAAAATTGAAATCAGTGTTTCCCCTACTGCACCAGTTGCGCCAACAATGGCTACATCATATTTTTTACTCACGACTATAGGAATTTAACAAAAGGGGTTTATTATACGAATCCTTGCGGCTTTAATGCATAAATTTATTCAATTTAAAAAGGAAAAAATTCATGCCTTCTCAATGCCTTAGAGGTCAATCTGTCAAACTCACACTCAAAGAGTAAAAGTTTCGTGGAGGCAGATACCAGAGCGCGACTTAACTCAGCTTTAAACGCAGTTATCGATTTCTATATATTGGTGCTGACATCCAAACTTGCCATCAAGATGCTGACACAGTGCCTGCACACCATAACGCTCGGTCGCATGATGCCCCGCTGAAATAAACACCAAATCATTTTCCAAAGCAACTGCAGGAGTTTGTTCTGAAGCCTCACCAGTGAGGTATGCATCTACGCCGAGCTCAACTGCTTGATCAATAAAACCTTGCGCAGCCCCTGTACACCAAGCGATGCGCTTGATATTGCTGCCTTGGTCGCCAATAATTAATGGCGCCCTTTGCAGTACGTTTTCAATTTCCGCACCAAACTCGCCAACGTTTAACTCAAGCTCACCCGTCCACAATAAGCTATTTTCGACAGGATTCATATTATTAATGCCCAACAGTTTGCCCAATTGCGCGTTGTTGCCAACATCGGGATGAGCATCGAGCGGCAGGTGATACGCAAATAAATTGATATTATTATCTAACAATAAGGCAATTTTGCGACGCTTAGCGCCTGTGATTGTCTGTGGGTCATTCTTCCAAAAAAGCCCATGATGGACAAAAATTGCATCAGCCTTTTCATCGATTGCTCGCTCAATAAGGGCGAGATTAGCACTGACACCGCTGATAATTTTATTGATTTCTTCCTTGCCCTCAATTTGCAATCCATTGGGGCAATAGTCTGCAAAAGCATCGGCGTTAAGATACGACTGAGTGTAGGATTTCAGCGCTTCACGGTTAGCCATAAAAACTTTTTAGTTGTTGTAACAAGGCGTTGTTCTCGCTAGCATTGCTCACTGTTACCCGCACACAGTTTGTGAGTTGCGGATGACTGGCAAAGTTTTTAATGAGTACGCCATTGTCTTTTAGAAACTCAAATAGCGCATTCGCATCGGGCGTTTTGACCAGTAAAAAATTAGCGTCCGAGGGGTAGGCTGTTAACGCCTGGATGGCGTCCAACTCATTAAATAAACGACTTCTCTCCTCAATAATCACTTGTGCGTTTGCAACAATTCGGTCTTTTTCTTTGAGAAGGAAATTAGCACTGGCCTGAGTTAAGGTATTGATATTGTACGGCAAACGCAATTTATCTAGATGAGCAACCGTTTCCGGGTTGCCAATCAATAAGCCCAATCTCAGTCCCGCAAAACCGATTTTAGATACCGTTCTGAGCAACACCATATTTGAGTAATTACTGACTTCCTCTAAAAAGCTGTCTTGAGCGTATGCATAATAAGCTTCGTCCACCACCACTAAAGCGTCGCTAGTTTCGATGATTCTTTTAATGGCCTCGCGATCAAAAGCATTGCCTGTTGGGTTGTTTGGGTAAGAAATAAAAATCAGTTTTGGCTGTATTTTTTTAATCGTTGCTAGCGTTGCATCCAAATCAATCTCAAAATTCTCGTCCAGCATCACCCCCTGGTAATTCAGGCGAGTGAACTTGGCAATCATTTCGTACATAACAAAACTTGGCTCAACACTTAGGATGGTATCGCCTGTGTCGCAAGCCAATGCCAATAGCTGGATAAGCTCATCTGAGCCATTGCCTAGCAAAATATCCAAACCCTCGGGGATGTCCATTAAATCTCTTAACGTTTGCTGCAACTCTTGTGCGCCCGCATCAGGGTAGCGGTTGAGTTCCGCTTCTGCCAAGTAGGCAAGATAAGGCTCGATTAAATCTTCAGGGACTAAAAATGGACTTTCCATAGCGTCCAGTTTTATCATATTTTTCGACTTTGGAACATGATAAGCCTGAATCTCTTGAATATCTGAGCGTAGCCATTGAGTAATAAAAGACATTATGTGGGCTGTAAGCGATTAGGATGGTATTGCATTTTACCCAGCTTTTTTGCACTCAATAACGTTTGATAGCAGTAGTCCAGCGCCCTCTTGCAAGCAATATCAACATCAACACCAAGGGCAAGCAACGCGCTAATCGAGCTCGCCAACGTGCAGCCAGAGCCGTGATATTCCCCCGGTAGTTTCACATAACGGAAACTCGAGTGGAGCTCACCTTGGCAATATAAACGGTGTTCTATTTCTTTTTGTGCGCCATCCGTACCAGTCAGCAAAACCCAAGGACAATTCAGCGACTTAATAGCACTGGACTCATTCAAACCGGGCGCTAAAAGCAGTAATTCCGTTTGGTTTGGTGTGATGATTGTTGACAAAGGAATAAGCTGTTTCCGCATTGCTAAAATTGCACTTTCATCAACCAATTGCTTGTCGCTACTAGCTCGAATAATGGGATCTAGAACAATACTTAATTGCGGTTTTTCGCTAAGACAATTGGCAATGGTGTTGATTTGCTCAGCCGAGCCAAGTAGGCCAATTTTAACCACCTGAAAATCAATATCAGCCGCCACTGCTTTGTATTGCGCTTCAATTAGTTCGCAATCAACAGCTTCAAGTTGTGTCACCTCGCAAGTATTTTGCGCAGTAAGTACAGTAACAATCGGAAGCGTTGTTATTCCAAATTGATTAATCGCCTCGATATCGGCACTGATGCCAGCGCCACCGCTGGGATCAAGGCCTGAAAAAACCAAAACACTTTCTGAAAAAGATTCACGCACTGCCTAGTGCAACTCTTTCTCAATCAAGTAATCCACCACCTTAAAAATACCTTCTATACTGCCTGCATGCATCGCATCCACCCAATACTTTCCATTTACAACTAGCGTTGGAACACCTCTCGATTGATATTTACGTGTATCGGCTATTGCCTTTCTAACATTACTTTCCACTGAAAATGATGTAAAAATCGTATTGGCTTTTTCTTTATCAACGCCGTTGTCGCCCAACCAAGTTACAAACTCCTCTTGCGAGTTAAACTTAACTTTATGCTTGTGAATAGCATCAAATAAAGACCCATGCAGTCTATCCAATTCACCCAAGTCCTTTAAGACATAAAAGAAAACAGCACCGTTGATCCAACTATCTCCAAGCACCGAAGGTTGACGTACAAATACTGCTTCATCTGTCAAAGTCGCTTCCATCGCATGAATATAAGGCTCTAAATTGTAGCAGTGACCACAGTAATACCAAAATAATTCTCTAACCTCAACCTTGTCACCGGTTTGAGTTTCGACAGGCTTATCGATCACCACATAATGCGTACCGGCAACGTATTCTTGGGTTTCATGCTCATGAGACTCATCATGAGTGTGCTTCTCTGTTGCTTCAGTCTTGGCAATTTCTGTTTTTTGGATGGACTCATTTTGCTCAGTCACTTTCTCATCAATTTGTGCAATTTGAGTACTGCTATTTGCAGTCAGGGCAATCTCATCCTTGCTCATCTCCGAAAGTAAGTAATAGCCGAGCACGGCAACAATAATGACAAGAACTAATATAGCGGGTAATTTTTTCATAGGTTGATAATTATTTAAACAGTTTGTCGATATTATACTGACTCAAGACAAAATCTCGGCTCGATTGAAATATTCGCCAAAGCTCTTGATAGGTTTGCCCCTCAATCGGATGTTGCTTAGTCGCATTCAGCTCTGCCAATGGAGACAAAACATAAGCGTACTTCAGAATATCTACACGCGGCAAATTCCAGGAGGCCTCAATAACATCATCATAAAGCACCAAGTCAAGATCAATAATCCGTGCAGAAAACTTAGCTAAATTTCGGTCTCTACCCAAATTTTCCTCGATTTCTTTTAAAATCTCTTTCACTTCATGAATCGATTTATCGGTGCTGGCGTTGACGCCAATATTGTAAAAATCGTTGCCCTCGAAACCCTCAGCAGGGCTTTCATACAAAGAAGAAGTAACAATATTTGAAAATTCTTGCTCTAAGGCCTCAAGTGCCAGCGTGAGTTTTGAGGCTCGATCTTCGTTTGAACCAATATTAATATGAACGTCACTCATCAAGTTTTTATTTACTCAAAGATCTCTCAATAATAACGCCAACACCTTGTGCGCCAGTGACTGCCTCACCTTTATTCAATTTTAACTTGACCCACTCTACACCGAATTCATTAATAATGATTTGGCACATTTCTTCAGCCAGAGTCTCCACCAGTTGGAATTCACTGCCTCTGACATAATCACAAAGACGATCACAAACAGCGTGATAGTTCACTGCTTGATCAATATTATCGGTATCGGCTGCAGCGCCATTGTTAGAAGACATTTCTATATCAAAAACAATGTCTTGACGAATTTGACGCTCCCAATCGTAAATACCAATGACTGTATCAATCTTAAGGCCTTGTATAAAAACAATATCCATGCCGACATTACTGAATCACAAAGCCCATATGATACCTTTGAGCTAAGTTTTTAACATTACAAATGTTGAGGCCTTTGCATAAATCATTTTAAAGTTGCTGAGTGGAAAAATCCCACTATTAAAAATAAAATAGTTTATGCAAAGGCCTCATATCATTGGTTGATATAATTTAGCATAGGCTGAAGGTGTTTTTCCTCAAAGCCACACCAAAGGAGAATGGTTTAATGTTTTACTTATTGCTTATTGCGGCTTATTTGATTGGCTCGATTTCATCCGCTATCCTCATCTGCAAAGCATTAGGGCTGCCAGATCCTCGTACGCAAGGCTCAAACAATCCGGGCGCCACCAACGTGCGCCGAATAGCCGGCAATAAAACAGCAGCTCTAGTCCTCCTGTGCGATTTGCTAAAGGGCTTTCTGCCGGTATTGCTAGCTACCTTTTTAGAGCTGAGTTTGTTTGAAGTCTCTTTGATTGGTCTCGGTGCATTCCTCGGCCACATTTACCCTGTGTTTTTCGGCTTCAAAGGAGGCAAAGGGGTGGCAACTTATATTGGCATACTGCTCGCGTGCAGCACACTCGTTGGACTGGCTTTTATATTTATCTGGTTGTTTATTGCCAAGGTGTTAAAAATATCCTCACTCTCGGCTTTGGTTGCAACTGCTATTTCACCTGTATATTTTTATCTATCCAAAGACGATATTGGTTCAGCAATAGTTGTTACGCTCATTTGCGTATTAATTTTCTACACACACCGCAGCAACATAAAAAGACTCATTAGCGGCGAAGAGGGTGGTATTAAGTCTTAGTATTCACGCCCGTGTTCAACAAATAAAGCGCTACTGCAGCCAACAAGGCGATCATCGCCATTGGCACCAAAAATGCCAAATAAAGCTCAGTAGAGCCAACACCCAACATCCCCAATCTAAAGCCATCCATCATATAAAAAATCGGATTAAAGGCCGACAGGGAGCGCCAAAAGCTTGGCAGAATATCGATACTATAAAACATACCGCCCAAATAGGTCAAAGGTAACAGTACGAAGGTTGGCACAATGGATATATCATCGAAGGATTTAGCAAAAATAGCATTTATAAACCCCGCCAAAGCAAACATCACCGAAGTCAATAAAAAGGACACGGCAAGAATGCCATAACTGTAAACACTCAGATCAACAAAAAATGAAATAGTGAATGTAACTGCCAATCCTACGCACAATCCTCGAGTTACACCGCCAGAAACAAAGCCAAGCAAAATCACCCAATTAGGTACTGGTGATACCAATAATTCTTCAAAGCTATGATTGTATTTTGTCAGGAAAAAAGAGGAAACCGTGTTGGCGTAAGACTGCATGATCACGGTCATCAAGATAATACCGGGGACAATAAAATGCAAATAATCAATACCTTGCATATGGCCAATTCTCTCGCCCATTAAGCCGCCAAAAATAAGAAGGTATAGCGAAGTTGTTACTACCGGTGGCACAATGGTTTGCACCCAAATACGGGCAAAGCGAAGTATCTCCTTCACAACAATGGTTTGATAAGCAATCCACATAACTAACCCTCCTTACTGGTTAGTGATAAAAATAAGTTTTCTAGGCGATTTTGAGCAGAACGAATATGGGCCACGGTAATATTCTTTAATAAAAGCTTAGTGATCACATCCGAAATACTCATGGATTCTGGCAGGGTTATTTGCAAAGTATGCTCGTCCAAGACTTCACACTCGCAACGATTGATTTTTATATCCTCAAACAGACTCTCAACGCATTCCAGTATCAACGTTTGATGTTTGGCTTTTTTGAGTAACCCTTTCATACTTGATTGCACGACGATTTCGCCTTCATTAAGGATGGCGATATTTCGACACATGGATTCGGCCTCTTCTAGGTAATGCGTGGTTAGGATGATAGTCAAACCCTCTTCGTTCAGTTGCTTCAAGAATCGCCACATTGAGCGACGGATCTCAACATCAACACCCGCTGTTGGCTCGTCCAAGATAAGAATTTCTGGGCTGTGCATCAACGCACGAGCCAACATCAACCGACGCTTCATACCGCCAGACAGAGATTGCGGCACTTCTAGACGACGATCCCAGAGGTTTACTTTTTTGAGCAACTCTTCAGCGCGAACTCTAGCCTCTTTGCGATTAATGCCAAAATAGCCCGCTTGATTAATGAGTATTTCAATATTGGGCTCGTGAGGATTAAAATTAAACTCTTGCGGCATCAAGCCAATTTTGCGTTTAACTTCGTTAATATGGCTTTGCTGATCAAGGCCATCAATCTCAACTGAGCCGGTACTGGATTTAATCAAACCACAAATAATGCCAATAGCTGTTGTTTTACCGGCGCCATTAGAGCCCAACAGGGCAAAAAAATCACCTTTTTCAACTTTTAAATCAACCGCTTTGAGCGCCTCAAAACCGTTCGAATACGTTTTACTTAATGCGCTGGTGGAAAGGGCAAGTGCCATAAATATTTTACCTCTCGAATAAAAAAATTAACTCTCAGGAAAAGTTGCTGGGGCTGGTGTTTCACATAATCAGCGTACCGCCTAAATATGCGAAATAATTGTAACATTGATCAACATTTTTGGGTTAATTTTGCGATAATTACCCCCTTTAATTCATAACCTATTTTTCTAAGCAAATGCCAACGACAAAAAATGTCACTTTACCAGATATTGGCGACTTCGATCAAGTGGAGGTCATAGAGGTTTTGGTGTCCATCGGCGATCATGTTGAAGAGAATGACAGCATCATCACCCTAGAAAACGACAAGGCGACAATGGAGATCCCAGCGCCGTTCTCTGGCAAGATCAAATCTCTTGAAGTTAAAGTGGGTGAAAAAATAACCAGTGGTGACATAATCGCCACTGTTGAAAGCGCCGGAACCGACCCCGCCGAAGAGGCGCAACCGAGTACTGAAGAAGCAGAGCCAACCGCTGAACCAAGCGCAATAGAGGGCCTTAAGCCAGAGTCGGCTGATAAAGTTGAAGTTGCCGACAAACCAATTTCCGTTGAAACCTCTCCAGAATCACACGCCTCACCATCGATTAGAAAGTTAGCACGCGAATTGGGTGTTAACTTATCCAACATCACAGGCAGCGGCCAAAAAGGCCGTATTTTGGGCTCTGACCTCAAAGACCACGTCAAGCAAATTGTCACTGGCAGCGGACCGATTGAGGGTGGTGTAGAAGTTGTGGCACTTTCAAGAATTAAAAAACTTTCCGGAAAACATTTAGCAAAATGTTGGGGTGAAATACCTCACGTTACTCAATTTGACGAAGTCAATATTGAGCAAATGGAAGAATTTCGAGCGCACCAAAAAACCAGAGATATTAAATTATCGCCACTGGTATTTATTATGAAAGCCGTTGTTCAGGTGCTTAAGCAACACCCTAACTTCAATGCCTCACTGGATGAGTCTGGTGACAATCTATTGGTGAAACAATACTACAACCTTGGTATAGCAATGGATACGCCTGAGGGCTTAATTGTGCCGGTTATTCGTGATGTTGGCAAAAAATCCCTCATCGAGCTTGCTGATGAGCTGGCTGAAATATCAACAAGAGCAAGAGAAGGTGGCCTTAGGAAAGAAGAGATGCAAGGCGCTGGTTTTACCATCTCAAGTCTTGGCGGCATTGGTGGTACGCAATTCACGCCGATTATTAACTCGCCAGAAGTTGCTATCCTTGGGGTTTCTAGAACACAAATTAAGCCTGTTTGGAATGGTGACGAGTTTGTACCAACAGCGACTTTGCCCCTAGCTCTTTCTTACGACCATCGAGTAATAGACGGCGTACAAGGCGCTAAATTTATGTCAGACCTAAACCAAGTGCTGAAAAATATTATGGAGATTTTATTATGATCAAAACACAGGTTTTGGTGATTGGATCTGGCCCTGGAGGCTACACAGCGGCATTTCGTGCGGCCGATTTAGGCAAGGAAGTAACCTTAATTGAGCACCACGATAATTTGGGTGGCGTCTGTTTGAATGTGGGTTGTATCCCTTCAAAAGCACTACTGCACACAGCACAAGTGATCAACGAAGCCAAAACGGCTGATCACCTAGGCATCCATTTCGAAGCGCCTTCTATTGATATTGATGGTGTCAGAAAAAACAAAGAAGATATCGTGATCAAACTAACCGGTGGCATTGGGGCATTAGCCAAGGCGAGAAAAGTCAACATTATTACTGGCTATGCACGGTTTATCGCTTCCAACCAAGTTAGTATTGATGGCAGTGACGAAGTTATTGAGTTCGAAGATTGTATTATTGCAGCTGGCTCACGTGTTACCAAAATACCATCTTTCCCTTTTGACGATGATCGAGTAATGGACTCTACCGACGCCTTGGAGCTTGCTGATATTCCAAAAAGACTGTTGGTCGTTGGTGGCGGAATTATTGGCCTTGAAATGGCGACTGTTTACGAGGCGCTTGGCAGCGAGATTACCATTGTGGAGTTGGCGGAACAGCTCATTCCTAGCGCTGATAAAGACATTGTTAGTCCATTATTCAAGCGCATTAAAAAAAGTTATGCGAATATCTATCTCAACACTAAAGTAACCAAAATGGAGGCGCTCAAAAAAGGCATCAAAGTTGCCTTTGAAGGCAAGGGCGCACCCGAAACTGACACCTTTGACAAAGTATTGGTGTCCGTCGGCCGTTCACCTAATGGCGCACTGATCGATGCAGATAAGGCAGGAGTATCCGTAGATGAACGCGGCTTTATCGCAACCGACAGACAAATGAAAACTAATGTTGCGCATATTTATGCGATTGGCGATGTTGTGGGACAGCCAATGTTGGCGCATAAGGCTGTGCACGAGGCCAAAGTGGCAGCAGAGGTTATTTGTGGACACAAATCTGGCTTTGACGCTCTCACCATTCCATCCGTTGCCTACACCGATCCAGAAGTGGCTTGGACCGGCAAAACCGAGAAAGAATTGAAAGTAGAAGGCGTGCCTTACGAGAAAGGCGTGTTCCCTTGGGCAGCTTCTGGGCGCAGCCTTAGCATTGGTCGTAGCGAAGGCGTAACAAAAGGTTTATTCGACAGCACAAGCGGTAAAATACTCGGCATGGGCATCTGTGGCACCAACGCAGGTGAGCTTATAGCAGAGGCAACTTTGGCGATTGAAATGGGCTGTGACATGAGCGATATTGCACTCACAGTGCACGCCCACCCAACACTTTCAGAAACAACCGCCTTTGCGGCTGAAATGGCAGAAGGCACAATCACTGACCTGATGCCGCCAAGAAAAAGAAAATAGGAAAACATGGATATTACCAAAGCAAGAAGAAACGTTATTGAGCAACAAGTGCGCCCCTGGGGCGGTCTTAACCTGCGTGCCAATCAAGCCTTGAGCGACGTACCAAGAGAAAACTTTGTACCCGGAGATTTTCAAGGCCTTGTTTTTGCTGATATCGAGATCCCTCTCAGCGACCGCGCGAAAATGTTCTCGCCAAAAATTGAAGGCAGAATCCTAGACTCTATTAACGTCCAAAGCGACGAAAGCGTACTAGAAATTGGCACAGGTAGTGGTTACTTTACTGCAGTACTTGGCAAGCTTGCGGGCAATGTTGTTAGTATTGAGATCGATCCAGCGCTATCCGCTTCTGCCAAAAAGAATCTGCAATCACTTGCTATAACCAATGTAGATTTACAAGTTTCAGACGCCTCAACAACTAACTTCTTACAACAAAAATACGACGTGATTGTCCTTGGTTGCTCTTTGAGCGCTCAAAGCCAGAAATTGAATGAATTACTCAATATCGGCGGCAGACTTTTTGCTATCATTGGCAGTAAAAATAAAATGCAGGCAACGCTTATCACCAGAATTAGTGATAACGAGTGGCAGGTAAAATCAATTTTTGAAACTCACTTAGACTATATGCAAGGTCAAGAGCCGGCGGCGGTGTTCGCTTTTTAACTAAGGCCTGATTGTGCTGAATTCTCTTTTCAACTTTCTGATTAAAAAATCGGTACTGGCATTAGCACTGCTACTTCTATTAATCGGTGCACTGCTGTACCAAATACCACACTTTTCTCTTGATGCTTCGTCAGATTCTCTCGCACTTGAGGGCGACGACAACCTTGCGCTGTTCGAGAAAACTCAAGAAACTTTTCAAACATCCAATTCATCGTTAATTATTAGCTACACCACCGAAGAAGGTGTATTAGATTCTAAGCAAATTGAGTACTTACGATCGCTTAGAGATGACTTGCTCGCGCTTGAAAGAGTATCCTCAGTTACCTCTATTCTTGATGTGCCTTTATTTCAATCGCCACCGCTCTCACTTATGGAGCTGACGGGAGGCGCAATCACTATTGACAATGGCAAGGCCGATATGTCGTTTATAGCGGACGAATTCAGTAACGGCCCGCTTTATGCCAACAACCTAGTCAGCCTTGATGGCAAAACATCTGCCCTACTTATTAGCTTAAAAGAAGTCGACAAATCAATTGAAGACGTCAATAAGGCTCTAGCAGACGCGGTGCAAAGTATTCGAACAACAATGGAAGGCTATCGCGATAACGCACAACTCTATTTAGGCGGCGTGCCAATGATCCGTAATGACATCATTACCTACATTGCCAGCGACCTTGTGCTCTTCAGCCTTGCGGTTGTACTTGTTATGGCCACTATGCTAGCCCTAATTTTTAGAGGAATCAGATGGGTTTTATTACCGATAGGCATCAGTGTTACAGGTGCACTGATAATGACTGGCGTATTAGGTGCACTTGGCTGGAAGGTGACTGTTATTTCTTCCAATTTTTTCTCTTTGCTACTGGTGATGACACTCTCGGTCACCATTCACTTGGTGGTGAGATTTAAAGAGCTTGCACAACAAACCCCTGAGGCCGACGTCAAAGCCCTAACTCTGCTCACCTTGCAACAAATGTCCAAACCGTGTTTATTCACAACACTGACCACCATCGCCGCATTTGCCTCATTAATGATTAGCGATGTGCGCCCCGTGATTGACTTCGGCTGGATGATGGCTATTGGCGTGACCATTGCACTTACACTCTCTTTCTTGACCTTTCCAATCTTAATGAGTTTATTGCCAAAACCCAAGATTGCAAAACACTCAACAGAATTCGCCTTCACCAACAAACTGGCTAACTTCACCCATCAATACGGCAATCAACTGATTATTGCGCTGATTCTTATCGCTACCATTGCGCTAATTGGTGTGAGTAAATTGAGCGTTGAAAACCGCTTTATCGATTATTTTAAAAAATCCACCGAAATCCATCAAGGCCTGAGCTTAATAGACCAGCAGTTGGGTGGCACCATGTCACTTGAAATTGTTTTTGACGACATGGCTAGTGACTACTGGGTAGATGATGTCTTACGTGAAGATGTCCACAAGATTCATCAATATTTGGATGACCTTGATGCCACAGGCAAGGTGCTGTCGATTGATACACTAATGCAAATTCTCACACAGGCCAATGCCGGTATGCCACCAACTGGATTCCTACTAATGTTGGCCAAAAATCAAATGCCAGATTTTGCCAGAGAGCAAGTGCTTGACCCCTACCTATCCGAATCCGAAAACCAACTGAGGGTAGTTGCTCGAATTCGAGAGACCGATGACTCACTCAAGAGAAACGAGCTTATTAACGAAGTAAGAGCGCACCTTGTTAATGAGTTTAGTCTGGCGCCAGATAGCTTTAGGATGACAGGCGTGTTTGTTTTGTACAACAATCTATTGCAAAGTTTGTTTGAATCTCAAATAAAGACCATTGCATTGGTGTTTGCGATGATTTTCGCGATGTTTCTATTTATCTTTCGATCGGTTAGTCTCTCAATTCTAGCGCTGATTCCAAACACCCTGCCATCGCTTCTTATTTTGGGCATTATGGGACTTGCCAACATTCCTCTCGATTTAATGACGATTACCATTGCTGCCATTGCCATTGGTATTGGCGTGGATAACGCCATTCACTATATTCATCGCTTTAGGACAGAGTTTAGCGTTGATCAGGATTATCTGGCCACCATGTATCGCTCGCACGCCTCTATTGGTCTCGCGATGTTCTATACATCCATCACCGTTGCTATTGGTTTTTTGGTGTTGGCGTTATCAAATTTTATCCCGAGTATTTATTTTGGTATTTTTACCGCAATTGCGATGCTTAGTGCCGTGCTGGCAAACCTTACTTTGCTGCCAAAACTACTGCTTATGTTTAAGCCAAAAATGGGAAAATAAATGAGCGCGCAATAAAAAACCCGCCTCGAATAAGAGTGCGGGTTTAGTCTACTATACTAAAGGAGAGATAAGTTAACTAGTAGGGTTTAACTCAGGCGGGTATTATATACGCAAAGCAATACTATTTACAACTTTTTTTTATGATTTATTTTCAACCTTAATTAATCTAATTTTAACCCCAATTTTTTTCAATTAACTATGTCAAAAACTGAACAATTTGACGTGCTCATTATCGGTTCAGGTGCAGCCGGATTGATGGGCGCCATACAGCTTTCCGAGGATTTGTCAATTGCGCTAATCGCCAAAGACCAACTTCTAGAAGGCTCTTCTTATTATGCCCAAGGTGGCATCTCGGCAGTACTCGATTCTGCCGATGATTTTAATTCTCACATACAAGACACCATAAAAACTGGCTTTGATTTGGGCAACGAGCAAAGTATTCAATTTATGGTTGAACAAGCGCCAAACGCGATCGAAGATTTAGAAAAAGCAGGGGTAAAATTTTCTCAGCAAGGCAAAAAATACGACCTTACTACCGAGGGCGGCCATAGCGCCAAACGCGTGGCCCATGTGTCGGACAAAACCGGCCAATCTGTACAAACAAATTTACTCGCACAAGTGCGTCAAAAGTCAAACATTACGCTTTTTGAACACCATATAGCTATTGATCTTTTAATGAAAGACAAACAATGCTTTGGCGCTTATGTTTACGACAAACAAAATGACCGAGTCTCTTCTTTTGTTTCGAGAAAAACAATTATAGCAACAGGTGGCGCCTCAAAAGCATACCTATACACCTCCAACCCAGACACATCAACGGGCGACGGCATTGCCATGGCATATCGTGCAGGCTGTGAAATTATTAATATGGAATTTGCGCAATTCCATCCAACCTGTCTTTTCCACTCCCATGCCAAATCGTTCCTCATTTCAGAGACGCTCAGAGGTGAAGGTGCTAAGCTAACTTTGCCAAATGGTGAGTCGTTCATGCACAAATACGATGAACGAGAAGAAATGGCGCCGCGTGATATTGTCGCTAGAGCAATCGATCATGAAATGAAGGCTCATGGTTTTGATTGTGTGTATCTCGATCTATCCTTTAAAGACAGCCAGTGGATTGCTGAACGCTTTCCAACCATTACCGAGCGATGCCTTGCACTGGGCATTGACATATGCAGTGAGCGCATCCCTGTGGTACCGGCTGCACACTATACATGCGGTGGTGTTGGTGCTGATATGAACGCTCAAAGCAGTGTTGAGAATCTTTACGCCATTGGCGAGGTCGCGCACAGCGGCGTACACGGTGCCAACAGAATGGCGAGTAATTCGCTTCTTGAATGTCTTGTGTTTGCCAAAGCCTGCGCAAAGCACATTAACAGCGAAAATATAATGGATGATTTACCCTCATTTAATGATTGGGATGCCTCACGTGTGCAGCACTCCCAAGAAAAAGTTGTGGTCTCTCATCTATGGCAAGAAGTTAGGCGCATTATGTGGAATTTCGTTGGCATTGTACGCAGCGACCGCCGCCTAGAAGCGGCTCATCGCCGGCTGACACAAATTCAAAAAGAAGTAGACGACTACTACCGCCTCTACATACTAACGGAAGACCTCATCGAGCTTAGAAACTTAGTGCAAACAGCACAAATCATTGTTGAGTCCGCGCTTTCAAGAAAAGAGAGTCGCGGCCTTCATTTCACTCTCGACTATCCTGAACAGTTGGAAAACGCGGATAATAGCGTTATTATAAAGGCCTCGTAAAAATCATGCTTCTACCCATTCTTTGCTACCCAGACAAAAAACTTAGAACCATTGCCAAGCCGGTTGAGGCAGTTAATGATGCTATTAAAACGCAAGTTAAGAGCATGTTTGAAACCATGTACGATGCCCCTGGTATTGGACTGGCCGCCACCCAAGTAGATTTTCATCAAAGAGTGATTGTTATTGATGTCTCGGATGAGCAAGATCAGCCACTGTGCTTAATCAACCCTGAAATTATAGAAAAATCAGGTGAAATCGAATGGGAAGAAGGCTGCCTTTCTGTGCCTAATTATTACGAGAGTGTTAAGCGCGCCAATGATATTAAAGTGCGTGCCCTTGACCAAAATGGTGAAGAATTTGAAATGGAAGCCAGCGAAATATTAGCTGTCTGCATTCAACATGAGATTGATCACCTAAATGGCATCCTTTTTGTCGACCACATTTCAAAGTTAAAGCAAAAACGCCTTAAAGAAAAAGCCAATAAGCAAGCACGACTCTAGACTCTGTTAATGAAGATCGGCCCCTATCAGCTAAACTCCCAAGTCCTTCTTGCACCGATGGCGGGCACCAGTGACAAGCCCTTTCGCATGCTTTGTCGTGAACAAGGCGCGGCACTGACCACTTCAGAAATGGTGGTTATTCAAAAACATCTACTCAATACCAACAAGTCAAAATATCGCCTGGATTTTAGCGGCGAACAATCACCCATCAGCATTCAAATAGCCGGCTCTGAGGCAGATCAATTGGCCGAATCAGCCGTACAGGCCGTGGGCTTTGGTGCAGACATCATAGACATTAATATGGGCTGCCCTGCAAAAAAGGTATGCAATAAAGCAGCGGGCTCAGCGCTCATGCAAAATGAAAAACTGGTGTCGGACATTCTTAACACAGTGGTCGATTCTGTGGATATCCCAGTGACCCTTAAAATGCGCACAGGATGGAATGAAGAAAATAAAAATGCACCCACTATCGCGAAGATAGCCGAAGATGCCGGCATTCAAATGATAGCAATTCACGGCAGAACACGTGAGCAAAAATATTCGGGTGAGGCAGAATATGAAACGGCTGCCAAGGTGATTAGTAACGCCAACATCCCCGTGGTCGTTAATGGTGATATCAGCAGTGCTGAAAAGGCCAAAAAAGTGCTTGATTACACCTCGGCAGACGCCGTTATGCTCGGCAGAGCTACTCAGGGAAACCCTTGGCTAATTGGCGAAGTGCATCACCACCTCTCAACCGGTGAAATAAAGCCTCCAATGAGTCAAAACGACAAAATCCCAGTCATACTAAACCATATCTCAAGCATTCACGCCTTTTATGGAAATAAATTAGGCACTCAGCTATCCAGGAAGCATATTTTTTGGTATTCTATGCGCCTTGACCAAAAAAAAGCAAGAGACTTTTGGCCAAACATTAACCGAGTGAGCGATCACTCCGAACAATATTGCATATTCCGAGATTATTTGCATTCTTTATGAATCAAAGCGATTTACACGACTGTATTAACCAAAAGCTTGAGCGATACTTCACTCAATTAGACGAAGAGCCTGCGTCTGGCGTGTTTAAAATGGTAGCGCAGCAAACGGAAACCGCCACCCTGAAATTCGTTCTTGATAAAGTCAATCAAAACCACTCTGAGGCCGCCCGAATTCTTGGCATCAATCGCGCCACTCTAAAGAAAAAAGTAGCGCTCTACCAGCTCTAAGACTTTATAATAATTCCTTTAAATGCTTAGCATCCTAAAGGAATATCAATGGCCATAAAACGCGCTCTGATTAGTGTTTCCGACAAATCAGGAATCATCGAATTTGCCCAACAACTCACCAATTTTGGCATCGAAATACTCTCAACAGGCGGCACCGCCAAGCTCCTAGAAAATAACAACATTCCGGTGACTGAAGTCTCAGACTATACCAATTATCCAGAGATGATGGCCGGTCGCGTTAAAACACTAAACCCTAAAATTCATGGTGGCATTCTCGCCCGTCGTGGCATTGATGAAGGTGTGATGGCTGAAAACGACATCAATCCAATTGACTTGGTTGTTGTCAACCTATACCCCTTTCAAGAGACGATTGCTAAGGCCGATTGCACACTCGATGACGCCATTGAAAATATTGATATTGGCGGCCCCGCTATGCTCAGATCAAGCGCCAAAAATCACGCTTCAGTAACGGTAATTGTTGACAGCGCTGATTATCAAGTTGTACTGGATGAGATCAGTAACTCAGGTGATACATCGCTCGATACACGCAAAAAACTCGCACTAAAAACATTTGAACATACCGCCCAGTACGACGGCGCTATTGCCAATTATCTAGGCAAAGAAGATGATGGCTTCTCAAATACAATGAACCTTCAATTCGTCAAATCGCAAACCATGCGTTATGGTGAAAATCCACATCAAGCGGCGGCTTTCTACAAAGAGGTCGATTTAGTGGAGGCCAGCGTTTCCTCGTCAATACAACTACAAGGTAAGGCCTTGTCTTTTAATAATATTGCGGACGCCGATGCCGCACTGGAATGTGTCAGAGGTTTTTCAGAGCCAAGCTGTGTTATTGTTAAGCACGCCAACCCATGCGGCGTGGCAAGCAGAAGCTCAATCTTTGAAGCTTACGATGATGCTTACAAAACAGACCCAACCTCAGCCTTTGGTGGCATTATTGCTTTTAACCGCGCACTAGACGTTCAAACAGCGCAAAGTATTCTTGATCGCCAATTCGTTGAGGTGATTATTTGCCCTAGTATTGACGAAGGTGCCAAGGTTATTCTAGAGGAGAAGCAAAATATACGCGTGCTCGAATGCGGTGACTTGCAATCGGCCAAGCCAACACTGGATTACAAAAAAGTAACTGGCGGCTTATTGGTGCAAGATAAAGACCTAGGCTCAGTCCAAGAATCTGGCCTCAAGTGCGTTAGCCAAACGAAACCTACCGAATCACAGATGCAAGATATGTTGTTTGCTTGGAAAGTGGCCAAGAGCGTTAAATCTAACGCCATCGTCTACGTCAAGAATAAAATGACCATCGGCATTGGCGCAGGTCAAATGTCGCGCATCTATTCAGCCAAAATTGCAGGCATTAAAGCCGCAGATGAAGCTTTAGTGGTCGAAGGATCGGTGATGGCATCCGATGCCTTTTTCCCATTTAGAGACGGCATTGATGCGGCAGCCGATGCTGGCATTAAAGCGATTATCCACCCTGGTGGCTCAATGCGTGACGATGACGTGATTGCGGCGGCGGATGAGCATGGGATTGCGATGGTGTTTACTGGCATGCGCCACTTTAAACATTAATTTTCAGGACTTGTTTTTGTCCATCTCTGCGTTATAAACCAATCATCATAAACGCAGCAGTCAAAGGTGGCTTTTAATCAAAAGTTTTTTAAGCAGGGCTAAGCACGAGATTTCCAGAAAAATAACACAATAAGGATTGTTGTTGGGATCACTCCAAGCAAATCAAGCTGAGCGGCATCTGTTAACACATGAAACATTTGCACTGCTAGAAATAATAAATTAAGTCCAACACCATAGGTCATACCGACTTTCTGTACATTACTCCCTGTCCAAGTGGGGGCCATCCATGCAAGGACGCCAAGCCCCAACATTGGAACACTCAAAAGTTGTAGCATTGATTCTAAATTGGGTGTTAAAGTCCATCCGCCCGGCTCAACAACCATTTCTGGCGCCAACCATATCATTACAACCCACATCCACGCAAAAATTGCTTGGGCTTTAAATAAATGCGTTAAAGTCATACTCTTTCTCCAATAGTTAAATGAAGCCCTAAGATCATTTTAAGGATCATATAGAACTGTAGTTAATATACTATAAATCAATAGAAGTATTTGTTAACCTTGGAAAATAAACGAGTTATTACATGACTTGAGCTAAGTCAATTCAGACAAAATTTAAGGAATTACTAAGATAAGCGGTATTGGAGCGATAAGCACACGAACTAACACCATAGAAGTTTCCAAGTAACACTTAAAAATACTCTCTTTGTGACTACGCCGCCCCTAAATTGCAGGATTCTTATTGAACATCATAAGAATATAGAAAAATTTGATTTAAAGTGGATTAATGAAAGATTTTTGCGCAAGATCACCGCCTCTCCAAACATAAAGGGCTAGCAATGGTTCGGAGCTTGTTTTCATGCTGTGTGAAACCCAAGACTTATGATAAACCGCCAACTCAGACTCTCTTAACTGCCAATATTCTCCACCTTGTTTCCACTGAGCCTGAGTAAATGGAACATATATCTCTTCAGCTTCATGGCTATGCCCGGGATAGTGGGTATTTGACCCGAGTAGGAGAAAACCACAAGCAATTTCATTACTCACAATTGGGCCTCTAGTGCCAATAAGCTCCGTCCAACCATAATTATTCATAAAAATCGAGCCAAAATCTTGTTTGCCGTAGGTTTGCCCCCAATAAAGACTGTCAGCGTGTTTTTGCAACTTTTGCACAAGTATTGATGCTTTGCTGTTGGTATTGATGTTTATATCTCGAAGATAGTGCAGTACAGCTAATTTTTTGGGTGAAATATGACGCAATTGCAGTGGTTTTGTGGGCCAATTTTCGAGAAAATTATGAACACCTTGATGGTTCATTTGATGCAAATATTCAAACACAAGACTTTCGAGTTGGAGCGCGATAGTCTGGGTCATTCGATTTTCAGAGCTGGCTTGACTCATCAGTCTTTATTTAGATGAATTCGCCAACTGTAACAGAAATTTTCAATAGCACTGACAAACATTACCCATTCAACACAAAATTGATTCAGCGGCCAATAAGTTCTATGCAGCAAAAAAAATGACCGTAGAAATCCCACGGGTACCAAGCAGAATTGGTCGCCTTGCAGTGATTAATATTGAGCAGCAATTAACGCAAGTTAATTGCTACGGGTCAAACGTATGCTATAAAGCTACGCTGCCTTTGAGTTTTCGATTAACTCTTTTGCAACAAACTCTGTAGAAGCCCATTTCGGGTACTCATGGCGCAATTGTTGGGCAACTTTTATAGCTTGTTCCCAAGTTTTTTGTTCAATCTTTTTTGATTGGTAAGCTTGGTAGTTTGAACCGATAAAGTTTCTGATTTTATTGTGCATTTGTCGTATTAAAAGAGTAAAAAAGTGTATCGAAAGTAATTCCGAGCGCGTATTATAATCTAAGTTTATTTAATAGGCAAGATTTTTATTTACTTATTTTAATATATGCTATCTTATCGATCCTTACCCACACCCTTAAACCTTTGTCTCATCATAAATCGAGCACCAACACCCAAAAAAGGTGAAGGTGGCATCCATAATGCGCCGGGACAGTTCAAGCAATCGCCAATAAGCTCAGATGTTTGATCGCTCGCATATTCAGCAAGAGCCTTTCCAAAGACCGCACCCTTTGAAATGCCAGAACCGTTAAAACCGCCAGCAACAAAAAGATTATCACCCAACTTTTCAAAAAAGTTTGTTTTATTGACGCTTACACCCTCCACACAAGAATAGCTATGCTCAAATTCCACGTCTTTTAATTGCGGAAAACGATTGTTGAGTGCCTGTCTATGAAGTTGCCCTCTTTCTTTAGTTTTTGATGCACTAAAGAGATCGCTTCGATTGTATTCAGCAGTGTTTCTAATAGCAAGTCGACCGTCACGAGTAAGCCTCAGTGTGGCGCCGCCGCCGTGTAGTGACATTACACCCCACGAGCGAACATTGCCCAATGAGCGCAACTCCCTCTCAGACATTACCCTGGTAAAGCTGCCAGTTAATGTAACCCCCATAATCTTGTGTTTATTGATACCAAGTTTTGCCATCTCGTAGTTGCACGACAGCAATACTTTGTCTGCTATTATTTTGGCATTTTGGGTTCGTAAAGTTATTTGACTGCCAGAAGCTATGGAATCAACAGCACTGTTTTCATGAAGTGTCACATTACTAGGTAAGCTCTTCACCAGCCCCTTCACCAATTTCGCTGGATTCACTAAGGCGCCGTCATTCACTTTAACGCCTTCTTTATACCAACGAGTGCCGAGTTGTTTCTGTAACTCATCTTGATTTAACACCTGATGCCTGACACCTCTTTTTGTAAGGTAATCAATAAATTCTGTGCAAGATCTCAGTGCACTTTTATCTGCTGCGGCATGATAAAAGCCACCCTCTTGCCAATCACAATCAATATTATTATTGATAATTTCTGTGCGAAGAATATCGAGGCCCTGGGCATTCAGTCTATCTATGCGCTCATAGCCTTTGATTAATTTGGCATCAAATCTACCGGGAAAGTGCGAGTGAGCAACCGCAAAGCCTGAATTTCTGCCAGAAGCATTTTGTCCAATTTCACGGGCATCTAGTAGGAGTATTTCGTCATTCGGGTGGAGCTCTGCCAAACGCTTTGCCGCTGCAAGGCCTGCAAAACCAGCGCCCACCACCACAAACTTACATCGCTTTTCGCCCTGAAATGGCGCGTTTGACTTACGACGTGATAGAAATTGTAACCAAGATTTATTGTCTTTTTGTAATTGGCTGTTGTCTATTATTGAACCTGTAGCCATTGACGAAATCCTACGATAGATGGTCTATCAACACTAAATGATCGCAAATGGTGCTTGTCTTGTCTAACCAACGCTCCACTAAAACCTCGTCGTCTGGGGCCGCACTGACGCCAGGTGCAATTTCTTTGGCGATAATGGCTTCTACTGCTAGAGCTACAGAGTGTGACACCAATTGAGCCATCGCACTCCCTTCTCCATTTCCAAGGGAGTCCATTATGTATTGCTTGTGCCAAACAACCTCCGAATCATTCTCAACTTTCAACTCCACGGTCAAAATAACACGGTCAACTTCCCCCTCCTTATAAGCGAAATTGCGCCACAACTCGTCGCTTAGCTCCGTTAATCGACTTTGTGCATTGGGCATTTCAAGCGAGTCGATCTCAGAAAAAATATCTTGCCACGCATTTTTCCAACCCTTGTACCTCAGCGTACCTCTTACAAATTGCTTTATATTAAGCCCGCCATTCAGTTGGTATTGGTTAATAAATGGTAACGAATCACGATTCGGATAGACCTCAAACTCTTCCGCACCCCAAGGCATTGGCAACGGATACAGATCAACCGCCTCCCATGGTTTGGTGACGTGGTATACATCACCATTACGGATGCTCACCGATGGCGACATTAAGGCTTTAAGGACACCTAATGGCGACCAGCTAAATTTATAGCAAAAGTCATTCGGTGTGTCGCTTAAACCACCACAATAACTTATAAATGAATGTTCATTGTCAGCTGAGAATGCCCCAGATTTTTTGTAGTCTGCAACTAGGGCGTGCGACATAGAATGATCAATGCCTGGATCTAGGCCAACTTCGTTAACGCAACAAAGGTTTTTCTTAAGGAAGAATTCGTGCAAAACCTGCATTTCGGGTGAAACGTAAGAACTGGAAACAAAATGAGCGCCCTTAGCAACGCTGAGTTTCGCGACAGAAACGTGAAAATCCCCGGGAAGCATCGAAACGACAACATCGCCAGCCTTAACTCTCTGCTCGACGGCCTCTAGCGAAAACTTAACAATTTGATAATCGCCCTCAACAGCCGACAATGATTGAGTGGCTTTTTCAACCCCACGATTGTAAACAACAACCGAATGGCCGTTGCCAATAAGGCTGCTAAGGCCCGGTATTGCCGAGAGTCCTGTTCCCAGCCAATGAATTTTCGCCATTCTTCCCCTTTTTTATTGGTAATCTAATCGAATACAGCTCGACGAATAGCCTCTAACCCCTTTCTCAACGTGGTTTCATCTTTAGCGTAGTTTATGCGGATACACTGATTTTTATGTGGCCAGTTGCCGTACATCCCCATAAAGAAATTGTGACCAGGAATAATGTAGACTTTGTCTTTCTTCAACTTCTGATAAAGCTCTTCCGAAGTAATGGACAACTCTGGAAGCCAAAGCCACATGAAAAAAGCACCTTCGAGTTTGTGCATATAAACTTCAGAATCTGCAAAAATCTCGTTAAAAAGCCTGACGGCGGCCCTGGCTTTGTCTTGATAAAAAGGCTTGATGACATCATCACACAAATGCAGCAGCTCTTGGTCTTTAATCATGCGAGTGAGGAGTGTTGGGCCTACACTGCCTGGCGCTAGCACCATAATGCCGCTCATACGACTGACGGCCTCAACGCAAGACTCACTAGCAATAACAATGCCGGTTCGTATACCTGGCAAGCCAAGCTTAGAGAGCGACATACAGAGGATCATATTAGCATTCCATTTGAGCTTGGCATCGGTATAAATCGCTCCTGGAAATGGGTGACCGTAAGCGTTATCAACAATTAATGGCACCTTGTACTCTTGTGCAATTGCATCTAATTTGCCCAGCTCTTCATCGGTAATAACATTGCCAGTCGGGTTGGTTGGTCGTGAAACGCAAATCGCACCAATGTCTTCCATTTCTAGCGTGGAAATAAGCTTGTGAAAATTAATTTGGTATTTAAATTGCTTATTCTCCAACATTTGAATATCGGGTTTAACCGAAACAAACATGTCCTCAGTAATGCCTTGATCCGCATAACCGATATACTCGGGCACCAAGGGCAATAAAATCTTCTTTTGATCGCCATCTGGCATGTCGCCCGCAAACAAGTTAAACAAATAGAAAAAACTGCTTTGTGAGCCGTTGGTAATGGCAATATTTTTATCACTCAAAGACCAATCAAAATTCTCGTTCAGTAACTTAACCAAAGCCTGGATAAAAGCTTCATTACCCCGCGGGGCATCATACAAGCCTAGCATTTGGTCAACATCTGAGCTGGCGATGAGTTTTTTTAACTCGCCAACAAAAATATTATGCGCCTCTGGGATTAAGGCTGGGTTGCCACCCCCAAGCATAACCAGATCCGAGTCTCCACTATGCTTGGCCTTGCCAAGATCCTCCATTAACTGGGAGATGCCGCTGTTGCGGGTAAATTTTTCTCCAAAAATCGAATAACTCATAGAAACTAAGGCGCCAAATATTACACACTAAACAAAAACTAAATTATATAGAAAACCCGACCATGAAAGCGCTGTGCTACTCAGCAAATAGCATTAACCAAGAGCAACACATACAAGGCCGATCAGCACCACAAGTACGCCGATGATCTTTGTCGGATAAGGCTGTTCTTTTAATATCAAGATACCCAGGGCGGCACCCAAAGGGATACTCAAACGATGGAAGGCAACGATGTAGCTAACATTGTCGGCAAAAGCAAGCGCTACCAAAACAAGCGTATACGACAGATGTATGCCAATTGCTGCGACAAAAGCATGTGATTTGTCAAAGCGTATCAACTGCATAAATTCGACTCGACTCTGACGCCTCATCAAAACATATAAAGCCATCCACGCTGAAGTAATGCACGCTTCAAGAAAGGCGTACAAAATAGCCGTTGAAGTATTATCAGAGTCAAACTGGCTGTCGCTACGTAAATATTTTAATGCTTCATCATCCACCATAGAGTACCCTGCTGTACTTATCGCGGCAATGAGCGCCATTGCGCAAGTTAGATTCCAATAATCACTCAAACGAAAGCCTTTAAAGCCTTTCAGGGGAACCATAAAGCAGCCTAGGACAACTATTAGCCCACCAGCAACACTTTGATAGGTAACTTGATCTGCACGACCAAGATACACGACCACAATAAGCACAATAACAACAGGAAGGGCTCTGACAATTGGATAGGCGACTGACAAATCGCCCACTCGATACGCTCTTGCCAAAGAGACGTAATACAAAGACATAAAAAAACCAGCAATAATAAGAAAAACCCACACTTGACTTGGGATGTCACTAAAGACGGTGCTGCTGTGTAGCAACAGAATGGGCGCGAGCAGCGCTGTACCAAGTAGACTGGCTAGAAGGAAAAATGAAGGAGTTGGTTTTTTACTTTTGCTGAATACATTCCACAGCGCATGAATAGCTGCAGACAAAATAACCAGCGAAATTGCAATAAGAGTCATGCACTCGCATGATAGGGCAAAACTCCGTCTATTGCAAAATGTTTGTTACTAATTGAACCCAGTAGGATGCACCAAGAGAAAGAATGTCGTCATTAAAATCATAATGTGTGTTGTGCAGCATGCAGCCACCCTGAGGTTGGTCTTCGGGCACTTCACCATTACCGATCCAAATATAAGCACCTTCTGAAGCATTCAGCAAAAATGAAAAATCTTCAGAGCCCATGCTTGGTGGCATGTTTCTGTGCACATTGCCATCACCTGCAACCATTCCAGCAGCTACAGCGCATTTTTCAGCGTGTTTAGGAGTGTTGATCGTTGCTGGGTAATTTGGCCTAGATTCTAGTGTAGCTGTTGCACCCATTGCCTCAGCAACACCTTCAACAACTTTTTTCATTCTTCGATTAACCTCAGCACCAACTTCTGGCCTAAAGTATCTTAACGAGCCTTTCAAGTGCATTTCATCGGGGATGACATTTGTGGCAAAGCCAGCATTCACCACAGTCAAGCTGATCACTGCGGAATCCGCTGGTGCGACATTGCGAGAAACAACCGATTGTAAAGCGGTAATGATCTGCGCGCCTGCAACAACTGGATCAACGCACTGATCGGGCATTGCAGCGTGACCGCCTTTGCCTTTAACAACAATTTCAATCGTCTCGTTTGCCGCCATGACAGCGCTATCGTGAACCGCGAACTGACCCTCTGCCATACCGGGCCAATTATGCATACCGTAAACAGCTTCACAAGGAAATTGATCAAAAATTCCTTCCTCAACCATCACTCGCCCGCCAGCGCCACCCTCTTCTGCAGGCTGAAAGATAAAGTGAACGGTGCCCGAAAAATTATTGTTCTTTTTTAAATGAACTGCAGCACCCAACAGCATCGTCGAATGACCATCATGCCCACAAGCGTGCATCTTACCGTCGTGCACGGACTTGTGATCGAACTCATTCAGCTCTTGAATTGGCAATGCATCCATATCGGCGCGTAAGCCAATCGACCTGCCTGGTTTCTTGCCATGGATGGTTGCAACAATACCAGTAACGGCTAAGCCGCGATGAATTTCAATATTGTGCTCAAGCAAAACAGAAGCGATGTAGTCGCTAGTCATCTGCTCATTAAAACTGAGTTCAGGGTGCTGGTGCAAATAATGACGCCAAGACACCATTTGTTGTTGTAATTCAATATCTTGCATAATACTTAAGGTTGTTAAATTTGCTAGAATTTTAGCAAAAAGTACCGCCTATTTTAGAGGCAAAAGATTGATATTTACTAGATTAATATTAATATTGCTAAGCAACAGAAGAAAGTTACCCCATGTTGATAAAAACCAACATGGGGCTAGAAAAACCTTAAGCTCTTAGGCACTCATTCGTCGGATCGAAAGGAGATTCCTCAACCACAACGGCTTGATATCTTTCACCTAAAATTTCGATTTCAAGCTCAGTACCAATCGCGGACAAATCAATTTGCACCAAACCAAGTGCTAACGACTTACCACAACGCCAGCCATAGCCACCAGAAGTGGCGCGGCCGACAACCTTGCCATCTTTGTAGATCGCCTCAGAGCCTCTAGCGTCAGCATCAGTGACACCTTTGACTTCTATGGTAACAAAGCCATTTTCTGCGCCTTTTTCCTGCCAAGCCGCAAGCGCCTCCTTACCAATAAAGTCCTGCTCTTTATCAAGACGAACAAAGCGATCAAGACCCGACTCAAACGCGGAATACTCAATAGACATCTCGCTTGGAATCAAACGATACGACTTTTCTAAACGCATTGAATTCATTGCACGGATACCGAATGGCTTAATATCAAACTCTGCGCCCGCTTCCATTAACTGATCAAAGATATAGTTTTGCATTTCGATTGGGTGGTGTAATTCCCAGCCCAATTCGCCCACAAAGTTCACTCTTAATGCTTCAGCAGTTGCATAACCTACATTAATCTTCTTCCCCGTTAGCCACTTAAAGCTAGCGTTAGATAAATCTGTATCGGTCAACTTTTGCAACAAATCACGAGATCTTGGGCCGGCCAAAACCAACACGCCTGTTTGTGTTGTTACGCGTTGCACACTGACACTGCCATCTTTAGGTAACAGCTTAAACAAATAGTCATGATCATGCGTCTCGAAAGCACCCGCCGAAACAAGGTAGTAGCTCTGAGGGCCTGTTTTATAAACAGTGTATTCAGAACGAACACCACCGTTTAGGCTCAACATATGCACAAGGCTGATTCGACCAATGGTTTTCGGCATTTTATTGGCAAAGATATACTCCAGCCACTCTTCTGCGCCAGGACCCTTGACGATGCATTTAGCAAAAGCCGACATATCCAAAAGACCGACCTTTTCAGTGACATGCTTACACTCATTGCCGACATGCTCAAAATAGTTTGAGCGACGGAACGAGTTCTTTTCAACAATACGGCCATCTTCCAATGGCTCAGCATGGTTTTCATTCCAAAGCACCTTCTCTGGATCTGCCTGATTAAGCTCTTCAGCGCTTAAGGCGTAATCCGCACTTGGCATAAACCAATTTGGACGCTCCCAACCGTACACAGAGCCAAACACTGCTCCGAGTGCTTTCATGCGATCATAGCAAGGGGTGGTTCTTAGTGGTCTAGCGGCACCGCGCTCTTCATCAGGATAATGCGTGGTGAAAACGTTCGAATAGGCCTCTTCGTTTTTCTCTCGCAAATAACCTCGTGTAGCGTATGGACCGAAACGACGAGGATCAACACCCATCATATCGACCGTTGGCTCGCCATCAATCATCCATTCTGCCAACTGCCAACCAGCACCGCCTGCAGCCGTAATACCAAAACTGTGACCTTCGTTTAGCCAGAAGTTTTTCAGTCCTGCTGCAGGACCAACAATTGGATTGCCGTCTGGTGTGTAAGCGATTGCGCCGTTATAGACATCTTTAACGCCAACTTCACCAAAAGCTGGAACACGAACCATGCAGCGCTCAATGTGCGGCATGAGGCGATCGAGTTCGGCATTGAACAACTCGTACTGACAGTCGTCACTTGGGCCGTCGATATAACACACTGGCGCGCCTTTCTCATAAGGACCTAACAGTAAGCCGCCCGCTTCTTCACGTAAATAGTAGCCCGCATCGGATTCACGTAAAACAGCCATTTCAGGCAAGCCTTGCTCTTTACGCGCCATAATTTCTGGATGCGGTTCTGTAATAATAAATTGGTGTTCAACAGGGATTACAGGGATATCCAATCCCACCATCTCCCCCGTCTTTCGAGCGTAGTTACCGGTACATGAAACAACGTGTTCACAAGCAATATCGCCCTTGTCTGTTTTGACAATCCAACTGTTATCTTTTTGCTGTTCAATGGCTGTTACCAGTGTGTGCTCATAAATTTCAGCGCCGCGGTTTCTAGCGCCTTTACAAAGCGCTTGTGTTAAATCTGCAGGTTGAATATAGCCATCATCTGGATGTTGAATTGCACCAAGAAGGCCCTCTGTATTGCACAATGGCCAGATTTCTTTCACTTCTTCTGGTGTTAAAAACTTAACGTTTACACCAACTGTACTACCGACTCCAGCGTAGTACTTGTACTCGTCCATTCTGTCTTGACAGTTCGCAAGACGAATGTTCGATACCACACTAAAACCAACATTCATGCCGGTTTCTTCTTGAAGTTCATGATAAAAATCAACTGAATATTGGTGTAATTTTCCCACCGAGTAGCTCATGTTAAACAGTGGCAGTAATCCAGCCGCATGCCAGGTTGAGCCCGAGGTTAGGTCTTTTCGCTCAACCATGACAACATCGGTCCAGCCCTTTTTAGCCAAATGATAGAGCGTTCCAGCACCAACAACGCCGCCGCCGATTACCACTACTTGGGTTTTATTTTTCATCAAAATCTCCTATAAAAAATGCTTTTCTTGAGTCAGCTCAAGAAAACAACATAACTAAAAATACTAATTTTCTTTACTTAAGTGGACAAGAGTGTGTGCATGCTCTTCCCAATTTTTACCATCAAAAGGCTCAACGGTTATTTTTGCCGGCTGAGGCTCTAGACAACGCACATTAACACTTATCCCGTCTGGGTTGGATCGCGGAATATAATAAGACTTAATGCCACAAGTACTGCAAAACAAATGCTTGGCCTCTCCGCTATCAAACATATAAGAAGACAAACTTTGCTCGCCCTGAATGGGTTTGAATTTTGACTTTGGCACAATTAAATGCAAGTTGCCCGACTTTTGGCAAATACTGCAATTACAATCAACGACAGTAAGCTCTTCGTCTGCTTCAACTTCGTACACCACTGCACCACAGTGGCAAGACCCAGTGTAGATCATAACAACCAAAAAATAAACACGCTACCAATCAAGCAAATAGCTAAAGAGTAAATTTTAAATAAGTCGTGTTCAGCTTGAATGAATAATCTTGTTTTTATAAATCAGTATATTTGTTGTGAGAAAACTGGGCTTAATGTAGAATTATTTCACAGCAGCAACAAGCGAGCTGGCAACAACTTTTTTGGAGAAAAAATGAAACTTACAATTATCAAATGGCGAGACATCCCTACCCAAGTAATGATTAAAAAAAGTCGTCGTGAAGTTGAAAAAGCACAGCTTGATAACCGCTTCATGGAAGCTGTTGATGAAGCTGCAGCGGTCGCTAGTGCGACAGATGCGGACGCCTATCTTGCCGACTGGAATAACGAAGTCATTGACATTGAAGATGGCGACATGGTGGTACCAGTAGCAGAAAAGGCAGCAGAACTTGAAGACGCCTTCAATACCGCAACTCTTCAGGCGTATGTAGATAATGGCGGCAATAAACCCTAAAGCTTAACCGCCAAGACTATTCTTAGCTACGTGTATGCAGCGTGAAGAGTATTGAGCACAACTCGCATCTCAGACTCGGGCAGCAAATAGCTAATGACGTTTTCTTCTGTCTCAAGAATTTCAGCAGAATCAATTTCCATCGCCTTCGGGGCTTTGTCGTGAAAAATAACCGAAACCGTCGCCCAACCCTTGCTTACTTTATAAAAACCGAAACTCTCTTCCAGTCTTGAAAGTTTTGCGCTGAAATACACGTCGTCTTTGAGGATGACGCGTTTTGAGTCGATATTAATGACACCTTCAACGTGACTTCCCGCATCGTGGGCATATTCAAACTCAACCATCACCATATCCTCTCTGTGCGCCAAGGTAGCGCAACTATCGCCTGACGATTCCCCGTGAAAAATAGTTGTTCCCGGCGCGTCGTTAAAAGTATTTCTGGCGATAATCGGTGTTTTGCTCGCTAGTGACGCCTTAATCGCACGAGGATGAATAACTTTGGAGCCTTCATCCGACATCGTAATCATCTGCGAAGCGCTGATTGAATCCATAAAAACAGCGGTTGTCACTTGCCTCGGGTCGCAATTGGCAATACCATCAACATCCGAATAAATTTCAACACATTCAGCACCCAATGCCGCACCCAATGCAACGGCAGAGGTGTCACTACCACCACGTCCGAGCGTGCGCACATCGCCATCATTATTAACACCCTGGAAGCCAGCCACAACCACAATATTGCCCTCAGCTATTGCTGAACGAATTCGAGTTGGGTTAATTTCAAGAATTTCAGCGTTACCGGCATTATCATCCGTCAGAATACCGGCTTGACGACCGTCAAATGAAACCGCATTCATGCCATTCTGATTAAGAAAGTGAGCAAAATAAGCGGCACTCAAGTTCTCACCAATGCTCATTACTGAATCCAACTCTTTGGGACAAATATGCTTGCCAACCAACTTAACCATATTGATCAAAGTGTCTGTCGAGTATGGCTCACCTTTACGGCCCATTGCAGAAACAACGACAACAATATCCTTGCCGTCCTCAAAATGATCTTTAACGTGCCTCATTGCACTTGTGCGCGAGCTGTCGTTTCTAACGCTTGTGCCGCCAAATTTCATGACGATAGGTGCTGATAATGTTGACATTTTGAATTAGATAAAAAATAAATACGATTTTAACCTGATGGCACTCGCTTGGCAAACCCAAGATAGCGCTATAACTGTGGGAAAAACTGCAACTATAGGCTTAATTTTCGAACAGAATTATATTTTGCGAGAAAACTAAATATTAAACGACTGTTTAATACCTTCCACAAGCATATTAACTGAAACTAACAATAGCAAAATACCCATCAATCTTTCGATGGCTATCAAAGCCCTAACACCCAGTTTTCGACCCAGTGTTTCTGAAGAAATCAAAATTACACCGGCCAAAAGCCAGGCGACAACCAAGGCTAGGGCCCACTCTGGCCAGCGATCTGGCTCTTGAGCCATCATTAAGATAACCGCAGCAATTGCCGAAGGTCCAGCCAGCAATGGCACCGCTAGAGGCACAATTAAAGGTTCTGCCTCCTCTTGGTGAGAGTAGACATCACCTTTGCCGGGAAAAATCATCTTAAAGGAAATGGTGAGCAACATAATGCCGCCGGCAATACCTAATGATGATTGAGAAATTTGCAAAAAGGCCAAAATGTATTTGCCAGAAAACATAAATACCAATAACACCAGTAGTGCAATCAGTAATTCTCTGACAATGATCTTACGACGACGCTCGGGCGCAATATTTTTAAGAATACTGAGGAAAAGAGGCACATTTCCAATCGGATCCATAATAATGAATAACAAAAAAATTGCAGATAAAACAGTCACTTAGCGCCCCTTTATTGGATGAATATTTAAGAATAGAATTTGGGGAAATTGTATACGATTGACAAGAGAGTAACCGGGTATTTGCCCATCAATATGGCGTCAGTTATTAGTGTAAATTCTTAATGTTTGACTTAAAAAAGAAAAAAATAATTTACAAACTTCAATACACGGGGTGATAATGAAATCATCTGTTGTGTGCGTGTTTGATTTTTATCCCTGAGCCGATTAAAGACAGAACAGGAGATGAGATTGCTTTACTATTGTGCAAGCCTGCCTTGAAGTGGGAAGCCTGCGGTAAACATCGAACTTCCGCCTTGAGCCGTAAGGCCCAGGTCTTTATCATCACGGCACAACGGACCCTTTAAAGCTTACTCCGGCAAGTTTTTCAACAAACCCATCAACTTAACCCTTTTACTCATTTTCTTCATTTCTTTACTGAGATTTTCTGCACTGTTGTCTCTAAACCACGCCTCTTTCAACCCCTGGGCGTCACTTCGCCCAATTTGTAACAAACTCTGCACTTCCGACTCTAGCTTTTTGGCGTCGTCTGTTTCGTAGGATAGTGCGATCATTGCCCACATGGTCGCCTCCAGTACCCCTTCTTTAAGTCCTGCGAGTTTTAATTTTGCAATCTCAAGAGGGGCAAGTGGGTGTTTATACTTAGCAGCGGTTTTTAACTGCTCCAAGGCAAGAGATTTGTCTCCAATCCGCAGAAGCATTAGACCTGCCTGATAGCCAAACTCAGGGCTGTAATTATTCATTTGGGTGACCGCAAGACCTAAATATGCCATGGCCATCGTGGGATTTATTTCAACTCCAAGACCCTTGTTGTAATGAGGAACTAGCATCGCACTAGCGCTTGGAACACCCTCTTTTGACAAATCAAGAAACATAGAGAAGGCCACAGAATAACGCTCATTTTCATAGCTATGAAGGGCGTACTCAAATCGATCATCGCCCGCCTGAACGGTCAAAGAAAGCATGGCGAGAACATGCAAGAAAACCAATCTAGTTAATGTCAAAACCTTCATGACAATGTTGAAATGAGCCCAAAAGTGCCCATTGTACTGCTAAAATCCAACTTTTTTAGCAAAGTTATTGAATGCAGGAATTACGTCGCAAGCTTCGCAGACTAAGAAAGTCACTTTCAAGGCCGGTACGTCATAAAAAAGGCAAGAAACTACTCTACCAATGCCAAAAAGCAGGGCTTTTTCGCTCGGCAAAACACATTGCGATCTTCACCCCAAATGATGGTGAAGTCGAAACCAAAAACATCATTAAATTCTTAACCACTCAGGGATACTGCGTCTATTTCCCAATTCTGGTTGGAGAAAAACTCAAATTTGCCATAGTTGGGAAACATTTTCGAAAAAATCGTTTTGGTATTGACGAGCCAATTTTTACGCCACTTGTTGGCGCCCATGAAATGAACTTAATCCTGATGCCTTTGGTCGGTTTTGATAAGCACAAAAACAGAATGGGTATGGGTGGTGGCTTCTATGACAAGACACTAGCGTTTAAAACACAACAAAACAAATTTAACAAGCCCAAGCTTTTTGCATTGGCCTTTAATTGTCAAGAGGTTGATAGACTTGATGCAAAACCGTGGGATGTTCCTGTTGACGGCATTATCACTCCTACTCGCATTATTCGCTAAAGTGAGATTCTAGTTAGCTTTCCCCAGGGCGTGTTTTTGCAAGAATGACTTGAGAATTGGCGTCTCGTCAATAAGATTCATCCCAAAACCTCTTAGCCACCTAAGCCCCTCATTATTTTCTTTATAAATCCAATTAAGTCCTGTCATTGTTTTGGCCATGAGTTCGTTATCAGTGCGCCTTGCTCTGGCGTACTTTCTCAAAACCAAATGATCACCCAGTGCTTTATCGCCATGTGTATGCAGCTGCATATTGAGCTCTTGTGCATCTGCAAACCCAAGGTTTACGCCTTGGCCTGCCAAGGGATGAATATTATGCGCCGCATCACCTATGAGTGCTAAATTTGGCAAAACATAATCATTTGCACTGCGTTCAATCAAAGGAAACGCCTTTCTATCACTTGCTAATGTTATTTCGCCAAAACGATACTCAACAGCCTTACAAAGTGCCCGACAAAAATCAGTATCTTGCATGTCGGTTAACTCATTCGCAAGCGGATTTTTGCACGACCAAACAATAGAAGCCTGCTTGTCAGACAATGGTAATAATGCAATAATACTGTCGGATAAAAAGCGCTGCCAAATGGCGCCATCAAAAGACTTTTCACATGCAATATTGGCAATAATTGCTTGCTGTTGATAATCCTTTTCACTGGTGTCAATGCCTGACAGTTTTCTCACTTGAGACTGTGCACCATCCGCGCCAATAAGTAGTCGACAACTAAGCTTTGTTTGATTGTTCAATGTAACCTGATATCCCTCTTCGGTCTTATCAAGCGCGGTCAAACTTTCCTTAATGCATTCAATTTTTTCTCGATTAAGAGATGCGAATAATGCAGATTGGATGAGATCGTTCTCGACAATACTGCCAAGATGATCAATACCTTCATCCGACGCATTGAAATTCAATTGGCCATGAGAATTTTGATCCCACACCTTGGTGGCATTAAACGACTGCTTTCTAGAAATACGACTCCAAACACCTAGCCCGCTCAAGAATGCCTCACTGGCCGGTGTGATGGCGCTAACACGTGTGTGAAAAGATTTTTGAATCGTAGGGCTTATTTCGCCCGGGTCAACAATAGCGATTGAGATATCTCGTCGTGCAGATAACTCTACTGCAAAAGCAAGGCCAACCATGCCTCCGCCGATAATGATGGCATCGAACTCTCTCACTTAAATCTCACCCGCAATAGTCATTTCGTTAATCAATGTGGAGCCAGCTTTCATGTTGCTTCTAAAATCAACATCGCTTGCAACCGCAGAGATGTTGGTAAACATAGTTTTTAAATTACCCGCAATAGTAATGCCTGACACTGGGTATTGAATTTGTCCATTCTCCACCCAAAAACCCTGTGCACCTCGGGAATAATCGCCTGTTGTGGTGTTAATGCCATGACCCATCAAATCGGTCACCAGTAAACCTTTATGCATCTCGTTGAGGAGCGCGTCCAGTGCGCCGGAAAACGTCGTGCTGACCTGGCAATTACTGGCGCCGCCAGCATTCGCTGTCGACTCTAAGCCCAACTGATTGGCTGAATATTGACTCATAATATAACTTGCCACCCTGCCATATTCAACAAAAAACTGCTTTTGTTTTGCTATTCCATCCTGATCAAATGCTCTTGCGCCAATTGTTTTCGGCTGTATCGGGTCCTCAAAAATACTCATCCCCTCTGGCAATACAATCTCTTCAAGAGAGTCCTGCAGGAACGAAGATTTTTTATACTGTCTTGAGCCGCCAAGCGCACTCAATAGTTGAGAAAACAAACCCGAAGATTGTCGTGAAGTAAAAATGACAGGGCACTTTTGTGACTTCAAACTTTTTGAGCCAAGTTTTTGTTGTGCCAATTCTGCCGCTGAAAGGCCAATCTGTTTGGCCGACAACAAGTCGTTGGCATCCAAAACACTGCTGTAGTCGTAAGCAGTTTGCATTTCACTGTCTCGCTTTGCAATCAAAGAGCAGTGCAATGAATGCCTAGTGCTCTTCGCTTTAGCGATTAAACCGTTGGAGTTGGCATAAAAACTTGTACCTTCAAAACTGGACAACTCTGCGCCATCGGAATTGTCAATTTCAGGGCAATCTAGAGCACTAGCTTCACACTCTTTTGCCAACTCTATACTGTGTCTTGCATCCAAATCCCAAGGGTGATAAAGATCCAATTCTGGGACGTCCCACGCCATTCTTTCTTTGGGTGCAAGGCCGTTAAATGGGTCTTCTTGAGTATATTTGGCAATTAAGCAAGCAGATTCAATGGCTTTTTGTAAGCTCTTCTCACTCAGATCCACACTAGAGGCGTGACCCTTGTTTTGGCCAAAATAAACATTGATATCAAAACTAGTGTCGAGGTGATACTGCAATGTTTCAACCTCTCCCAATCTAACACTGGTAGAAACACCAGAGCTCTCAGCCACAGATATTTCAAAATCAGTGGCTTGTTGTTTTTTGATTAAATCAATGGCAAGCTGTGTGGTTTGTTCAAGTGTATTCATGTCGACGATTATACTCAGAGAGTATAAGTTTCGTACAAAACAACGTGGTGCTGCCTAGCTTTGTTTTTTTATTCGCTCGATTAATCGTGTCTGAGCTAACCTTTCGGCTCTTGCTTTAAACGTGTTACTTCAAGCAAATGCAATCGACGAGAATCTGTTTTTAAGACTTTAAACTGAAAACCATGAAGACTTATCTCACTCATTTGCTCTGGCAAGTAGGTGAAGCTCGCAATAACCATACCTGCGACCGTGTCAAAATCGTCATTTTTAATTGACGCTTCGAAAAATTCATTAAACTCCCCAATCGGCGTACTGGCTTGCAGCAAATAACGACCGTCGCCATAGTCCACAATATAATCCTCCTCTTTGTCGTGTTCATCTTCAATTTCGCCAACAATCTGCTCTAGAACATCCTCCAAAGTTACTAATCCGGCAATCTCACCGTATTCATCCACGACGATGGCCATATGGGATTTACTCTGCTGAAACTCTCGAAGCAGCGCCCCAAGGGGCTTGCTTTCAGGAACCGACAGTGCATCTCTCAAGTATTCTCGATAATTAAACTCACCACCACCATTCTCAGCAAAATGAGACAGTAAATCCTTGGCGAGAATCACGCCCAAAACGCGATCTTGCTCTTGATTGTGTATCGGAAAACGAGAATGTGACGAACGCACCATCACTTTCAAAAGTTCTTCTGTCGACGCATCAGAAGCAATCAGAATCATTTTTGCTTTTGGCACCATAACATCTCGCACCCTGAGGCTTTCAACTTGAAGGGCGCCCTCAATAACAGAACGAGAATGAGCATCAATCACGAGATTGTCTTCAGCCTCTTCTAGGACCTGCATTAGTTGCTTACGGGATTTAAGTGGTTGGTAAAAGAACTTGCCAATAACCTTTTGGAAAAAGGTCGGACTCGGAGGTTTTTCTTCGCTCATTTATTAATAATCGATAGTGTAGAAGGGTTATTTTACTCTTTTTTGCCGCCGCGCATCACTTTGCCCGCAGCTGCGCGCTCTTTGCGCACTTGTTTAGGGTCGGCAATCAAAGGGCGGTAAATCTCAACGCGATCTTTTTCACGCAAAACGGTATCAAGCTTGGCCAATTTACCAAAAATACCTACTTTGTCTTTGCTTAAATCAATCTGTGAATAGGTATTTAAAATACCTGAAGCCTCAACGGCCTCTTGCAGGCTGGTGCCCTCGTCTACCTCAAGGCTTAATAATGTTTGTTTTTCAACGAGTGCGTAAGCAACTTCAATGATCATAAACATCACTCATGGTTTGCGCAGCTCTGAAATCAAGAGACCCTTCATAGATGGCTCTGCCTGTAATTGCACCCATAATACCTTCTTTGGCGTGATGAAGAAGCCCAGCAATATCATCCAAATTAGTGATGCCGCCTGAAGCAATAATAGGAATTGAAGTTTGCCTAGCAAGGCCTGCGGTTGCTTGTACATTAACACCTTGCATCATGCCATCGCGGGCAATATCGGTATAGACAATCGAACTCACGCCATCTTGCTCGAATTTCTTAGATAAATCAACAACATGGATATCTGTCTGCTTAGCCCAGCCATCGGTTGCAACCAAACCATTGTTTGCATCCAAGCCAACGATAATTTTTCCTGGAAACTCCCGACAAAGTTCCGAGACAAACTGAGGGCGCGTCACGGCCATCGTGCCGATAATAAGGTAACTAATACCGGCTTCAATATACGTATTGGCGATATTTAAATCGCGAATGCCGCCGCCGATTTGTACTGGCAGATCAGGAAATGTTTTGGTAATTTGATTGACGCTCTCAGCGTTGATTGGCTTACCTTCAAAGGCGCCGTTTAAGTCAACCAAGTGTAGACGTCTTGCGCCCTCATTTACCCACTTTGCAGCCATTTCGCAAGGATCGTCTGAAAACACCGTGGTGTCGTCCATCAAACCTTGTCTTAGGCGTACACACTGCCCATCTTTTAAATCAATAGCCGGAATAATAAGCATGAAATTTTCAATCAATAATTAAAACGATGATAACCCACAGCCTCAATCAAATGCGCTCTTTGAATTTTTACGCTTTTATCGAGATCTGCAATGGTGCGTGCCACCTTAATAGTGCGGTAGTACGCTCTTGCTGAAAGCGACAATTTTTCAATCATCGTCTCGAGCAAACGCCTGTCATCACCATCCAGTTGAAGTAGTTTATCCACCTCATCAGAAAGCAAGCGATCGTTGGCTTTGCCCTGCCTTTCAAGCTGAGTATTATAAGCACTTAATACACGCTTTCGGATACTTTCGCTATTTTCAATACTCTCCTTACCCCCACTCGGCAGCAACAACTCCTTCGGCAAAGGCGGTAATTCAAGCACCATATCAATTCGATCCAGCAAGGGCCCAGAAATCTTCGAGCGGTACTTACTCACTTGATCTTCCGTGCAATGACACTTCTGTGAACCATCACCAAAATACCCACAAGGACATGGGTTCATTGCTCCGATTAACTGAAAATTTGCAGGAAAACTCACTTGTTTGGCGGCACGTGACAAGTGCACCACACCATTTTCCATCGGCTGCCTTAGCACCTCCAAAGCCGCCCTAGGAAACTCCGGCAGCTCATCGAGAAAAAGCACACCCTCGTGAGCGAGCGATATTTCACCCGGTTTTGGAATGGTGCCACCGCCCGCTAAAGCTACAGCGGAACACGTGTGGTGAGGTGAGCGGAAAGGTGGTGTACGCAATTCACTTATATTGACACTTTGACCAGCCACAGAATAAATGGATGCGCGCTCTAACGCCTGCTCCTTTGTAAGCGGTGGTAAGATCGAAGGCAAACGCTCAGAGAGCATGGTTTTGCCCGCACCCGGCGGGCCGATGAGCAGTAAATTATGACCGCCACTGGCTGCCACTTCCATCGCCCTTTTGGCCTGGTGTTGGCCTTTAACTTGAGAAAAATCTAATTTGTAGTTATCTGATGAGACTTCTTTAATTTGAAGTTTATTCATCTCACTGGCGCCGGATAAATAGCCGCACACTTGTAGCAAGTGATGGCAGGGGTAAATATTTGCCTCGCTCACCAAGGCGCTCTCATCAATATTTTCCTCGGGGATTAGCAGATGGTGATTACTAGAAAAACCCTGAATTAATGCGGGTAACAACCCTTCGGTGCCACGAACAGCGCCATCAAGACCAAGTTCCCCATAAAATTCAAATACCTCCAAATCTTTGGCTGGCTTTAATTGACCTGAAGCGACCAATAAGCCGAGTGCAATACCAAGATCATAACGCCCACCGCTCTTAGGTAAATTAGCCGGCGCAAGAGAAACAGTGATTCGTTGAGTGGGAAATCGATACTTGGAATTCATCAGTGCGCTTCGAACTCTGTCTTTACTTTCCTTTACAGCGCCCTCGGGCAACCCAACAATTGAGAAGCACGGCAAGCCGCCCGAAATGTGCACCTCGACACTCACCAACGGCGCATCTAAGCCGTTTGCAGCTCGGGTAAAAATCTTTGCAAGTTGATTCATGACAATAAAATATCGCCAGTTGACCTTAGTGTGGCAACTAGAACTTACATAAAGTATAGATCATTAAGGACGCTTCATTTCACTTATATGCATCCTCAAGCGCAATAAAAAATGACTACTCATTAAATGGCGGGCAGATCTTCTAAGTTCCAGCGCGGTTTAATAGTAATCTCTAAATTATCATTACTTTGTCCAGCCATAAGGCGATAATGCCCTGCAAGAGCAATCATTGCACCATTATCGGTGCAAAATTCATGTCCAGGGTAATGCACTTCTACATTGAGTTTTTCGCCCATTGTATCAAGCACTTGTCGCAAAGTGAGGTTGGCGCTAACACCACCAGCAACAACCAGTGTGGAAAAGCCAGTTTGCTCCAATGCTCGACGACATTTAATCATCAGTGTTTCTGTCGCTGCGACTTCAAAAGCGCTAGCAATATTTGCTTTTTCGTTTGGGTGTTTGGCGAAGGTATTTCTCGCAAACGTCTTAAGACCGCTAAAGCTAAAGTCCAGCCCTGGGCGGTCGGTCATTGGCCTTGGAAAAGTAAATCGACCCACCTCACCCTCCACAGCAAGCTTTGCTAGCGCAGGACCGCCAGGATAGCCCAAACCTAGGATTTTTGCGGTTTTGTCAAAAGCCTCACCCACCGCATCATCTAACGACTCGCCTAAAATTTTATAATTGCCAATACCTTTTACTTCCACAAGTAACGTATGGCCACCCGAAACCAACAACGCAACAAAAGGAAACTTTGGCTTAGATTCAGCCAGAAGCGGCGCCAAGAGGTGACCCTCCATATGGTGTACGCCAATTGCAGGAACACTTAAACCCCAAGCAAGACTTTGTGCAATTGAGCCACCAACCAAAAGAGCGCCGGCCAATCCCGGTCCTTGCGTATAAGCAATACCGGTTAAATCTTGTAGCGATAGATTACTCTCTTGTAGAGCATCCTTTATGAGCGGTATTGCTCTTTGAATGTGGTCTCTCGAGGCGATTTCTGGGACCACGCCACCGTATTCAGCGTGAATCTCGACTTGGGAAAAAAGCGTGTGAGAGAGTAAGCCAGCTTGAGAGCTGTATATCCCTATTCCAGTTTCATCACACGAGGACTCAATGCCAAGAGTGATAAATGAATTAGTGCTCACCAGTGGTTTCACCCAAATAGACTTTTTTCACCGCCTCATTGGTAAGGATCGCCTCCTTGTTGCCTTGGGCTATGATTTGTCCAGAGTGCATGACATACGAGTGATCGCAAGTATCCAGCATTTCTCGATAATTGTGGTCGGTAATTAAAACACCAATTCCTTTATCTCTAAGATGGTAAATAATTTGTTGAATGTCGCCCACCGAAATTGGATCAACACCGGCGAAAGGCTCATCAAGCAAAATAAATTTTGGCTCCATCGCCAAGGCTCTGGCAATCTCAACTCTTCTGCGCTCACCACCCGACAAACTGACGCCTTTAATATGGCGAATATGCTCAACATGAAATTCTGTCAACAACTCTTCGAGCCTGTGTTTTCTGCGAGAAGAAGGTAGCGCTTTATTAAGCTCCAAAACCGCCAAAATATTGTCTTCAACTGTGAGCTTACGGAAAATAGAGGGCTCTTGCGGCAAGTAGCCCAAACCCAATTTGGCGCGCTTATGCATCGGCATATGGCCGACCTTGTGGTGGTTAATAAAAACCTCTCCCATATCCGACCGAACAAGGCCACAAGCAATATAAAAACACGTCGTTTTACCTGCGCCGTTTGGGCCAAGCAAGCCAACAATCTCGCCGCCTTCAACAGCAAAAGAAACGTCGTTAACAACCTCTCGTTTTGCGTAAGTTTTACGGATATTTTTAACTTCTAATCTATTGTTCGCCATCTATTTTTCTGTGGATTTGTGGGTGATCATATCTTACCCTAAATGTAGGTGATTTGCTCAGAGCTATACATCGCCTCAATGCCGTTCTCACTTGATATGAGTAACGCCCCCTTGCTGTTTATGCCCACTACTTCACCAGTAAAAGAATCGTTCACTCGCTCTACTTTTGCGCGCCGACCTTTGAGTATGTCGTAAGCCGTCCACTCACTTTGAAAGTCTTCAAAACCATTTTCCTCAAAGCGTTTAATATAGACGAGAACGCTATTAATAATAGCCGCTGTCAGTACCTTGATGTTTGACACACTAGCGCTGATTGTCGTCAAATCAATCCAAGGGGTTTCGCAGTCAAGATTTTCGCCAAGTGCGTAATTAACACCCACTCCGACAACAACCGATTGCTCTCCACCAAGAAGTTGGTTTTCAAGTAGTATTCCAGAAAGTTTTTTATCGCCAAAATAAATATCGTTTGGCCACTTAATGCCTAATTTTTCAATGGCGTAAGTCTCTTCGAGGCTTTTCACAATGGCCAGCGCAACCACCAAGCTTAAGCCGCTAAGATCACAGCTTGCATCAAAATTTTGTCGTATTGAAAACAATACACTGCCGTCTTTTTGACTGCACCACACTCGACCGTGCTGACCCTTGCCTTTAGTCTGCTCACGCGTTATACACAATTGAGTTGTTTTGCTAAAAGGTTGCTTTAACAAGTAATCGTTTGTACTTTCAATGGAGTCAAAAAACACACAATCTATCGGCTGATTGATGAGATTTTCTAAAGTAGAATGATCGACCACGTCACCAAAAAGAGGATTAATGAAAGCGTCACTGCAGCTGATGCCACGTCTTTGGCAAAGCCAGATAACTCATGCTTCTCTATGCCAATTCGATCAACCGTAGCCTCAACAGCGGAGTTCAACATTTCTACAATCAACACAATAAAAATAGGAGTAATTAACAACACTTTTTCAAGCGCACCTTCGCCCAACCAATAGCCAAGTGGCAGCAAAACCACGCCAAGCCAAATCTCTAATCTAAATGCAGCTTCAGACGTGTAGCAAACCTTAAAACCCTGAGCCGAATAGACGCAAGCTGACAGTAGTCTTTTGATTTCCGATTGTTGATTTTTTTTTCCCATAGGGTTTACTTGACCAGAGGATGAGTATCAATAGCCTAGTTGCAATATTTTGTTAAAATAATAACATCGATTTTACAATAACGTACTAGATGAGAATTGCTCTCGGTGTTGAATATTTAGGCACCCACTTTCACGGCTGGCAAATACAAAAATCTGGCATTAGAACCGTTCAATTGGTTGTTGAGGCAGCGCTATCCAAAGTTGCCGACCACCCAGTGCGTGTCTTCTGTTCTGGGCGAACCGACGCTGGCGTACATGCCAAAGAGCAGGTAATTCATTTCGAGACCGAATCTATTCGCGAGAGCAAAGCTTGGTTGTTTGGTGGTAATGTTAATTTACCTGCCGACGTTAATTTCACCTGGGCCAAAGAGGTTGGTAATGACTTTCATGCCCGCTTTAACGCATACGCCAGAGCCTATGAGTTCAAGATTCTCAACCATCCCGTACGCTCAGCATTAAAGGCCGACTCACACCTTTGGCAGCCCAGACCGCTCGATATTGAGAAAATGCAAGAGGCTGCGACTTTGTTGTTGGGTGAACACGATTTTTCTTGTTTCCGTGATAGCCTATGCCAAGCTAAATCCCCCATCAAAACCATTGAGTATCTAAACATAACCAGGAGTAACAACACCGTCCTGCTGAAGGTTAAAGCCAACGCGTTTCTGCATCATATGGTTCGCAATATTGTTGGCACGCTCTTAAGAGTCGGCAGAGGCGAGCGCGAAGTTAGCTGGGTGCAAGATGTTTTGGACAGTAAAGATAGACGACAAGCAGGGCCAACATCCGAGCCCCAAGGATTGTACTTTGTGAAGGCTTTTTACAAAAACCTTTAGCGGCCGATAAGATGCCTTAATGGGCTATTAAACTCTGCCTCAGGATCACCAATCTCCTCCCAGGCATAGCGCAAAGCCTCACTTCGTCGTTGGAAGAAACGATTTTGCCCAACTCTGTCTTTAAAGCCGGCCCTTTCTAGAACGGCGTCTAAGCCCTCCATTCTGGCAAATAGAATTTCAACGCCTGACTCGGAACAAGACTCAACAAGATTTAATAACATCTCTTCGCCACTGGCGTCAATTTGATTAATGCCCGCCACATCAACAATAATATAACACAAATGTTCGCGATTATTGGCAATCAATTCCAGCATTCTTGTTTCAAAGTAACCGGCGTTAGCAAAATACAACGAGCCGCTGTATTTCACTAGACTGACCACTTTGCAGCCTTCAAGGTTGTTCTCACCTGCACTGACGAAGTTTTTAGAGCCGTCGTGAGCAGAAAGCTCACTGAAATTGGGTTGCATAGTGCGGTACAGAAACAAGCCCAGTGAAAGGATGACACCGAAAGCAATGCCGTTTTCTAAATGCGGCGCAGATATTAAAGTCAGGATAAAAGTGAGGAGGCCGACAATTGCATCATGTTTTTCGATTTTCCAGGCGTGCCATATCGGTCCAAAGTTAATTAATTGAAACACGGCCAACATAATCACCGCTGCCAAAGTTGCTTGGGGCAAATGGTACAGCAATGGCGTAAACCACAATAACGTTATACCAACAATGACAGCTGTTACTACCGAAGAAAAACCCGTAATAGCGCCAGAGTCGGCATTCACAGAAGTCCGCGAAAACGAACCCGCAACCGCATAACCTTGGAAAAAACTTGAGGTGACATTGGCCAGACCTTGTCCGATCAACTCTTGGTTAACGTCGAGTCTTTGTTTGGTTTTAGCAGCCATTGATTTCGCCACTGAGATAGCCTCCATAAAGCCAATTAATGCAATAATGATTGCAAAAATAAATAACGATCCTATGGCTTTAAAGTCAAAACTCGGCACTTTGAAGCTAAAAATGCTATCGACACTTACCGAGGAAACAATGGCGCCGCCCATGGACTCATAACTAATAACCCAAGAAACTAAAATAGAGACAGCAACCACGGCTAAGATGCCTGGAATTTTCGGATAAAAACGCTTTAGCACCAACATCGTTAATAACGCCAATACCGACATAGCCAATGTTGGAATGTGTGCATAGCTTGAAACAGCCTCCAACAAACGCCATAGGGTTTCATAATTTTGATCGGCGTTACAAATGGCGTGCATAGCACTATTTCCCGCTTGCTCCAACCTGTCCAGTAGCGTTAGAGGCTGACAAGCCGCACTCCAATCAGTGTCCGAGCTGTTAATCACCCGAATACCAACGAGCTTATGCAATTGAGAAACACTAACAATAATTGCTGCAGCATTGGTAAAGCCATTCACTACAGGGTGTGAAATGAAATTGATGACAAAACCAATTCTAAGGATGCCGAGCAAAAATTGAAACAATCCGACAATCAGTGCCAAAAGCGCTGCGTAGACAGCATAACTGCCGGGATCGGTTGCTAGATCACCAAGCGCTGCAGCGGACAATAAAGAGACAATAGCCACTGGGCCAGTGCTGAGTTGTCTTGATGAGCCCATCAGGGCGGCAATCATTACAGGCAGGAAAGAGGCGTATAAGCCGTACTGAGGGCCAAGACCAGCCAGTTGAGCGTAAGCCATTGATTGTGGCACCAACACCAAAGCGACCGTTGTGCCAGCAATGGCATCCGCTTTCAATACCTCGGGGTTTTTTAACTCCTTAATCCACAATAGGAAGGGGAATATTTTGCTTATCCAGTTCATCAAATACGCTTATTAGAAAGTGTGGTTTCAGTCCTTTGCCACTCAAGCATTGGCTAAGGAGATTCTATTACAATATAGCGCTAGCCGAGTGGCTTTTTATTTGAATTAATGCAAATTATATTGGTTTGACTTAAGACTTTTAAAATCTCACAGCAATGCAATAATTTTTAGAATGCTAGGATATTGCAAAATGTATAATTGCAACAATTATGGACGTATCTGAATTATTAACAAACAACAAGCGCTGGGCAAAACAAGTCTCAGAAGAGCGGCCCGAGTTGTTTGCCACCCTAGCAAAGCAGCAAACCCCAAAATACTTATGGATTGGCTGCTCTGACAGTCGCGTTCCCGCGAATGAAATTGTGGGCTTGTTGCCAGGTCAGTTATTTGTCCATCGAAACGTTGGTAACTTGGTGAAGCATGTCGACTTTAACTGCCAGTCGGTCATCCAGTACGCTGTCGACGTACTCAAAGTTGAGAATATCATTATTTGCGGCCATTACGGTTGCGGTGGCATCAAGGTTGCAATGGAAAACACCAATGCAGGTATTAGTGATTACTGGTTGCGCTCGGTTAAAGACCATTTTTGGTTTAACCAAAAAGAATTAAAGAAGCTCGATTCAGATGAAGATCGATTAAACCGCATGTGCGAAATTAATGTCATTCGACAAGTTTCCAACTTATCACGCAGCAAGATTGTACAAACCGCATGGCAACGTGGCCAACAACTGCATGTTCATGGCTGGATTTATAGCGTGAATGACGGTGTGATTCATGACCTTAAAGTCGACCGACATGGCTTTAAGGACGAAGAAGGCATTTACGAGCCGGACAACGACTCAAACTAGTGCTAGACTGTTAAAGATCTACAGCCAATCGAAAGCCCTGCACATCCTGCCAAGCCTTAACATCTGGAGAATTACTACCTCGATTGTGAACACGTAAACCGCGATCCCAGCTAAACCAATGCCCTCCACGAGAAACTTTTTCAGTGCCGGTTTCTGGCCCCTGTGGATTGTCCATCGACGACACAGAGTAAAAATCCCGTTGATACCAATCTTGACACCACTCAGCAACATTGCCAGCCATATCATACAAACCAAAACCATTAGGCTCGAAACTGCCAACAGGGGCGCTTGAATAACGCCACGTATCTTTTGTGCCGGTAATAATTAGGGAGTTTCGCCGTGAAGCGTTAAAAATCTTCGTCCCAATCAACTGTAATCAAGCGCTCTTCACGATCAAGCGATACCAAGAATGGCTCGATATAAGGAACCCAATGCTCTTTCTCGCCTTTTACGACGACAACGTCATTAGCGCCTGTTGCAACCATGTTATCTACAAAGCCTAACTCGACACCATCCACATTCACAACGCGCATACCTGTCATCTCATGCCAGTAGAGCTCCTCGTTATCGAGTTCTGGCAATTGGGACTTGCTAATATAAAGATCTAACCCCAAAAGATATTGAGCTTGTTCGCGACTGTCAACGGCTTTGACATGGGCAACAATAGTTTTCGATTGTTCACGACCATTGGTGATTTCAACCGTCTTCCACTCGCCTTTTTCAAGATACCACCAAGGCTGGTAGTTGAGGATGTTATCTCTGGGCTCGGTGTGGGAAAAGATTTTTACCCAGCCCCGAACACCAAAAAAGCCGTTGATCTTTCCGACCAACAGCTTTTCATCGTTTTGTTCTGACTTGTGAGACAGAGAATTACTCAGCAGCTTTATCTTCTACTGGTGCTTCTTCAGTTGTCTCTTCGGCAGGGGCTTCTTCAGCTGCCGCTTCCGCTGCTGCTGCGGCTTCTGCCTCAGCTGCTGCCTTTGCTTCTGCTTCTTCAGCTGCTTTCGCTTCCGCTGCTTCTTTCGCTGCCGCGTCTGCTGCTGCTTTTTCAGCTGCTGCAACTTTTGCTGCGTCTGCCGCTAATTTAGCGTCAGCTGCTGCTACGCGCTTCTCACGAATTGAAGGGTCTTTGTGCTCTTTAACAAGTTGCTTAACACGATCTGAAATCTGTGCACCTTGAGATGCCCAGTATGCAAGTCTATCTTCGTCGAGTTGAAGTCTTACTTCTTGTCCGCGTGCCACTGGATTGAAGAATCCAATACGCTCAATGTAACCACTGTCTCTACGCTTTCTAGAGTCTGTTGCTACAATCGAATAAAAAGGTTTTCTCTTCGCTCCACCTCGGGCCATTCTAATCTTAACCATGGGTTTTTTGCTCCTTTGTGATTGTTAGGTTGTAAAGGCGGGAGATTATACCAGCCTTAAGTGGCTTTTGCGTAAGCTATTTTATATGTTTCTTGCCAACTTAATCGCATCGCCAATGTAGTTCATCGGACTTAACTGTGCCAGCTCTTTTTTAGCTTCTTCTGGAATGTCTAAAGTGGCGACAAAATCTTGCAAAATTTTGGCGTTAATTTTCTGTCCTCGAGTAAGCTCTTTAAGTTTCTCATAAGGGTTTTCAACGCCGTAACGACGCATTACAGTTTGAATCGGTTCAGCCAGCACCTCCCAAGAATTATCTAAGTCTTCAAGCAGTTTTTCTTCGTTTACTTCAAGCTTGGTAATGCCCTTTGTTATTGAGGCGAATGCAATGAGAGAATGCGCACAACTAACACCCAGATTTCTAAGCACAGTAGAATCCGACAAATCCCTTTGCCAGCGTGAAATTGGCAGTTTACTCGCCAAGTGCTCACCAATCGCATTGGCAAGACCCAAATTACCTTCGCCGTTTTCAAAATCAATCGGATTAACTTTGTGTGGCATTGTCGAAGAGCCAACCTCGCCAGCAATCGTTTTTTGCTTAAAGTAGCCAAGGGAGATATAACCCCAAACATCACGAGAGAAGTCAATCAAAATCGTATTAAAACGATTCATCGCGTGGTAGTACTCAGCAATATAATCGTGTGGCTCAATTTGCGCAGTATATGCTGCATAATTAACACCCAAACTCTCAATAAAGCCTTGTGATACTGTAGGCCAATCGATGGCAGGATAGGCACTGATATGCGCATTAAAATTACCCACGGCGCCGTTAAATTTACCCATAATACTAACTTGCTCAAACTGGGAAATTTGACGGTTTAATCTGGCACTGAAATTGGCCATTTCTTTACCTAGCGTTGTCGGTGAAGCTGTTTGACCGTGCGTTCTAGAAAGCATTGGAACTTCAGCATTATTTTTGGCCAAGTCCGCGATCAAATTAGACAAATTTTGCATTTGTTGCAACAGCACTTTGCGGCCATCGCTCAACATTAAAGCGTGCGAAAGGTTATTAATATCTTCCGAAGTACAAGCAAAATGAATAAACTCGCTAACTCGCTCAAGTGCCGCGTTGCCCATAATTTTATCTTTGAGGAAATACTCAACCGCTTTCACATCGTGATTGGTTGTGCGTTCAATAGTCTTTACTGCCTCGGCGTCCTCCAATGAAAAGCCATCGACAATAGTGTTTAGAAATTTATTGGTCGCCTCATCGAATTTTCCAACCTCGGAAATTTGCGCATTTTCAGACATTGCCTGCAACCAACGAACTTCCACCAAAACGCGGTATTTAATCAGACCAAATTCACTGAAAATTTCTTTAAGATCACTGGTCTTATCGCCGTAGCGACCGTCGATTGGGGAGATAGATGTTAGGGTATTAAATTTCATAATCTGAAGGTTTGAGTCAATAGAATTAAGGCGTGACCGCAAAAATGCTAAAATTATACGCTGTTATTGAATCATCACTTACCGAGAATACCCTAATGAAGAAAGATTACCTAAAGCACTGCGAAGAAAGACAGGCATTAAACATTCCACCACTTGCACTTGATGCGAAACAAACCCAATCTGTGGCCGATCACTTAATTAAGGGCACTGAAGATGATTATTATTTAGACCTTTTAACGCACCGCGTTCCACCTGGTGTAGACGAAGCGGCCTATGTTAAGGCGGGATTTTTAGCAAGTGTTGCCAAAGGCGAACAACAATGCAACGCAATCGATAGAGCTGGCGCTTTAAAGCTGCTCTCAACAATGGTTGGTGGCTACAATATTGCTCCAATTATTGACTTGTTAGACGATGAAGAATTAGCGCCAATTGCCGTAGAAGGTCTTTCTCATACTTTGTTAATGTTTGATGCATTCTACGATGTCGAAGAGAAAGCAAAAGCTGGCAACGGCCATGCTCAGAAAGTTTTAGAATCTTGGGCTAACGCCGAATGGTTCACCAGCAAAGACACTTTGCCTGAAAAACTAACGGTTACGGTATTTAAAGTTACCGGTGAAACCAACACCGATGACCTGTCGCCAGCACCAGACGCCTGGTCTCGCCCCGACATTCCACTACACGCCCTGGCGATGCTAAAAATGGAGCGCCCGGGAATTAATCCTGACAAGGCTGGTGAAATCGGCCCTATCGAACAAATCGACTCACTTGAGGCAAAAGGCTTTCCATTGGCCTACGTGGGTGATGTTGTTGGTACCGGCTCTTCGCGTAAGTCAGCCACGAACTCCGTGTTGTGGTTTATGGGTGATGAAATTCCTTTCGTGCCAAACAAAAACAGTGGCGGTGTTTGCCTAGGTGGCAAAATTGCTCCTATTTTTTACAACACCATGGAAGATTCGGGCGCCCTACCGATTGAGCTTGATGTAAGCAAAATGGCAATGGGTGATGTAATTGACATTTTCCCTTACGAGGGTGTAGTCAAAAAACACGACACCGATGAAGTTATCACAACTTTTGAACTCAAGTCAGACGTTATTATTGACGAAGTTCAAGCCGGTGGCCGCATCCCCCTAATTGTTGGAAGAGGTTTAACCGCTAAAGCGCGCACAGCACTTAATTTAGAGCCATCCACACTGTTCCGCACACCTACCGAAGTCAAAGACACGGGCAAGGGTTACACGTTAGCGCAGAAAATGGTTGGCAAGGCTTGTGGTGTAGACGGCATTCGCGCAGGTACCTACTGTGAGCCACATATGACAACCGTAGGCTCTCAAGACACAACCGGCCCAATGACTCGAGATGAGCTTAAAGATTTAGCTTGTTTGGGTTTTTCTGCAGATTTAACAATGCAGTCATTCTGCCATACAGCCGCCTATCCTAAACCGGTTGATGTAACAACTCACAATACACTGCCAGATTTCATTATGAATCGTGGTGGTGTTTCTTTACGCCCTGGCGATGGCATTATTCATTCTTGGTTAAACCGTATGTTATTGCCAGACACCGTTGGCACTGGTGGCGACTCTCACACACGCTTCCCAATTGGCATTAGCTTCCCAGCCGGCTCCGGCTTAGTGGCGTTTGCTGCCGCAACTGGCGTCATGCCTCTTGATATGCCAGAATCCGTTCTAGTGAGGTTCAGCGGCGAAATGCAGCCAGGCATCACACTGCGTGACTTGGTTAACGCAATCCCTTATGCGGCTATCCAAAGAGGCTTGCTAACAGTTGAAAAGGCAGGCAAAAAGAATGTTTACTCCGGTCGCGTATTAGAAATTGAAGGCTTACCAGATCTTAAAGTTGAGCAAGCTTTTGAGTTGTCCGATGCTTCGGCTGAGCGTTCAGCTGCCGGCTGCACGGTTCACCTAGACAAAGCACCAGTGATTGAGTACATGAACTCTAACATCACTTTGCTTAAATGGATGATTTCACAGGGCTATGGCGACAAGCGCACCATTGCTCGACGTATTATCAGAATGGAAAAATGGCTAGCAAACCCAGAACTAATGAAAGCTGATGCTGATGCTGAATACGCTGAAATCATCGAGGTCAACATGTCAGAAATCAAAGAACCGCTTTTGGCTTGTCCGAACGATCCTGATGATGTAAAGACACTTTCTGATGTTGCTAACACCAAGATTGATGAAGTCTTTATTGGCTCTTGTATGACCAATATTGGCCACTTTAGAGCGGCTGCACAGTTACTACAAGGCAAAGGTGAGGTTGCCGCAGAACTTTGGATTGCGCCACCAACGAAAATGGATGAAGAGCAACTTAAGAAAGAAGGCGTTTACGATACCTTTAGTGCGATTACTGATCACACTGAAATGCCGGGCTGCTCGCTATGTATGGGCAACCAGGCGCGTGCCAATGAAGGCTCGACCATAGTTTCAACTTCAACTCGTAACTTCCCTAACCGCCTTGGTGATAACACCGATGTTTACCTATCTTCTGCGGAAGTGGCCGCCATTTCAGCGCAATTAGGGCGCATCCCAACTGCCGAGGAATATCTTGAGCAAATGCAAGGGATTGAGCCACTTGCAGGCGAGATTTACCAGTACCTGAACTTTGACCAAATTGGCGAATACACCGATTTAGCTGCCAACGTTCCACTGGAAAACCTCTCAGCTTAAAACTGGCAGAAAATCAAAAGCCCGCGTTCATCGCGGGCTTTTTTATAGGCGAAAAAAAACCGCGATGAACGCGGCTTTTAAAAAGCTTGATTAAAATTACTTAATCTTCGCTTCTTTGTAAATAACGTGCTTTCTTACAACAGGATCAAACTTCTTAACCTCAACTTTCTCAGGGTGAAGGCGCTTGTTCTTAGTTGTTGTGTAGTAGTGACCTGTATCAGCTGAAGATACCAATTTAATTTTATCTCTCATAATATCTCCTTAAACCTTTTCGCCGCGAGTGCGGATTTCTGACAAAACAACATCAATGCCTTTTTTATCAACAATGCGCAAACCTTTTGCAGACAACTTCAATTTAACAAAACGGTTTTCAGCTTCAACCCAAAAACGGTGTGTGTGTAAATTTGGGTAAAAACGACGACGCGTTCTATTGTTCGCGTGTGATACGTTGTTACCGCTTATAGGGCGCTTACCAGTAACTTGACAGACTTTTGCCATGACGACTACCTACATAAATTCCAAAAAGGGTAAATTATACGCAAAAATTTACCGATTTTTAATTAAATTTCTATTTACTATCAGTATAAAAACTGTATCATAGCCCCCTGTTGGAGGGATGGCAGAGCGGCTGAATGCACCGGTCTTGAAAACCGGCAAGGGCTAATACCCTTCTAGGGTTCAAATCCCTATCCCTCCACCACTTGCTTGTTCTTTTTCTATTTTTCTGCGTTCCTCTCTTAGCTTGCCTCAGTCATTTAGCCTTAGCTAAACTCCTTCGCCTCACTCAAGAAAGCGCCTTAAAAAATAGAACAATAACGGCGCAAGTTGCCATTATTCTAAGACAAACAATTCAATCGCATAGGCCTGCTATGCTCAATCTCATTATTTTCTCTATTTTTCTTTGAATTAAACGACCAGTTTTACAATCAAGCCGAAATCCATTTCGAGTGCCGTTGTATACCTTTTAAGTTCAACAACATCAAGGTCTATCGCCGGATTCAACTTTACTGATTAGGGGGTGGGCACTTATAGACCCTCTACCCGCCTTAAGATTAAGTGTTGGCACCATTCACCTGAAAATAATCTAAAAAACAAACTTAATGCTAGTGTAAGTATAGATATCGCTTGACAAGTATAACCCTATTGTGTGCTATAATGAACTTAATTACCTTTCAGGAGAACTGCCGTGAATTTTGATTTTTCATTAGTAAGTGCACCAATTGTTGTCATCTTGATTGTTTTTGTTATCTTTAGAGGTGTCAAGACAGTCGGTCAGGGAAGTGAGTACCTCATTGAGCGCTTTGGAAAATACACACACACCTTAAAACCTGGCCTTGGTTTTATAATCCCCTTCGTTGACAGAGTTAACGCCAAGGTCAATATGCGAGAACAAGTTCTTGACATTGACAAACAAAGCGTTATTTCCAAAGACAATGCAGCCGTTCAAACTGATGGCATAGCCTTCTTTCAAATTGTAGATTCGGCAAAAGCTGAATACGAAGTTAACGACCTACCCACTGCAATGAGAAACTTATGTCTTACAAACATCAGAACCGTATTGGGCGCAATGACCCTGGATGAGATGCTATCAAACCGTGAAGATATTAACACAAGACTACTGACTGTTGTCGATCAAGCAACCAATCCTTGGGGTGTGAAAGTAACGCGTATTGAAATAAAAGACCTCGAGCCGCCAAACGACTTGGTTGACGCAATGAGTCGACAAATGAAAGCTGAAAGACAAAAACGTGCAGACATTCTTGAGGCTGAAGGTAAACGCCAATCAGAAATTCTACGTGCAGAAGGAGAAAAACGAGGTGCCATTCTAGATGCTGAAGGCAGAAAAGAATCAGCATTTAGGGATGCAGAGGCCAGAGAAAGGTTGGCTGAAGCTGAGGCCAATGCAACCAGAATGGTTTCTGAGGCTGTGCGTGATGGTGATGTCCAGGCACTAAACTACTTTGTGGCCACCAAATACACTGAAGCCCTTCAAGCAATTGCAACGGCTGATAATGAAAAATTAGTGCTAATGCCAATGGAGGCATCAGCTCTGATTGGCAGCTTAGGCGGCATTGGTGAGCTTGCTAAAGGTATACTTGGAAAAGACAAGTAATTAAGGGGTTTCATTAATGGAAGCGTTTTTCGAATCTATAGATTATTGGCACTGGCTGGTTTTTGGCCTTGCTCTAATAATCATTGAACTGTTCGCATGGTCAACATTCTTCTTATGGATGGGTGTTTCGGCAATAATGATCGGTATTGTCAGCAAAATAATACCTGAGCTATCGTGGCAAACCGAGCTACTCCTATTTGCAGCCTTGTCATTGGCCTCTATATTTTTGGCACAAAAATACTTCCCCGTCAGAACCATCGATAACGAACTCAACTCACGCGCAGAAAGACATATAGGTAACAGCTACACTGTTGTATCAAATGATGAAAATGGGGCCAAAGTTAAAGTTGGTGACTCCTTGTGGCTTGCGAAAGGGTTCGATATGCAAATTGGTCAAAAAGTTAAGGTTGTTGATACAGATTCTGTCACGCTCATTGTGGAACCTGATACGAAATCATAAAATCAATCAACAAAAGGCCCGTACTGAATAATGGGCTCACTATGCGGCTCACCATAAGCAATCATAAAATGACAGTTGGTCTCTGCACGCAGAAATAATATCGATTCTTTAGAGTTAAATATTAGCGCCTGACTTTCATTGATAGCTTTATCACTGCATCTGAGCGTACCACTTATCATGTAAACCAGGCCTCGCTTATCTGAAACATTGATCTCATAGCTCGAATCTTGTGACATTTCAACACATTGATAGATCGCTTTATTTTGAAGCTTAACGGGCGATGAGTCGCCAACAATTGTAATTACTTTAACGCCATTTGCAGCTGACTCAGGTAATTCTTCGGCATCAACCGACTGGTAACTTGGCTCAATAGTTTTTACCTTTTTTGCTAAGTTGATCCACAATTGAATGCCTCTTGTGGCGTCCCTAGAATCTGGCATCTCAGAGTGCTCAATTCCCCTCCCAGCACAAAATATTTGTGCACCACCCTTAGTGATTACTGAATCATTGCCCAAGTTGTCAGTGTGACGCATTGACCCAGAAAACAAATAAGTGACCCCCTCAAAGCCCCTATGTGGGTGGGTGGGAAAACCCTGGCCAACGCCCACTTCAAAGTGATCAAAAAGCACAAATGGGTCGTGATTCATCCGGGCACCGATAATGGGAAATAGACGATGAACCGTCACACCCTCACCTTCAAACATTCTCTTTGCTGAAACAACTTCAAGCATACGAATGAGTCAGGTAGCTAGATACCGTACTGCTCTCTATATGTTTCAATTCTATCGATAAGCGCCGCATCATGTTGACCTTTAAGATAGGTGATTAAATGCGATAAATTAATAATACTGGCAACCGAAATGCCAAAATTTTGTTCCACCTCTTGAATAGCTGAAAGCTCGCCCTTGCCTTTTTCTTGACGGTCCAGCGCAACAATCACACCTTTGGTCGTTGCGCCGTTAGCAGCAATGATATCTTGCGCTTCGCGAATTGCGGTACCGGCTGTAATCACATCGTCAATAATAAGAATGTCGCCCTCTAAAGGGTGTCCAACAATATTACCGCCCTCGCCATGAGTTTTGGCCTCTTTACGGTTAAAACTGTAAGGCACATTTCTATTGAAACTGTCATTTAGTGCCATCGCTGTTGCCGTTGCCAACGGAATGCCCTTGTAAGCAGGGCCAAAAAGCACATCAAACTCAATGGAGCTCGCTTCAATCGCTTGAGCGTAAAATTGCCCCAATTGCGACAAATGCTTGCCTTGATTAAATAAGCCTGCGTTAAAAAAATACGGGCTAATACGCCCAGATTTTAGTGTGAATTCGCCGAATTTTAACGCACCGGTCTCCAACATAAAATCGACAAAATCCTTTTGATACTGTTGCATTGAATATTCCTAAACTATTAAAATGTTTCCGATGAGAATTATAACAATTAATGTCAACGGAATTCGCGCCGCTGAGCGAAAAGGTTTCTTTTCTTGGCTTAAAGCTCAAGATGCGGATGTCGTTTGCCTGCAGGAAATCAAAGCGCAAGAGGACCAACTTGATGAACGCTTCTACCCAAAAGACATGCACACTTATTACCACCCTGCTGAGCGCAAAGGTTACAGTGGTACTGGCTTATATTGCAAAACCAAGCCAGACCGAGTTTATTATAGCGATTGGCATGACATCAATTTTGAAGGTCGACTGATTCAAGCAGATTTTGGCGACCTCACAGTGGCATCGCTTTACCTTCCTTCCGGGTCTAGCAAAGAAGAAAGGCAAGCCTTTAAAATGGAATTCATTACCGATCGATTCTTACCTTATTTAACAGAGCGGCAAAACGATGGCAGAAAATACATTTTCTGTGGCGACTGGAATATCGCCCATAAAAAAATTGATTTGAAGAATTGGCGCGGCAATCAAAAAAATTCAGGCTTCTTGCCGGAAGAGCGCGCCTGGCTAGACACCCTCTATGACGACGTTGGCTATGTTGATGCCTTCAGGGAAGTTAATCAAGAAGAATTTCAATACACTTGGTGGTCAAACAGAGGACAAGCCTGGCTTAACAACACCGGTTGGCGATTGGACTATCAGGTGGTCAGTGGCAATTTAGCCGGCACCGCTACGCATTGCGAGGTTTACAAAGACGAGCGTTTTTCAGACCACTCCCCTCTAATCATGGATTATTCATTATGAGTAACAACAAGCAGATACGCACCATTCAAAGCTTTGTCAGGCGCTCTGGCAGGCTTTCAAAAGCGCAAAAGATTGGCCTTAATGAGCTCTGGCCAAACTATGGCGTTGAGATTATTAATGGCGTGATGCTTGATTTTGACGAGCTATTTACTCAAAGCCAAGACGTAGTAATTGAAGTGGGTTTTGGTAACGGCGACAGCTTGCTTGCAATGGCTATTGACCAACCTGAAAAGAATTTCTTGGGCATTGAAGTGTACGAGGCAGGTGTCGGCAGGCTTATCAATGAGGCAAATAAACACCAACTGAATAATTTGAAAATTATTAAAAACGACGCAGTTGAGGTTTTAAAGCATCATATTAAAGACGACAGTCTCTCAGCCTTTCAATTGTTTTTCCCAGACCCATGGCATAAAAAGAAGCACCATAAAAGGCGTATTCTGCAAACAAGTCTGCTTGACATGTTGGCTGACAAGTTAAAAACGCACGGCATTATCCATATCGCCACCGATTGGAAAAACTACGCCGAGCACATCATGGAAACCATGGAGGTGCACCCCCACTTTAAAAACACCCTTGGCGACCATATATATTCTCCAAGACCCGCGCACCGGCCATTAACAAAATTTGAGAACCGCGGACAGCGACTCGGCCATGGCGTGTGGGATATACTTTTTACTAATACAAAAGGAGTTTAAATGTTATTTCCTTTATTTGTAGTTGTGACCTTACTGGAGATTTACGTACTGGTCAGCGTTGGTGATACTATCGGTGGCCTCCCCACAGTATTGCTTGTCGTTATCACCGCGCTCATTGGCTCTTCACTTTTAAAACACCAGGGCTGGTCAACGATGGCTAAAGCTCAAAGAAGTATGGCGGAAGGCAAAACACCGGCATTCGAAATGATGGAGGGTGTGGTTATTTTAATCTCAGGCGTTATGCTATTAACTCCCGGCTTTATCACCGATGCCATCGGTTTATTGGGTTTGATCCCACTATCTAGAAGATATTTTATTAACAACATTCTTAAGAAAAACACCTCAAAAATCTTCAACCAGAAAAACACCGTATTCACTTACAAAATGAACCAACCCCCTTCTGCTGAAAAAAAACGTGAGAAGAAAGGCGATGCTATCGAGGGCGAGTTTTGGGAAGACTAAAAACGCTTGACGATTGGCTAAGATGGCAAGAAAACCTGCACGAAAGTGTCATTGATCTTGGCTTGGAGCGCATTGAGGTTGTTTATAACAAGCTTTTCCCGAATGGCGCCCCATTCAAAGTTATTACCGTTGGTGGCACTAATGGCAAAGGCTCAACCATTGCCTTTATTGACAGTGTTTACAGCGAATCAGAATACAAAGTTGGGCGCTTTACTTCGCCGCATTTAATCGATTACAACGAGCGCTTCGCTATTGACGGCAAATTAACCCCTGACAATGTGATTATTAGCGCTTTCGAAAAAATTGAAGCCTGTAGAGATGGCGTTTCTTTATCGTATTTTGAGTTTTCAACCTTGGCTGCCTTGCAAATTTTCGCCGATGCCGAAATTGATATTGCCATCCTCGAAGTGGGGCTTGGCGGGCGACTGGATTCCGTCAATGTTGTCGAAAATGACATTTGCATTATCACCAATATTGCCATTGATCATACAGATTATTTAGGCGACACACGAGAGCTCATTGGTCGCGAGAAAGCAGGCATAATGCGCACAAACAAGATCTGTATTTGTGGAGACGAAAATCCACCAAGTGCACTTGTAAATCATGCCAAAAAAATCAATGCGCTACTCGAGTTTGTAGCCAAGCCCTATCCCGGCAAAATCGGCTTAGAGGGTGATCATCAAAAGCACAACGCAGCCGTTGCCCTGAGAGTTGTTGAAGCACTGCAGCCTCAATTTCCAATTTCAACCAATTTGATTAAATCCGGCTTTGAACAAGCCAGCGTTGTTGCCAGGTTCCAAAAAATTACGGTTGGCGATAAACAAGTCATTCTTGACGTCGCCCATAACTCAGCGGCGGTTGAAAAGCTTGTCAACACCTTGCAAGCCTCTGAAGCTAAAACGGTGGCTATTTTCTCGGCACTTGCTGATAAAAATATCGATGATATGATTGACTTGGCAAAAGATACATTCACTCATTGGTTTTTGGTGCCGCTTGATGTTGAGCGCGCCATTCAAATTGAACTTTTACAGGCTAAATTTGACGCATCTCTAACGACAACGGTTTGTCAAGGTATGAGCAGCGCAATCGACAGCGCACTGGCTTTGGAGAATACCCAAAGAATTGTTATTTTTGGCTCCTTCCACACCATCACCGACGCAACACTCATTCTAAGAGAAAATTAAGCGTTTTTTCCTTTAGTCTCGCCCCAAGAAACTATTGTAAAATTAGCGCTATCAAAGCGGGAGATCATGGGCGATTTTTTTAACAATTTATGGAGTACGATCAGTCTATTAGTCTGGTCAGATTGGCTAACCCTTTTGATTCTCTTCTGCTTTGTTGTCAGAGGCTTTATTCAAGGCCTTGCGAAAGAGTTAATTAGCCTTGCCTTTCTCATTCTCGCCATCCTTCTTGCTTGGTTTTTCTACGAAGGACTTGCCAACACACTGCTCTCAAATCCAGACCCCTCCGAAGGAAAATCTGTTTATGGCCTCGCCTTTGGCGCCATTGTTTTAGGGTTTTGGCTAACCAAAAAAGCCCTATATAAACTCACTGAAGCCGCCTCATATGTCAGCAATCCCTGCGCGCTTAACAGTTGTGTGTCAATCGCCGTTTTCCTTGGCGTCATTGCTGTTGTTGCCTGGAATTATATTGGCGTTTTAGCCGATCTAGAGATGCTAAGCGTTGTTATTGAAAACAACGGTATTCGAACCTGGGCCTCCTTTGTGGTGATTTATGCCGTTATCTTTATCGGCGCTAGAGCGCTTGTGCGCTTACTTAATATCACCATTGGTACTGAGCAGCCCTGTTTATTGGCGCCATTTTTCGAGAGAATATTGAACGCCCTAAGTGCCGTAGACAACCTTCTCAATGCGCGCAATATCGTTGGCATCAAAAACAAATTCCTTGGGTCATTCGTTGGCCTATTTAAAGGCGGCCTATGTGTCCTTATTATTGTCTTGGTACTGCAAAGCGTCAGCTGGGTAAGTCAGCAATATTTCTGGATTGAAACGCAAGGCGCCCTTAGAACATTCCAAGATTGGAGTGTGGATATAAAACCAAATTTATCAGAGCATTTGCTCTTTGTCGAACTAGAGCCTGGCGATGAAATCATTGCTGAACAACCCATAGAAACAGAGGAATAAATTATGTGCGGTATTGTTGGAATACTCTCCACCACTAATAAAGAAGTTGGCGTCTATATCTATGATGCATTAACAATCATTCAACACCGAGGTCAGGATGCTGCAGGCATTACCACTGCAGATAAGGGCCGATTTTTTATGCGCAAAGGCAACGGCCTAGCTCGTAACGTCTTTAGAACGCGTCATATGGCAATGCTCAAGGGTGATATGGGTATTGGCCATGTTCGTTACCCAACCGCTGGCAGTTCTTCGGGCGCAGAAGCCCAACCCTTCTATGTTAATTCACCTTACGGTATTGCCTTTGCTCATAATGGCAATCTAACCAATACCGACGCCTTGGCCAAAGAATTGTTTGAGCAAGACCGAAGACATACCAACACCAACTCCGACTCTGAAATTTTACTCAATGTGCTGGCCAGTGAAATTGCCAAACAACAAAAAAGCAGAATCGATGAAGAAGATATTTTTGCCGCTGTTGGTAAACTCCACCAAAGAGTCAAAGGCGCTTATGCAGCCATCGGCATGATTCCGGGTTACGGTATTTTCGGCTTTAGAGACCCTAACGGAATTAGGCCCCTCATTTTGGGCGAGAGAACAACAGACAAAGGCACCAAATACATGCTTGCCTCCGAAAGTGTTGCACTGACCGCATTAGGGTACACCGTTATCCGAGATATCGCGCCAGGAGAAGCTATTGTTATCGACAGAAAGGGTAAGATCCACGCCCAACAATGTGCCAAAAACCCAGAACTAACGCCCTGTATTTTTGAATTTGTGTATTTTGCAAGACCCGACTCAATCATTGACAAAATTTCGGTTTACAAATCACGCTTAAGAATGGGCGATCGTCTTGCTGACAAAATCAAGGAAGAGTGGAAAGAGGAGACCATAGATGTTGTCATTCCTATTCCAGACACCTCACGCACAGCCGCACTTCAACTCGCCTATGAGCTAAACGCAAAATATCGAGAGGGCTTTATTAAGAACCGCTACATTGCCAGAACTTTTATCATGCCTGGACAAAAAGAGCGAAAAAAATCGGTTCGTCAAAAACTCAGCGCCATTGGACTGGAGTTCAAAGGCAAGAATGTACTGCTAGTTGACGATTCTATCGTTCGCGGCACCACCAGTAAAGAAATCGTGCAAATGGCAAGAAACGCAGGTGCCGCCAAAGTGTTCTTTGCCTCTGCCGCACCCGCCGTTCGCTTTCCTAATGTTTACGGCATTGACATGTCAAGCAAAAATGAATTTATCGCGCATAACAGAAGTACCGAAGAGGTCTGCCAGGCAATTGGCGCTGATCGACTCATTTATCAAAATTTAGACGATTTAATTTGGTCGGTACAACAAGGCAATCCTGACATCAAAACATTTGATTGCTCATGCTTCGATGGTTGCTACGTCACCAAAGATATCGACAACGCGTACTTGGACAGTATTGAGGCGTTGCGCTGTGACGAATCCAAGCAACAGCTTGAAACAAACGAAAGTTCTGAGATGATCTGCAATGATGTAGAATAAAAGCAATTATTGAAAGACAACTATGACAGAAAGAAAATTCGAAACAATTGCCATTAGAGAAGGCCACAGGAAAACGGAAGAGCGGGAACATTCGCCGGCTATTTTTCTAACCTCCAGCTTTGCCTTTGATAGTGCAGAGCAAGCAGCCAAACGCTTTGCCAAGGAAGAGCCTGGCAATATTTACACAAGATTCACCAATCCTACGGTTGATGCATTTCAAAAACGCTTAGCCGCCCTCGAAGGCGCTGAAGGCTGTCTAGCAACGTCTAGCGGTATGTCTGCCATATTTGCCACACTGATGGCGCTGCTTAAATCGGGCGATCATGTTGTTGCTTCTCGCTCTATGTTTGGCACAACCATTGTTTTGCTTAACGACATTATCTCGAAATTTAATATTGGAGTGACTTTTGTCGACCTAGCTGACATTAGTGCTTGGGAGCAAGCAATCCAATCAAACACCAAGATTTTTTTGCTTGAAACGCCATCCAACCCTTTAGGAGAGGTAGTCGATATTCGCGCATTATCGGCAATTAGCAAGAAAAACAGTGTTGTGCTAGCGGTTGATAACGTCATTATGACGCCTGCATTGCAACAACCACTGGCACTGGGGGCAGACTTAGTAATCCATTCTGCAACAAAGTACATTGACGGACAAGGTCGCTGCTTGGCCGGTGCAATTGCTGGCAGCAATGAGTTGCTTGAAGATATTGGCGGCTTTATCAGAACGACGGGGCCTACGCTCAGCGCTTTTAACGCTTGGATTTTAATTAAAGGCCTTGAGACACTGTCGCTTAGAATGAGAGCGCATTGCGACAACGCAAGCAAACTTGCCAACTGGCTGGTAGGGCAAGAATTTGTTGAAAAAGTCCATTATTTGGGTTTAGAGTCCCATCCAAATCACGAGGCAGCCAAGTCACAACAATCTGGCTTTGGTGGCATTGTCTCCTTTGAAGTCAAGGACGGCAGAGAGGGTGCGTTTCGTCTCATTAACAACACCAAAATGCTCTCCATCACCGCCAACCTTGGCGACACAAAAAGCACAATTACCCACCCGGCAACCACGACACATGGCCGCCTAAGCGACGAAGAAAGGGCTCAGAGTGGTATCACGGATGGCTTGATTCGCATCTCTGCAGGACTTGAGGATATCGGCGACATTATCGCCGATTTGAAGCCCTAACTTGGATTTAACACATCAGTCAATTATGATAAAATTCCTGCTACAAAGGGAATCTCAACACTTATGAAACAAAGCAGCTATTCTTACGAAGATTTAATCACTTGCGGCAACGGCGAATTATTTGGGCCCGGAAATGCTCAACTACCAAAACCGCCGATGCTAATGTTTGATCGCATTACCGAAATCTCTAACGAAGGTGGCGAATACGGCAAGGGCATTATTACAGCAGAATTAGATATTAACCCTGATTTATGGTTTTTTGGTTGTCATTTTAATGAAGACCCAGTAATGCCGGGGTGTCTTGGTGTTGATGCCATGTGGCAACTGGTGGGTTTTTTCTTGGGCTGGCTCGGCGGCCCCGGCAGAGGTCGCGCACTCGGCGCTGGCCATATCAAATTTACCGGTCAAGTATTGCCTACCAATAAAAAAGTTACCTACAAAATTGACCTTTCAAGAGTCATTGCACGCAAGCTCTATATGGGTATTGCTGATGCAACAATGGCAGTTGACGGGAAAGTAATCTACGAAGCCACCAACCTTAAAGTTGGTTTATTCACTGATACCTCCGCTTTCTGATGAAGCGCGTCGTTGTCACTGGCATGGGAATTGTTTGCAGTCTTGGCAAGAACAAGGCTGAAGTGCTGGAATCCCTTAAGACAACCAAGTCGGGTATTAAATTTAGTGAAAAATACGCTGAAATGGGTCTAAGATCCCATGTGCATGGCGAGCTTCCTGAGGTGGACGCTAAAGAGGTCATCGACCGCAAAATGCTGCGCTTTATGGCGGACGCTTCTATTTATAATGCGCTAGCATTAGATGAAGCCATTAAGCAATCCGGCTTAACAGAAGAGCAGGTTTCAAACGAACGCACTGGATTGATTACCGGCTCTGGTGGCGCTTCCAACCAAAATGTTGTTGAAGCGGCAGACATTTTAAGAGAAAAAGGCATTAAACGTGTAGGGCCGTATCGAGTACCACCAACCATGGGCTCAACCACTTCGGCTTGTCTTTCTACGCTATTCAAAATTAAAGGCATTAATTATTCAATTACTTCTGCCTGCTCTACCAGTGCGCACTGTATTGGTAACGCTATGGAGCAAATTCAGATGGGCAAACAAGATGTTGTCTTTGCCGGTGGCGGTGAAGAGCTTGACTGGTCGCTTACGATGCTATTTGACGCAATGGGTGCATTGTCATCTAAGTATAACGACACGCCTGATAAAGCCTCAAGAGCCTACGATGCAAACCGTGACGGCTTTGTTATTTCTGGTGGTGGCGGTGCATTAGTGCTTGAGTCTCTTGAGCATGCACAAGCTCGAGGCGCGCATATTATTGCCGAGCTTACAGGATACGGCGCAACATCCGACGGCTACGACATGGTTGCTCCATCAGGCGAAGGCGCAAAGCGTTGCATGCAACTTGCAACCAGTACAGTCAATGGCCCGATAGACTACATTAATGCACACGGCACTTCAACGCCCGTTGGCGACATGAGAGAGCTGCAAGCCATTAAAGAAGTATTTGGTAGTGCGTTACCTATGGTCGGCTCAACAAAATCCCTATCTGGACACGCTCTAGGCGCTGCAGGCGTCAACGAATCTATTTACTCACTACTGATGCTCGAACACGGTTTTGTTGTGGAGTCAGTTAATATCGAAACACTGGATGAAGAAGCCGAAGGCGTGCCGATTGTTAGGGAAACCAAAGAGGTCGCCCTTAATCGAGTGATGTCAAACAGCTTTGGCTTCGGTGGTACCAATGCATGCTTGGTTTTCGAGAAGTTTGTTGACTGACTAGACTCTAAGGTCTAGCGTCAATCTCCTTGCTTTCCTTCTCTGAAGGTAGCATATCCGCCTTAGAAATACCCAACGCCAAAATCATTGAGCTCGCGACATAAATAGACGAGTAGGTACCAATCACAACGCCAATCAGCAACGCACCGGCAAAGCTGTGAATCACCTCACCACCCAAGTAGAATAACGCCAACAAAACAAGTAGCGTTGTTAATGACGTCATAATTGTTCGCGACAACGTTTGATTCAAGGCTTCATTAATAATTGGTTTAGGTTCGACTTTGCGTGTCGATAGAAAATTCTCTCGAATACGATCAAAAACAACAATCGTATCATTAAGTGAGTAACCAATCACCGCCAAAATAGCAGCCAAAACCGTCAGATCAAATTCAACTTGTAAAGCAGAAAAAATACCCAATACAATAATAACATCATGAACCAACGCTGCGATTGAGCCCAGAGCAAAACGGTACTCAAATCTGAAGGCAACGTAAATAAGAATACCAATCAAAGCGTAAAGCATGGCAAGACCGCCATCGTTGGTTAATTCTTCACCCACTTTTGGCCCAACAAATTCGACTCGACGAACGTCGATGTTTTCACCAAGCATGCGAATTATCGATGAACTTAATTTAGCGGACGATACTTGCTGCGGCTCAAGTTGAATCAACACTTCTGTATCAGAGCCAAAGTACTGCACGTTCGCGCCTTGGTAGTTTGCCTCGTTGAGTTTTTCACGGATCTCTTCAAGATCGGCCGTTTGTTGGTAGCCAACTTCAATTAATGTGCCGCCAGTAAAGTCGATACCCAGTTTGAGCCCTTGAACTGACAACGAAACAATGGACGCTATAAGTAAAACGGCAGAAAACACCATGGCCAAGTGGCGTCTATTGACAAAGTCAATATTTGGAATTTTTAGGGACTTCAAACTCATATCGCTAACTCCTCAACTTTTTTACCACCGTAAATAAGGTTAATCAATGCGCGCGAAACCACAATCGCGGTGAACATCGACGTGATAATGCCAATTGACAGGGTCACTGCAAACCCTTTAATTGCGCCAGTACCAAAGCTAAATAAAACAATGGAGGCAATCAGCGTGGTAATGTTTGCATCGGCAATGGTCAACAATGCCTTCTCATAACCGGCTGAAATGGCTTTTTGAATATTGCTAGTCGATTTTAGCTCTTCCTTGATGCGCTCAAAAATAAGCACATTGGCATCAACCGCCATACCAACGGTAAGTACGATACCGGCAATACCCGGCAGTGTCAGTGTTGCTTGAATTAATGACAATACGGCAACAATTGTCACCAGATTTAACGTCAACGCCACATTAGCAACGAACCCAAAAACGCGATAACGCCAAGCCATGAAAACCAATACCAAAGAAAAACCAACCAATACAGATAAAAAGCCTTTGGCAATATTATCAGCACCCAAGCTTGGGCCAATGGTACGCTCTTCAATAATTTCAATTGGCGCAGAAAGAGAGCCAGCTCTCAGCAATAGAGCGAGATTTCTTGCCGCTCGCGCACTTTCCATCCCTGTTACTTGGAAGCGGTTGGAAAAAGTACCCTGAATTGTTGCATCATTAATAATGTCCTGTGTCTTAGTGCGCAGCTTAACCATCTCGCCATCTTCGAGTACAGTTTCAACCTTGTTCTCAATATAGACAACTGCCATTCTATGATTAATAAATTCCTTAGTTGTTTCCAACATCGAGCGCCCGCCGGGTCCATCAAGTTGAATGTTTACCATTGGGGCATTGTTCTGATCAATGCCAGAAGAGGCGCCAGTAATATTTTCACCGGTTGCAATTACAGAACTTTTAAGTAGTAACGGTCTGCCGCTTTTGAAATAATACAACTTCGAGCCAGCAGGGGCTTTGCCTGTATTCACGGCCAATTGAAGATCGTTCTTTTCATCGACCAATCTGAATTCAATAGTTGCAACAGCGCCTAAAATCTCTTTTGCTCTAGCGGTGTCTTGCACGCCAGGCAGTTGCACAACAATTCGCTCTGAGCCCTGCTGCTGGATAATAGGCTCGGCGACACCCAACTCATTAACACGGTTACGCAATGTTGTTATGTTTTGCTTTAAAGCACTTGATTTGGAAGCCTTTATAGCCGCAGGGGTTACCTCCAAACTAAGCTGAAGATCGGATTCACTACCTTCGACGATTTGCATATCTCGCAACTCATCGTTTATTAACAACTTTCCTTGCTGTTTTGATTCTTCGGACTTAAAGGTAATCAGCAAACTATTACCCTCATTGCGAATGCTCTTATACAAACGATCCTCACGAAGCAGTGATCTCAATTCATTGTAGTAACGGTCAATCGACATAGCCACAACAGCCTCCATGTCAACTTCAAGAAGGAAGTGTACTCCGCCTCTTAGATCCAGACCCAAAGACATTGCGCGACCACCTACATCTGACAGCCACTGTGGCACCGAAGGTGCTAAATTCAGTGCAACAACATAGTTGCGACTCAACGTTTCTTTCAATAAAGCCTTAGTGGAGAGTTGCGCCTGAGAGTCATCAAAACGAATCAAAATACGGTTGTCCGACAATCCAATCGACTTATAGTCGACTGTATTGGTCGAGAGTGTGTTTTCAACCGTGGCTAAATCTTGATCACCAATACTAGCATCGCCAGCGCTTGAAATTTGGATTGCCAAATCGGAGCCATAAATATTCGGCAGTGCATACAGTGCTGATAATAAAAGGAAAAAGGCAATGAGTGCGTTTTTCCAGCCAGAGTAATGATTCATTTTATTTTTTCTTCAATCTTAAATTTAGACAGTGCCTTTAGGCATTTTATTATTGATGCCTTGCTTTTGCACTTTTACAGTAACGCCAGCGGCAACTTCTAAGTCTGCAAAAGACTCATCGACAGAGGTAATTTTTCCAACAATACCACCATTGGTTACCACTTCATCGCCTTTTTTCAATTCGCTCAAAACCTTTTTATGATCTTTAGCGCGTTTTTGCTGAGGTCTGATGAGTAAAAAATACATCAAGACAAACATACCTAGTAAGATAAATATTTGTTGGTCCATTATTGTTCTCCAAAAAAAGTTAAGTTGGTTATTTTATAGTAGTTAAGCCACCCATATAGCTTTGCAAGACTTCCGGTATAGCTATACTGCCATCCGCTTGCTGATAGTTTTCAATTACGGCCACCAAGGTACGGCCCACTGCAAGACCTGAGCCATTCAGCGTGTGCAACAGTTCAGTGTTATTGGTCTCAGGGTTTTTCCATCTCAACTGCATGCGTCGCGCCTGGAAGTCTTCAAAACAAGAGCACGATGAAATTTCGCGATAAGCTGATTGCCCTGGCAGCCACACTTCAAGGTCGTAAGTTTTTGCTGAAGAAAAACCCAAATCGCCGGTGCATAAAATCACCTTACGGTAGGGTAGCTTTAGCGCTTGCAATATGCCTTCTGCATGGCCCGTTAATTGCTCCAACACCTCGTAAGAAGACTCTGGTTTCGAAATTTGCACCAGCTCCACTTTTTCAAACTGGTGTTGGCGAATCAAGCCTCTTGTGTCGCGACCGTAAGCGCCCGCTTCTGAGCGGAAACATGGCGTATGAGCAACAAACTTTAATGGCAGATCCGACTCTTTGATGATCGAATCACGCACAATATTAGTTACCGGCACTTCAGCCGTAGGAATAAGGTAGAGTGATTTTGCCTCACCCTCTTCGCCTTTCAGGCTAGTTTTAAACAAGTCCGCTTCAAACTTTGGCAATTGACCTGTGCCAGTCAGTGATTCTGCATTGACTAAATATGGCGCATAAGTCTCGGTGTAACCATTAACTTCGGTATGTTGATCGAGCATGAATTGCGTCAGCGCCCGATGCAGTTTGGCCAACTTGCCCGTCATTACAACAAACCTGGTGCCTGTAATTTTCGCTGCCGTGGCAAAATCCAAGCCGAGAGACTCTCCCAAATCAACGTGATCTTTTACCTCAAAGTCGTATTCACCAGGCTCACCCCATTTCGACACCTCAATATTATCATCCTCACTATCACCGTGTGGCACGGAAGGGTGTGGAATATTGGGCATTGCCATTGCAATGTCATCAATTTGGTTTTGAATTTTTTGCAATTCAGCCTTACCATCTTCTAATTTTGTGCCGAGATTTGAAACCTCATCAAGCAACGGCTTGATGTCTCCACCAGCCGCTTTTGCTTGGCCAATAGCCTTCGATCGAGTATTGCGTAAATTCTGCAATTCTTGGGTCGCTACTTGGATAATTTTTCTCTTTGCTTCAAGCGCCTTAAAGGCGTCTACATCAAAGCTGTAATCTCTTCTGTTGAGTTGCTCTACAACATAATCAAGATTCTCTCTTAACTGCTTACTTGCTAACATAACTAAACTCTATTAAAACCTTACAATATCAATATTAAACAATGCTCGATATCGCTGGAAAACGTAAAGCAGAGATTATACTATGTCCGACGCCATCAGAGGCGCCGATACGCGCCCAGAGGCAGGCATTGGTGGGCGCTAAATATGAGCCTCAAATAGAGCATCACTATTCAAAGACCCTTGCATCAATCAACTCACAAGGAATTGATCGGCAGCTCGGTGGTGTGTTTTACTTCGGTAATGCCCACGTGACTCTCGTTAAGTCACCCTAGTTCCAATAAAAAATCTTTGGTATTTTGCATGGCCACCCCTTTGCTGTTTCAGTCCCGCTAGTTTAAAGACTGCGCCGGGGTGTTGTTGTGCACATAATGCACACAAATAGCGGTTTATTGAAAACTTAATTTAATAAAATATAATGATTTAGATTAATTATGCTCACTATTGGCATATTACCAATATAAGTGATTCAATCTATTGAGATTGCGCACGAAGTTTTATCATGTGTTCTTCTCTAAAGGTCTCATCACTGAGCGCTTTCGGCGTTAAGAATTCTGGATCAATACCCACACCGAAGGAGATTTTGTCTATTTTCATGTTGGTGAGACGCTGACTTACTAAATTCATAAACCCAAGGCTTTTTGCCACCCAAGTTTGATTTATATACTCAATAGAACCGGCTTGAATCCTTTTAATCATATTCCCTTGTTGGTCGAATATTTGCACTTTTAAAGCCACTAGGCGCTCTGTATCAATCCACGTTTGTGTCTTGCCATTACTGCTTTTGCTGAGACGATCGGCATTTGGAGTTGACTCAATCACCGCAACAGGTCTGCCTTTGTATTCCCCTTTCTCAATAATCTCATATCTGTAATCATTAAGCTTGCCGACTTCCTGGTCTTCCAGTGAAATTTCAGTTCCAAACAGACTGGCCGCTTCGGTGTTATCGCCCTCGCCCTGACTAACCGCAATCTTTTTTACCTTGCCAAGTGCTGGCAAATAAAGCCAAGTTTCATTTTCCTTGTCACTATCGTTGTAAGCATAACTCAACATACCAATGCCTTTTTCATACTCAGGTGCTACCACCATGATGAGTGAGCGGGTGTCCAAATTGTCTTCGCCGGTATTAATTTGCGCACTCTCAATAATTTTTACGCGGGGATTTTCAACGCACTTTAACTTGCCGCTAGAAGTACCATATTTGCAGGTGGTTATAATCATGCTGGTAAACGCAGAATCCGCTGTTTTCCTTCTATTATCGTCAACTTTTTGCATTAACTCCATTGCGCTCAGGTCAGTATTTGCCGACACAATTGGGCTGCCAACCATCAATACAACGCTAATAAAGGTTACAAGTAGGGCTCGAGCAGTCATTTGACGCCTCCATTAAAATTTAAATTATCATCAACATTTTTCTCGCCAAATTTTGGTTTAAAAATCATAATTAGCGCAGGGAAAAACAACAAATCGCATAAAAGAGCAACAAAAATCGCAAGTGAACCAAAAGTGCCAATTTTTACCAGTCCTAAATGGTCGCTAAAGCTTAACATAAAGAAGCCACAGCCCAAGATCAAAGTGGTAAATGTAACCGCCTGGCCCACCTCTTTAATGGCGTCTATCAGCGCAATCTTCATACTATTGGTAGCAACCAGCGCCATGCGATAATGGCTAATAAAATGAATGGTATCGTCCACAGCTATGCCGATAATGAGCGGCGCGATAATTAACGTATCGGTATCCAGTGGTACGTCCAAGAGCCCCATCAAGCCAAAAGCCAATGTAGCCGGTATTAGATTTGGAATAATAGACATCACTCCCGCTTGTAGCGAGCCCAATGTCACCATCAACAACAAGCTAATGACAACAGCGGCAATCGCCAAACTCTTGAACTGGGAATGGCTCAAGTCGTCAGACAACTTCATCATTAAAGCAAAGCTGCCAGTAATTTGCACTTGTATCTCTGGAAAACGCTGCTTAAGCCCAGCAAAAGCATCATCAATATCACGCTGTATATCATCAAAAAACAAGGCATATTCCGTCGAGCCAGCATTCCTCAGCTGCACACTGATATGGCTCTTGGAATAATCATCGCTGACCAACGCTCGACGCTCCTTTGGATTGGCACTGTTGAACAAATAAAGCAGCTGCGAAACCGTTGTTTTGTCATCGGGAATAGAACGGTAACGCTCATCACCTTGCATAATAGCGTGCGTCTCTTTTACCAAATCCGCCAACGAATTACTGCGAATAATATAGTCGCCATAATCTCGCTGCAACTGCTGTTGGAGATCGCTCATAACCCTTAATACCTCAGGCTCCATCATTGCATCCGACTCGCCCGTTTTGAGCATGATTAGCATATTTCCAGAACCCATCATGTGCTCATCAACAATATCGTAAGCTGTTCGAATTGGCACATCTTCGGAGAAGATCTCAACAATGTTAGTGTCAATTTTAACTTGCGAAGCACCGTACAGACAGGCAGCAAAAATACTAATAAATACCGCCACGATAAGATGGCGAAAGCGCTCGACAAATCCTGGTATCTTGTCCAACAAAGGCTGTAACCATACCGCACTCAGTAACCATATCAGGCCCAGTTTTTTCGCGATAAAATGCAGTGGCTTAATGAGAAAACAGAGAAAAATCAAGGCATAATTTTTGATTTTTATAAGGCGACCGATCAAGCCGCTTGCTTGTTTTTCTTGAGGCTTAGCAACCGGCATCGGATGCCAATAGTCCAGTAGAACCGGCAGCAAATAAATGGTATAAAGGAAGGCCATAAAAACACCGGCAGCAGAAGACAGACCAAAGTTGGCAAACTGCGCCATACCGGTAGCGGCAAGGGATGACATGCCGGCCATTGTGGTAATGGTCGTTAGCAAAATAGGCACGCCTGTTTTGCCGTAAGCGTGACTCAACGCTTCCTCGTGAGTCTCGCCCGCACGACGAAAATACATGTAACTGCTCATCACGTGCACACAATCGGCAACACCTACTGCAACCACCAACATCCCCGTTAAAGCAATCAACGTTGAAGAGGTGATGTCCAGCCAACCAAAACTACCAATAACAAACAGAACACTCATGCCAATCGCCAACTGCGGCAAAACAACCGCCGAAGCGGAGCGGAACAATGACCATAGCAATACATTGATGACTACTATCATACCAATCAACAACAAGCCTGCATGGATCATTGTGTCCCACGCCAACTCCGTCATCGAAGCATTACCTATCGGATAAAAATCAAATTGCTCAAGAAAGTAATCTTGTTTATAAATTCCCGAAACCGCCGGCATAAAGGTCAGATACAGGTTTGGATCAAGCTCCTCAAACTTGACTTTTTTAACGAGAGCCCCCTCATCCATCGAGGGCTCAAAATTTTCAAAAACCTCGTCAAAAGCACTCTCCTCAAGTAAGAGGTTATCTTGCGTATCAGTATCAAGAATGGGAATTGTGCCAAAGTCTGTTTGTATTGATAGCGCGCCAAAACGATGATCCTTGGAAAACATAAACAAAGGCAGTGCGCTTTGAGCATTTGCCAGTTTTTTAATTTGACTAAGCGCATACGAATCCGTCGGAATATCGCGCGGTACTAGCAATGGCGCACTGAGTGTATCACCCTCACTTTTTTGGATACGGATATTGGTCAACGACTGAACTCGTTTAATATGCCCAAGCACCTCAACTTGCTCCAGTGTCAAACCGTATTTGTCCGTTATAATTTGAGAATCAAGGCGTTGAGCATTGGCAAGTGTCTCTGTTAACTCAGAGATAAGCGCCAGAGATTGATGTGAAAATACGTCACCGTCTTTAGCCTCATAAACAATAAATAGCCCGTCGTCACTGCCAAATTGTTGGCGAAACTCGCTCAGTGCATCCAGCGCGGGGTCGCCTTTCTCGAACCAAGATTCAATGGAAAAATCTAGAGTAAAGCGATTGGCGCCAACAACCATAAAGACGGTCGAGAGCAAAGCCAGCACAAGAACTAATTTTCGATGCGGCCTAAGTTGTCCGGGAACTTTTTCAAAATAACGACTGAGTGCCAGCAGTAGATTTTTCATGCTAAATGACGATTATATATATTGAAATATGAGCGTTTATTCTAACAGCTATTAAATGCTTTAATACAGTTTAATATGGGCTTTAAGTGGAAGCGTTAAGCCGCTCAGAAAACATTAAGCCCCTGCTAAAAACTAGCCCTTCAAAGTGCGCACATTCCAATAAATAATCACCGGCACTATGATGACAGTCGGCACCAACCATGCAATCCACGCCGGGTCCGTTGAAATATTGACAACAACAGCTGCTGTCACTGTTGCAATCGTGCCGGACAACATATTGGTCAGGTGTCGCGCAACTCTTTTCTTGCCAATTGTACGTCTTGATATATGACTTTTCATGTCAACCAAGCCCAACACTGCGGCAATCGTGGCAAAAACTGCCAGCGCTACCCACATATCACTACCTTCGGCATAAATGATATAGGCACCGATAGTCATTGTGGCTGCTGTTAAGAGCATGATAAGCACTGCAATCCAATCCAACTTGCTTGGCCTGCCAGAGCGATTAACAGCAAAACGCCAACCGGCAAAAACCAAATAACTACTAAAGAGTGCAATTAAAAACAAGAACGTCTTGCCACTAATGATGGCCATGGGTATTGCAGTGACACCAATCGTTGCCATGCCTAGCGCATAAATACGCCCAACTCTGCGATGAAAGTTCGAACCTTTTTTACTTGAGACCGCCATCAAAGCGCAGATTAATGCGACTGAGCCACCGGCTATGTGTGCGAATAATAATATTTCTTCCATTTTGATCTACATGTGAGTGAATGTCACATGATAGCACAAACGGCAGTATTTACGAAACTAGCCTGACGCGGAACGAGCGGCCTTTCAGCTTGCCACTAGAGAGTTTTTTCAATGCTGGTTTGACCAAGTTTAACTGAACAGCTACATAAGACCAGTTAGACGAGACATTAATCTTTCCAACCGAATCACCGGGTATGCCGCCGTCGCCAGTCAAAGCGCCCACAATATCGCCAGGACGCAGTTTTTGTTTTTTACCGCCATCAATTTTGATTGTGGCCATTAATGGTTTTTTCACTGGCTTATCCAACAAACTCTCCGATGGCAAAGGGTCGCTATACTTTTCAGAGTCAACGCCCAGCTCTAGTGCATCAACCTTATGCATTTCTCTATTACTATAGAGAGTGCAAGCAATGCCACTACTGCCGGCTCTACCGGTACGGCCGATTCGGTGTACGTGCGTTTCTGCGTCATGGGCAATATGGTAGTTTATTACCAAATCAAGCGAATCAATGTCCAACCCTCTAGCAGCAACATCGGTTGCCACCAACACGGGAATACTTTTGTTCGAGAACTGAATCAGGGCTTGGTCGCGCTCGCGCTGATCAAGATCACCATGAATGGCGAGCGCATAAAAACCCCAGTCGTTGAGTTCATCCGCTACATCTTGAGTGTCACGCTTGGTGTTGCAAAAAACCAAGGCTGAATTCACGCTGTGCTTTGCCAATAACAAACGCAGAGCAATCATTCTCGATTGAGCGTCGCTTACCTGGTGAAAGGCCTGTTTAATGGTTTCTTCATCATGAGTAGAGGGTGCTTGAACAGTGATTGGATCCAGCATAACACGTTCAGCAATCGACTCAATCTCCCTAGGGAAAGTTGCACTAAAAAGCAGTGTTTGGCGATTGGTCGAAATACAATCGACAATATCATCGATTGTGTCTTGAAATCCCATATCTAACATGCGGTCCGCCTCATCCAACACCAAGGTGGTTACCGAGCCGAGTCTCAAAGTTTTCTTACGCAAGTGGTCATCAATTCGCCCGGGCGTACCCACCACGATATGCGCGCCACGCTCCAACGAGCCAATTTGTGGACCAATCGGCACACCACCACACAGTGTTAGTATTTTGACGTTGTGTGTTGCTCTAGCGAGTCGACGCAACTCACTTGCCACTTGATCGGCAAGCTCACGTGTAGGGCATAACACCAACGATTGTGTTTTGAAGAGTTTGACGTCAAGCTTTTGCAATAAGCCCAAACCAAAGGCGGCTGTCTTTCCAGAGCCGGTTTTTCCTTGGCCAATAACGTCCTTACCAGATAAGATGGCGGGCAAACTCATCGCCTGGATGGGCGTCATCGTATGGTAGCCCAAAGTGCTTAAATTAGCAGTTAATTCAGGACTTAACCCGGTAGACTCAAAACTAGCATCACTCACAATATTAACTCATCAAAACAATAGCGGATATTTTACGCTAAGTATGATTACCAACTATGGATCTGCCTTATCTTCCCGAGAGCCCTAAAGCGACACCAAAACCCATAAAAGTTAATCCACTTGCTCTGTTAAATAATTGGCAATTCCTTTTATTATTTAGCCAGTAACGCACCCTACTTGAAAGAATTGCATACAAAGAAAAAGCAACAAACTGAGCCATTCCAATGGTTAGAGCGATTAACAAAAATTGCGACAAACTTGGTTGATTTATATTGATAAATTGTGGCAATAGAGCGCTTATATAAATCAACGCTTTCGGATTTGACATGGTGACCAAAAATGCCCTCTTGCAAAGTTGCAATGATGTTACATCCGCTTCACTTCTGGGGTGGCCATCTACAATTGCTTGAGAAAGCCAGATTTTAACGCCCAAATACACTAGATAAAAAGCGCCAATTATCTTGATAATTTGAAATGCAATTTCAGAGGCTGCTAAAACCGCACCTAAGCCAACGATACTCAGTACAACTAACAGTTGAAAAGCCACAACATTGCCCAGTACGCCAACCACAGACTTTCTAGCGCCGTATCTAATGCCATTGTTCATGCAATTGAATGTTGAAGGCCCTGGAGAGAGCATAAACGTAAAGGTTATGATGAAAAATATCCAATATTCATTAATGCTCATTAAATTCTAATCCGCCCACTACTGGCTTTAATCAATCAACGACTTGCGAAAGGTAAGCATTGAAGATCGTGAAAAATCGTGCTGCTGATAAAAACGATGCGCACCTTCGTTATCACTATCAGTCAGCAAGCTAATGCGCTGACAGCCTTGCTCTTTTGCAAACTGAATCGCGTGTTCAAGCAATTTCGAGCCGATGCCCTGATTACGCACTTCTGGCAAAACCACCATATCTTCAAGTATTGCCACACGTGCACCAAGCGCAGTTGAGACGGTATAGAGTAAATTAACCATTGCAACAACCTCCCCCGCTTGACGAAGTACTAAAATATCACCGACGTCTTCGTCATTAATCACTGCGTTTAGACCGCGAGCTTGCGCCTCTCGATGAGGCTCAAATTCTGACTCTTGCTCAAAAAGATAATCGAGCAAAGTGCAAAGTTCAGGGATGTCTTCAATTGTTGCACGCTCTATTTTCATTCGATCTGCTCGACCACCTCTCTAAATAATTACCCGTAACTTTCTCTCTAACACTTGCACTTCAAGATGCACTGTATGTGGATAAGGGACTTCGCCGTCTGCTTCAACCACAAAGGGCTCCCGAGATTTAAACACAACACGCTTTGCGAGAAAATTCTTTAGGATGGGTTCGTTGACATGTGTGCCTTTCGTTATTTTTGGTATCAATTGTAGGATTTTCGCCCGACCAATGCCGTCGGCCACCATCACGTTAAGCAGCCCATCATCAACAATGGCATCGGGGCACACCCAAAAACCACTACCAAAGCAACGGCCATTGGTGACAACCGTCATCGTCGTAGATTGTTCAAATGACGCATGGTCATCAATTTGAATAGTAACTTTAGGGATGCGATAATCAATCAACGTTTTCATAATCGCAGCAAGGTACGCTGCCATGCCTGTTAGAAAACTCGGTATCTTAGTAAAGTTAAGGGCCGCTTGAGCGCCAAAACCGATATCCATGCCGTTCATAAAATACTGTGGGTCGTTGTCTGACGGACTGCTCGTAAGTCGCCCAACGTCAAACAGCTTGGTTTTTCCTTTTGCAATTTTATTAACGGCAACGCGCCAATCAAATACCTTACCGCCAATCGATGTTTCTGGTGGAATCACCTTGGCAAAGTCGTCACCGTTACCGAGCGGTATCACGCCAAGCGCAATCGTTTCACCCTCGTTTGATGCCCGCATTAGGCCGTTCACCACTTCATGAACCGTGCCGTCGCCGCCCACAGCAACAACGGCAGAGTATTTCTCAGGCGCTTTTCTGGCAAGAGTAACTGCTTCTAATGGGGCAGAAGTTGCCACAACATCAAACTCAACACCCGCATCAATTAATGCCTGTTCGACCTCTGGCCAATGTTTTTGAACACGGCCTCGGCCTGCAATAGGGTTGTAAATAACTAGATATCGACTCATAATATTTAGACTCTTATGTCTTAATCGATTATCTCAACTTCTACTTTTTCAAGCTCGATGATTATCTTTCGAATGGCGTCTGGAATAGAGGCTTTTTTATTGTTTTCATAATCAAACATAACTACCTTTGCGTCGCCAACCGTCACAACTCTTTTGTGCTTATGACTGACAACGGTGTATTTCATGGTGAAATATTGATCGGCCATTTTGTTGACTCTTACACCAACTGATATTTTGTCAGGATAATCCAGTGGAAATATGTATTTACACTGTGTCGAAGCAAGAATCGACGAAACGCGTGTCTCACCCAAAACACCCGTCTTATCGATGCCTTCAAAGTAGGCGATTCTGGCATTTTGGAAGTACTTGAAGTACTCAATATTATTGACATGCTGCAGTGCATCCATATCGCCCCACTCGATATCTACATCAATTACTGTTGCGAAATCTTTTAGTAAACCACTCATTGCTAATTCCATTTATAAATTCAAAAAATCCTTTAAAAACACTTTGTCGTTTTCAATCCCGGCTCTGACACGTTTATACAGCCCCCCTCTAACGAGTTTCTTTGTGGCTTGATACGCATTGTTATCTAGCTTGGTGTACTCACTTGCAAGCTGCTGAGCTTTATTTAACAACTCGTCTTTATTCACCAACTGATCCAACAACCCGGCTTGAAGCGCGTCCTGAGGTGTAAAAAATTCTGAGGTTAACATGCTGCGATTAAAGCAAGCTGGATTAAGTTGATCCCGACAAATTTCGATTGCCGACTCTGGAACAACCAAACCAATAGCTACCTCGTTAGCGCCCATTTTATAGTCTCCACAAACACCAATACGATAATCTCCACTGAGCATAATAAACACGCCCATCGCGACACAATGGCCTGGATTAGCCATAATGACAGGCCTTGGAAACTTAAGAATGCGCTCTGATAATTCGAAGCCACCAATTAGCATTTGTAGTGCCTTTTCGCCACCCTCTTTAAGGGTCTTTAGGTCAAAACCCCCTGAAAAAATACCTTTACGGCCGGCAAGAACAACAACAGCTTTATCCTCAATGGCCTGATCAAGGGCGGCACTAAGCTCAGCCTGCATGTCGAGGGACATTGCATTGACCTTCCCGTCATCCATAGTTATCGTGGCCACTGAATCATTTAATTGGTAAGTGACAAGAGCGCCCATAATGACATTAATATTGAAAAGATACTAAGTATAAAACATTTTTTGACTTGGAGTACTCAGCCTAATCGGCAAAACCACTATTAATTACGATACAAACCAAATACCATTGGTTATTTGACAATCTAGCGAATCCAAGGCCATGTGAATGATTAGACCAATACCGATAATTCGTAACTTTGGAATAAAGCAAAAAACCGTGTAAAAAGCAATCGGAATAAAACCGTGTAAAAAATGAAATCCAATACCGCAACGCAACGCATCATAAACTGGCACAACCAAAAGATGGTCGACATCAACAACCATAGTTACTATCATCACACAATAAGTGAACCTCCAGCTACTGCGAAAGAACAATCCGACAACAATGACTGGGACGATGAAATGTAGGGCGATGTGAATAATCAAAGACTCCGGCGAATAATAATTCACAAGCATTATCACATACAAGACGGGTGACACTTGCTTACCCACTCACCCCTTCTCTGCAGACAAAAAAATACCCCGCCTTAAAAAGGTCGGGGTATTTTAGATAAAGACTTACTTAGAGCCGGAGCCCTATAGCTGAATCTTTATGTAGCCTGCTTAAGAAGAGCCTGCATTGTCGTGCCCATCTCTGAAGGAGTTGGCACAACCATAATGCCAGCCTCTTCAAGGATTACCACTTTTTCTGCAGCGCTTTCACCGCTAGAATTAACAATCGCACCCGCGTGACCCATACGTCGTCCCGGAGGAGCAGTAAGACCTGCAATGTATGCAGCTACTGGCTTAGTCATGTGGTTTTTGAAATACTCAGCCGCTTCAGCTTCCTGAGGACCGCCAATTTCACCAATAATCATAACCGCATCCGTTTCATCGTCTTGTTCAAAATGCTTTAAGATTTCAGTGAACGAACTACCATTGATTGGATCGCCACCAATACCAACACTAGTACTAATACCGATGCCCAATTCTTTCATTTGAGATGCAGCCTCATAACCCAAAGTGCCTGAGCGACCAATTAGACCAACATTACCTTTCATGTAAATATGGCCAGGCATAATACCTAACATCGCCTTACCCGGGCTGATCGTGCCAGCACAGTTAGGGCCCGTCAAAACCATACGATCTGCAGGCTTAGCACTATTAATATAGCGCTTAACTCTGATCATATCCTGAGTTGGAATGCCGTCTGTGATATTGACACAAAACTTAATGCCAGCTTCTGCCGCTTCCATGATGCCGTCTGCCGCATAAGCAGGGGGAACAAAAGTGATGCTCGCCTCAGCGCCTGTAGCTGCTACAGCTTCTTTAACTGTATTAAACACTGGTACGCCTAGATGCGTTGTGCCGCCTTTGCCGGGAGTAACACCGCCAACAACATTGGTGCCGTACTCAATCATCTCTTGTGCATGGAACGAACCGATACGGCCCGTAATACCTTGCACTATAACTGGGGTTTTTTCATTAATAAAAATACTCATAATTGATCCTTATTTTCCTGTTGCTTCTTTCCAAGCATCAACAACTTTAGTCGCTGCATCTGCTAAGGTGTCGGCAGTAATAACTTTCTTGCCGCTCTCTTTTAAGATTCTCTGACCCTCTTCAACATTCGTGCCTGACAGGCGCACCACGAAAGGCACATCAATATCACGTTTGTTTAATAGGTCAACAATACCTTGGGCAACCCAATCGCAACGGTTAATACCGGCAAAGATATTAACTAAAAGCGCTTCGACAGAAGCGTCAGACAACACCAACTCGATTGCTGTAGCAACACGCTCTGGGGAGGCGCCACCGCCAATGTCTAGAAAGTTAGCGGGCTCACCGCCTGCGTGTTGAATCATATCCATAGTCGCCATTGCAAGGCCAGCGCCATTAATCATACAACCAATGTTACCGTCTAGGCCGATGTAGCTTAGATCGTGCTCAGCTGCATTCGCTTCACGAGGATCCTCTTGGGTCTTATCGCGACATTCAGCAACTGCTGGTTGGCGGTAAAGAGCGTTTTCATCAAAACCCATCTTAGCATCAAGTGCCAAGATTTTGTTGTCAGCAGTCAGAATCAATGGATTGATTTCTAATTGATTTGCATCCGTGTCACGAAGACAACGGTAGCACGCCATAACCGCTTTCGTTGCAGCGCCAAGCGCTTCTTTAGGTATTTTTAATGAAAAGGCTAGTTGGCGCGCTTGGAATTGCTGCATGCCAACCGCTGGGTCGATTGTAATTGTTGAGATTTTCTCAGGCGTTTCTTCTGCAACCGCTTCAATATCCATACCACCTTCGGTAGAGGCAATCAAAGTAACTCTTTGAGTGGCCCGATCTAGGACGATACTGAAGTACAACTCTCTTGCAATGTCACTGGCTTCTTCAACATACATACTTGAAACCATTTTGCCCTCAGGACCTGTTTGGTGAGTCACCAAGTTATTACCAAGAAGCTTATCGCAAAGATCTGCAATCTCTTGGTGACTTGTGCAAAGCTTTACACCACCGGCTTTACCACGTGCACCCGAGTGAAGTTGCGCCTTAACAATCCACTTGTCACCACCCAATTCGTTGGCTTGATAAATCGCTTCAGTTGCTGAATGGGCAACACCACCTTTCGGCACTGGAACGCCATATTGTGCCAAAATTTTCTTGGCTTGATACTCATGAATATTCATAGTTATCCTTTATTATTTTGCTTGAATTGCATTATCCGTATTAACGATGTTTTCTGCCATTTTTGCAGAAGCTGCATCGATCATACGGCCGTTTAATTGCGCTGCACCGCGACCTTCTCTTGCCGCCTCTTCAAGGGCAATAAGAATGTCTTTTGCGTGTTGAACTTCAGCAGGTGGTGGTGTGTATACATCGTTAGCCAGTGCGATTTGAGATGGGTGAATTGCCCATTTACCTTCAAAGCCAAGAGCTGCGCCACGACGAGCTGCGTCTGTATAAGAATCAGGATCGTTAAAGTCACCGAAAGGACCGTCAATTGCACGAATGCCGTATGCACGACAAGCAACCAACATTTGAGATAAGCCAGCATGCCATTGATCGCCAGGATAATCCGGGTTCAAGCCACCAATAACGGTAGTACGTGCACGACAACTAGCGGCATAGTCGGCCACACCGAAATGCATCGCCTCAAGGCGCTCATAACGACCTTTCTTAGCAATATCTAATACATTGGCCATGCCAAGAGTGGTCTCAATAAGGACTTCGATACCAATACGGTTTTCCATCTTAGTTGATGTTTCAATTTGGTTTAACATCGCAGAAAGCATGTAAATATCTGAAAAAGTACCCGCTTTAGGGAGAAGGATAGTGTCCAAGTTTGGGCCCGCTTGCTCGACAACTTCAACAACATCACGATACATATAATGTGTATCAATACTGTTAATACGCACAGAAACCGTCTTGCCGTTACCACGCCAATCTAAGTCGTTAAGCGCGTCAATGACGTTTTTACGAGCTTGTACTTTGTCGTCTGGCGCAACAGCGTCTTCCAGGTCTAAAAATATATAGTCAGCTTCGCTTTTTAAGGCCTTTTCAAACATTTTAGGACTTGACCCTGGTACAGCTAATTCGCTTCGCTGTAATCTTTGCATAACATTTTCGTGAACAATGTGACTCATATTATTTCCTTTTGTATAATAAATTAGCATTAACTGATGATTGCTTCGCTATCTTTCAATAGTAAGCAAACTGCAGATGATGGTTGTAACTGACAATTGTTGTCAAGGAGTTGTATTATACAAAGCCTTAATGGGGTGATAGTTGAGTAATTATCACCGTCAATTTAGGTCAAGTATATTTAGAAAAATGTATTGAGGGGAAATCTTATGACAGGTTGTCTAGCTATCAGATTCAATTCCATGCAGGTTATTTTGCTTCATTATTTCAACCGTTGCTGGCAGTAGATTGTCTTCCCAGCCACGCTCACCTGCGAGAATCATTTTCATCGTTTCGCGAGCGGAAATACCAACCACCTCATTTGAAAAACTTTCAATTGGTATCAGTTTGTTGTCCTCCATCATCTGGGCGACAATGTGTTTCAAACTGTCGGGCTTGGGCGCTGTTGCTAGAGTCATGAGACTGCCATCTTCGAAAGCAGGGTAAACCATCACCCTGGTGTTATTATGGAATAGCTTTCCAAGCCCTTCCAATGTGCCACCTGGTAGCGCTTGATACAAGTCATGATTGAAAATATATGGAAGATCAATCGATTTAATTAAAATAGCAATCGGCTGATTGGTGTGTCGTCGAAGCCAAGAACTGAGACTGAAATAACGCACATAATCCGACAATAAAACATGCATGCCCAGTGAGTTGGCCAAAGTGACTCGTGCAAGAAAATCTTGGTTATCCCCTTTTCTCTCAGAAACCAATTGAGACATTGAAATTTCAGCCAAACGAACCACTCCCCCTTCATCGGATTGTGTTGTTTCGGCTAATAAACGAATGCCGCATTCTGTCATATCTAAATGCGTTTTAGTAGGGGGCTTGAACGAGCCACGAGTGACCACAGTTGGCTTTTTATAGAGCACATCACGGGGCACTGCAGGATTGCCTTGAGTATCAAACATTACCACTCGAGCCAACCAATTTTCAACAAGCAGTAGACTGGCCAAGCGGTTATCAACCCCTCTAAAATGATCACCAGAAAAATGAATTAGATCAATCTCTATACGATCATCGCCAAGATTGTCTTTGAGTGACTTAATAAAACTATTCACATCGTGTCGATAATGAAAAGATGCGTAAATTAAATTCACACCAAGTATGCCCAACGCCTCAGATTGCCGCCCATTCGTTTTATCGAGCATACGAACATGGCAAATAACCTGATTGGGTGGGTTTTGTTTGGCATCTCCCTGAAATTGAATGCCGACCCAGCCATGACATTCATTTTCTCGTCCGTACGCCTTAGCTTCTACGCTGGCCGCATAAGCGAAAAAAGTACTGTCCTCTGGTCTGGTGCCCTCTAAACGCTCCACACATAACTGAAATTCATAATTAAGAATTTTCTCAACCCGCTCACGGCTGACATAACGACCACCCTTACCATAAATTGCATCACTAACCGCCATATCATAAGCCGAGCTGGTTTTAGCAATGGTTCCAGCAGCAGCTCCAACTCTAAAGAAGTTGCGAGCAACTTCTTGGCCCGCTCCAATCTCAACAATACTGCCGTATTGTTGTTCGTTTAAATTAATTGATAACGCTTTAGCTGCGAGGGCAAGAGGGGTGTAATCTGACATGATAAAAATTGTATATTTTAAGTGGTTATTATATAAGCTTCAAAGCGCATGACAAGAAGAAACGTCAACATTGAACACTCCAAAAACTTTTCAAAAAGCCGTGAGTTGGATTCTTTTTAATAGGCAATAAAAAACCCCAGCATCTACGATGTCTGGGGTTTTTTGGAATAAAAGCCTAGCAATGTCCTACTCTCACATGGGGAGACCCCACACTACCATCGGCGCTAAGTGGTTTCACTTCTGAGTTCGGGATGGGATCAGGTGGGTCACACTTGCTATTATCACTAAGCAAACTGCTTACTTGATTTAAGTTAGTACTTTAATCAAGCGAATTAAAAAGTTTTTATACCATAGAGGTATAACAAAATGGATAAAGTAAAGTTTATAAGGCATATTGCCTGTTGACACAACAACATCTCCAAATATCTTGGGTGTTATATGGTCAAGCCTCACGATCAATTAGTACTAGTTAGCTTCATACATTGCTGTACTTCCACACCTAGCCTATCAACCTCGTAGTCTTCGAGGGATCTTTAGGATTATTAAATAATCAGGGAGACCTAATCTTGGGAGGGGCTTCCCGCTTAGATGCTTTCAGCGGTTATCCTTTCCACACATAGCTACTCGGCAATGCCACTGGCGTGACAACCGAAACACCAGAGGTGTGTCCATTCCGGTCCTCTCGTACTAAGAACAGCTTCCCTCAAGTCTCCAACGCCCACGGTAGATAGGGACCGAACTGTCTCACGACGTTCTAAACCCAGCTCGCGTACCACTTTAAATGGCGAACAGCCATACCCTT